>JAFIER010000119.1 GCA_020832465.1 Bernardetiaceae bacterium
AAACTGCTGATGCTCATCTTTCACCACCACACGCTGATAAACCTCTCGTAAATCTATACCACGCTCTTGGAAAAACTCCAAAACTCGTGGACTTATCTGCTCCTCCGCAAAACGACCAAGCGTATCCGTAATCTCGCCTACCTGACGTGATACGTTTTTTATAAATTTGCGTAACTCGTCAAATTTCTTATCCATTGCCTTATTGGAGGCTTCGAATTTCCTATTTAACTCTTTATTAGAAGCCTCAAATTTTTTGTCTGTTTCGGCAAATAAATCTAAAATCTGCTCGTATGTCCAAGGTTGTTTTTCCATGATTTTGATGTTTTTATTAGTTCTGTTTTTTTATAAAACAACAATCCTTTGGGAAAAGTGCGCTACCATCGCTGTTGTCGTTTTCGCTCTTGCCTTTGGTCCACCCATTGCCTTCGCTGCTCTTCAATTTCGTTAAAATATTTTTCGTAGTAGCTGTAGGTTCTCAATCTTGTAGCATTTGTATTTTTATACATCACGACTTCTACCCAATTTATTCTATCCCAATTGAGTTTCCCTTCTCTATTCAAGGGTAAGAGTCTATCGACTTCACGTCCGAGATTACGATGCGCTAGCAGGTGTCGGACTGCTTGGTTGATCTTATTTTGTACGAACCTATTATCCATAATATACTGCGCTGTTTGATAATCCTTTACCTTACTTTCCAAATCAGCAGATCGTGTTTGGTCATATTTTTGTCTTTTTGTATAATTATCTATTTCGTTGCATATTGCGATAGCATCTTTATAGACCTTCAATATATCCTGAATAGCTTTTACTTTATCATCAGCTTCTGTTTGAAGGGTTTGCAATTCGTTTTCTATGGCTTGCAAATGACTCAACTGCTCGCCATTTTTCAGAAAGCTAATTGCCGTATCGTTAAGTTGGACAAAATATTGACTTACAAGCAGGTTTCTCAAGTCTATAGCTTGCTCTTCGGTTATAAGAGGTGTGGGTGTAGCTGCAAGATACTTATCAATATTTTCATTGATGAGTCTGTAATCAAATCTTTCCCACTTTTTTTTCTCGAGCGCACTTATATCTTCTCTAAGTTTGAGGTAGCTTGGATTTGAGTCGTCAGGTGTGGTTCGGAGTGCGGTTCCTTCTTTTCCTATAAATATTTGTGAAATAAAAATAACCGTGCCTACTATCGTAAGTACGATAACAAGCATCAATATTGGATTGCTAAGTATTTTTTTGATTTGCATTTAAAACTATATTTTGAGGTTTTTGAATATGACTATTTAAATTCAAAGTTTAGCGATTGCTTCGGTTTTGCAAAAAACGCTCTACTTCTTGTCTTCTCTTCGGTGTACGCGTACGCTTTGTCCATTCTACCATTTTATCATAACTTCCTTGTGAAGCTATTGCCGAGACGATATCACGATATAATACAAGTTCGTATTTTTGATTTTCATTCAAAAAATTATAATTCTCTTGTTTCCAGAGGTTATCAAATTCTGCTACAATAGCATTTCCTTTTGTGTGTAAGGAATCTCCAGCAATAATTCTATTGGCTTTAAAAACCAGTTCGGCTATATTTGTAAATGCCTTGATTTGGGCTGTTCTTGTGCTATCGAGCTGTATCTGCCTTCCTAAGGAATCTAATTTTCTTAGATGTGCCTTATCAAAATCAGTCTGCACGAGAAATGAATCAATTTCGGTAGTAAGTTTGCGCGCATATACTTTTTGAGTTTGTTCGCTCCAAGTCTTTATTTTACCATCTATACTCTCGATGATGGCTTCTTGTGATATACGCCCGGCTTTTTTAGCAGCCTCAAACTCTGCTGCTTTCTGTGCAAAAAGTATTTGTACTTGTTGATATGTTTCAGGATTCCAAGGCTCTTTAGGATTTATAATTAGCCTTGCGGCTGAGTCAAGACTCTCCTCTAATGCACGATAATCATAAGGCTCGAGGGTTTTTTCGGTGTTTTTAAGTCCAAAAATAAGGCCTATTACGACCACAATCACGATTACAATAGCAAGCACAATAAAAATAGGCTTAGGAGTTTTAGCCTTTGGTGGCTCGGTATTTTCATTGTTATTTACTTCTGTATTATTTTTTTGTTTTTTTTTGTTAGAATCTTTGTGTTGTTGTTGTTTATTTGTTTTTGCATTGTCACTGACAAGCGATTCCTTCTTGTCGTTTGAAGTTGCTTCCTGTACTTCTTTTTGTAAGGTTGTTTTTTTCTCTTTGTCTTGTATTTTTAGCTCTTTTTCTTTTTGCACAACGGCAGTAAATCTCGAGGGTATGGGCAATACAGGTAAACTCGAATCTATATCTTGCACCTCGTTAGGTAAAATAAAAATTTGGCGAAAAGCCTGAAGCTCTTTGCTCTTGTAGTTTTTAAATAACATCTCAACCTCCTGCTCATTTTGAAACTTTATCGTACAGCCTTTATTTTGAGGTTTTTCAAGAAGGTCGTAATTTTGTGGTATAAGGCTATACGTCTCTCTCTCTACAAGTTCTTTGATAATGGCGTGATTAATAGGCTCTTTCGCATCTTCTTTAATGCGATTAATTTGTGGCGAGTTTTTAATATTTTCATCAAAGTACTTATCAGATAGTTCTTGTAAGAGTTCCCTTATGCTTGTCGTTTCGGGCATAGCTTTGCCATGCGGCAGCAGGACAGATATAGCATAATAGCCTAAACGCCCTGCCCAGTCATAAATACTGCGATATATCGTAAAGCTACGATAAGTCTCGGCATTTTCGATACCATAAAATGTGAGCATTGTGCGCACAAACTGCACTGGGGTACGCACGTCAGTCAGTTTTTCATTGACTTCCTCGTTTTCCTCTGCAATGCCTTCAAAAAAAAAGACTTTTTTGCCACGCTTTGTTCCCCAAACCACCCAAGCGGGATAGGTATAATGACTTTGAAAATTCATAATAATTAGGCTAAGGTTTTATAAGCTACAACCAAAAATAACTATGGAAATAATAGAATATTATTTAAAAAGTTTGTTGAACCAACCTGGCTTTTTAGGTTCTTGCTGAATGGGCGAGAACTGGCAGAGCAACTCAAAAATACGCTTAGAATCAGCTTCATTATAGTCATAGCTATGTGCGTGATGAAATTTCCCTAAGCTAAAACGATAAATATAGTAATTAAGACCATATTTTTCCTTAAAGTCACGGCAAAGGCGAATTAAGCTCATGTAACGTTTTTGCAAAAAATCTTTGGCAGCTTCTTCACTTTGATCTGGAGATTTATCCCACTTAGTAAGTATAAGTACTAAGCACTCTAAGTTTTGAATCATACCATTTTCTTCTAAAAATTTCAAGATAAAATCAAACTGTGTGCGCTGTGATACGTCATTGCTAAAAGTAAGTCCGTAGTCTATCGCTAAAAATACAATTTTTCGGTTAGGATTCTCAAAAAAATAACTCTTGAGCTTCACCGGCACCTCGTCTATAGTTTTCAAATGACAGCCCTCAAAGACTTCACCACTCATTTCTATAAATGTCAATGGGTGCTTATCCCCATCGTCATCAATCAAATCGCAAGCCATATACTGAATATGATCTACAGAAGTTGGCGGAGGTACTAAGCCTCTTCCTACAGCATCAATCAAAGTATTGGCATATTGATACCCGGTTCTGTTCTCGATATGATGCTGAATGCGACCAATAGAATCAGCATAATGAAGCAGCCCCGCCATAAAACAAGACTTACCCGAGCTCGCCACGCCCAATACAAATACATCAACACGGTTTTCCTTAAGAGGTGGCACGTTATCCCAATCACCAAAAGGAACTTTTACAACTTCTGGAAAAAGTCGTCTTTTGCGTTCGCTACTAATCAGCTGTTTTTCAAGCAACTCATCAGCAGTAAACAAGCCCTCAAAAACATAATTTCTAATATCTTCATCAGAGGATAAATTTTTTCTAATCTTATCCTCTATAGCAGCCCGCCGCTCTTCCCTTGTAGGCTCTTTGGGTGGGGGCGGTATTTCTACCTGTATATTAGGCTCCTCTACCACATCCTCCACTGTTATATCAGGAGGTGTTGGTATTGGTGTTGGTATTGGAGGTGGTGTAGGCTCTTTTATAGGCTCTTCTGGCTTTGTGTCCAATACAGTTTCGTAAAGGGCATCATACTGCTCTTGTGTAATAATATTTTCACGAATAAGTTCCTGCGCATCGAGCTTGCCACTCTCGAGCACTTCTTTAAGAATCTCACCTTTTATTTTTCCACGCTTAATACGATTTTTATATGCTGCGGCGACGTTTCCTGTAAGTTTAGCCATGTTTTACTTAGGTTTATTATATTTTTGCTTTATTTTAAAAGTTGAACTGCTTAGAGGTCAATATTGCCTTCTAATGTTTCCTGCTTGCCTGCTTTACGAATTAAGCCTCCATAGTTTGCTCTATCTGCAAAGATATATGGCATCAATATGCATGCATGCAACAAAGTCAAAAGGAGCATTATAGCCACAATCTTGATTATAGAAGCCTGCGCAAACGACACACTAATAGCATCTAACTGTATCGGTACATCAGAAGTACCTTGATAAGAGAAATTTGGAATGCGCTGTTTCATGCTATTGCGCATTTTTTGTTGTATCTCATCAGTTTGGCTATAGTAATAACTAATTTTGAGTCTGTTCCAGTTCGTAAATACGGGCATAGCTTCAGTAAAAAAGTCATTAAACTCGTTGGTTAGGTCTCCGAGGTTATGATTAGCTTTTATTGTTGCTGCACGTTCGTCTCTGACACGCTCGATTTGCTTTTTGAGCATTTCTTTGGTGCGGGGGTCATTCGGATTTCGCTCATAACGAGCAAAATCAATACTTTCAGTTTGTAATAATCGTGTGAGTAATGTACGCGGGCGAGCTATTTCATAACGCACGGTTACGAAATAGCTATTTAGTGTAGCATCTACCGAGTCTTTAAAACTATTAACGGCACGCTCTGAGCTTCGTCTATACTCGTTTTTCATCGTTTGTAAGTCATTGAGTTTGTCTATGGCTTGCTGCTTGAGTGCATCTTTACGGCTAAACTCAATATCTACAAAATGAAAACAAATCGGAAAAATCAAACTAAAAATAACCGCATAAGCAGCAAGCATGACGTACTCAGGCTTTTTGTTTTCATGCCCTCGGGGCTTGGTTTTGTATTTTACCAAAAAATAAGCCAATGCCATCAAAGCGACAAGTATAATTAGGCTCAGGAATGTCGCTATAGGAATATTTCCACGAAGTGCATAAATAAGCCCCATAAAAGAAAAAACTGTGGCAAAAGTAAGTCCGATGTACATAAATATGCTTGGAACTATGCCCATCAAGACTTGCTGCTCTGACTTATTATTTTTGTTTTGTTTTGTTGTCATATTACTTGTTTGATTATTTGATTTTAACTAAGCTAAACTCGAATTGATTAGACGCATCGTTTTTATTCTCGGCATGGCACTTCGCTCTACCACTTGCATCGGGTTTGCATTCAAAAATATAAGGATTATAAGTTTTGTCATTTGTGATGCAACGAGAGTCCTGTGTTTGATTGATATTAAATACGCCTGATGCGAGTCCGAGCGTAAGAGGTCCTTTGCATTCGGTTTGATCAGGCTCTACAAGTGTAACTTCGCCTCTTCCATCGGCATAAAAATCAAAATAAAGAGTGATGCGCTGCCCTGCAAAATTATGAATTTGCGTAGTGCTTTTCCATTTACCTACGGCAAAATCAAAATTATCTTGCTCGTCTGGCGGTATGCGTAAAGTATCTGAATTTCGGTTCTGACGTTCTTCGCAATCTCTTCTGATTCTTTCTATCTCACGCCAAAGGTCATCGATTCGGTCTTGCAAATCGGGGCAATCTACACGAGGGGCTCGTCCACGATTATTTTCTGCGATACCCATTGCTTTATCGAGCTGAATGATATTCCCCATTTGCCTATCAGCAGAATTAACAGGCAGCCCTGTAGTCTGTAAAATTTCTATAATATCTGTTGTAGTAAGCGTTGGGCTAACGGATTTGAGCAGCGCAATACCACCAGTTACAATAGGTGCTGCCATGCTTGTACCATCTAAAAACCCATAGCTGTTATTGGGCAAGGCATTATAAATTTGTACACCGGGCGCACTCAAAGTGGAGCGCGAGCCGTAGTTGCTAAAAGCTGCCTTTGTGTTGTCTGGCGCAGTAGCCGAGACTTTGATTGTATGCGAACTGCGCTGCATGGGGTCTAAGCCAATAAGTACATTTTGATTGCCACCAGCGAGCACAAAAGTTACGTTATTATCGTGTGCAATTTTAAAAAGTTCGTTCCAAAATGCTTCTTCTTGGGGATAAGTGCGTGCAATAATTTGCTCCTGCTCAGCAGGTAGCTTTCTCATGACGGATTCGCTTACTGGCATTCCCAAAGACATATTTACGACATGAGCGCCGTTGTTGATAGCATAAAGTACCGCATCTATGACGGCGGTAGTGGTCATCATACCATTGCGATTAGCGACTTGAATAGGCATAAAAAGACAGTTAGGTGCAATACCAGATACACCTACGGAATTGTTTGCCCAAGCAATAGCAGTGGAGGCGACGTGCGTACCGTGAAACATGCCTGCGCCAATGCCTACGAGTGAGGAGTGTTCAGGGACGTTCCAAGGTTTATAAATTTTACCAGCAAACTCTGGGTGGCTAAGGTCGAAGCCGTCGTCAATAATAGCGACAATCAGGCTCGAGTCTCCTTTAGTTGTTTGCCACGCATCAAAAGCCTTTACACGCTCGTGATACCAGTAAAAACGTTCATTACTAAACCCTGCATCGCTGGGCTTAGAGCTTGTATCAAAAAGTCCTTCATACCAAATTAGCATTTTAAAAGGTTTGAGCCTCTCGGGAATTTCAGTTTTGAGCTCCTCGCGCCTATCAGCGGGTATGCGCACCTGCAAGCGATAAGTAAGCGTGTCGTAATACAAAATTTTATACACCTTATCAGGGTACTCTTTTTTAAAAAGTTTGGCAAACTCTTCGATATTTTTATTTTCTCCTGTGAGTGCAATATTGAGTCTATCAGCCACAATACGGCGTACACTATCTGGCGAATCTACTATATCAGTACTATCAATCGGCACAATAATGCCTGACTCTGGGGGCAGAATAGAAGGCGTAAATATACCACTTTTCCAAAGCCACCAACCGCCAGCCATAAGCAAAGGAATCAGCAAAAGCAAGAGCCATTTTTTATTGAATTTTTTCTTTGACTTAGGCTCATCTTTTGTTTCCTCTTTGTCTGTTTCTGCTTTGGGTTCTTCTTCTTTTTGCGCATTTTTTGCCTCTTTTTCGTCGTTATTTTGAGTTGTAGGCAAAGGTTGCTCTGTTTTTTTTTCAGTTTGCTCTGTCTCTTGTGGCTGTACTTCTTTGATTGCAATGGGTGGCGTAGCTTCTACTTTTTTGAGCTTGAGCGGCTGGGGTTTGTTTTTGTATTGAAACCCCCAAGCGGCAAGCACAACTTCATCACCTTCGACAATAATATGCGACTCATCAGGAATCTCAAGGGCTTTGTTGATGAGCTGTCCCCATTTGTTGTCCTCTATATTTTCAGACTCGAGGAGCTCTTGCGAATAATTTAAAAGTTGATTTAGCTTAGTTTGTAGTACGGCATTAGCTGCTAACTGCTCCTGCTCTGAAAGTGCTGTGAGGGGTCTTGCTTTTTTACTCACAACCTCCGAACGCCAAGCTGCTTTTTTTATTCCCCTAAGTGCATCTTCGGGTATGTATGGCTCTGCAAAAAGCGAAGCCACATCATCACCAAGATGACGGCGGAGATAGTTTTTTAAGCGTGCATATTGTGTATGTACGGATTGCTTCCGCCACACTAAAGACTGGTAGCTATCTAAGCTAACCTCGAGTATTATGCTATTAGCCATATTATTCTGGGCTTGAGTTTGTAATTTTAAAAATTGCAGGCCAAAGAGTAAGTTCTGTTCTCATACCATACTACTAAGCAACCAGAGATAACATTTCTATGAGAAATGTTATCTCTAAGCCCATTATTCCATAGCGGGCTATGGAATAAATGTATAGTAGTATGGTCTGTTCTACCATGCTATGGAGAGCCAGACCATGTGGTATGCTACATTTCTGCTATTGTTGGATATTTAAAGTTTTTGAGTTTGTCCAAAATCTGCCCTAATTCTTGATTTGCTTCGACGTTATAAGTCGGAATATCACAATTTGCAATAAAAGAGATACGCATAAGCTCGCTCCAGCGTTGGTAATTGCGAATCATAGGGACATATTTTATGGTTTCTAAATCAATAGGACGTCTGCTCAAATTTTCATTAAGGTTATCCATGTAATCGATAAGTCGCTCTACCGACATTCGGTTTTCTTCTGCGAGCTCATCGGTTTTTTCTAAGGAATAGAACATTTCTTTATCCTCTGGGATGGTCAAATTTAAGTTATTTGCTTTATTGGTTTCTTTGATTTTAAATTTTTCTTCGTCAGAGTAATAAGACCAGCCAACAGAGTTTACAAATTCGTTAATTTTTCCTGCGGTGATATGTGCAATCATATCTTCAGCCATATCAATTCGCTGATTGACATCTACAAACTCACGAATTTCAGAAGCGATTTTTTTGCTAATTTTGAGTTTTTTAAAGCTCACTTTTAGGTTATCAAAAAGGCGTTCTAATAGATTTTTGTTAAACCCCTTCTCTATGAAATACTCAAATTTATCGGGATTTAGCTTCTTTTCAATCCAATAATCTTTTGCATTTTCGGCAAGGATAAGAGAGTTATTTTGCAAGTTATGCAAATCTCCATAAAAGAGTTCGTTCAAATCAATACCTTCATTTTCTACAAAAAACTGCTCGGTTTCCTCAAGCGAATCTCGGTTATAATCTTGCCTTAGCACCTCAAGGTTTTCAGTAAAAGTTTTATCAGAAGTAATGCGAGGGCTACGTGCACGAATCAAAATATACTGATTAGTATCTTTTTTTCTCACGAGTTTTTCGCTACGCAAAAGTACATGATAAAACTCTATAATCTCATCTTCTGAAACTGTAAGATGCTCGACAAAGCTTCCAAAATAAAAGGCATCGAGTCCGAAAACAATATTCATTTTGAGTTGTAACTCCGAACCAATCCGTGCAGCGTCTCTAATTTGCTCATCAGCTTTATCGCTATGATAATGCTTATCGAGCTCCGCTTGAGCTTTTTCCAAGGACTTATTCAAGATATTCAAATAAATCGGTACGCTGACTGTGTTAGAAGAGACAGGCACTAAGTTTTTGATAATTAGCTCGCTACCATCTTTATTAACAGTACTAGCTTCCTCGAAGTTCATTTCGGGGTTTGGAAAAAAGCGATTTTCGTTTTTATGATATTCTACAAATTTATCAAAATAACGCTTGTGAAAATCCTCCTGCTCTGGACTTGTAAAAGGATTATTAGGGTCTTCTTTGCCGTCAGCATCAGTATTGAAAATACCGAGCGATTCTTTAAAATCACGCAATAGATAAAAATTATAAAACCGCGAGAGTGCGCCCCCTTTAAACATCCACTGCTCATGCCATTTATAGTCTCCTATAACCTCTTGTCTGAATCGGGTCTCAAAAAGTTTTTCGATGCGCTCCGAAGGGTCTGGGTCGTCAGTAGCCTTTTTAAATTCAAGCTGTGTGTTCCACCAAGTAAATATAATAAAAAGTGGGGAGATATCCGATTTGATATTTGCTGTACGCTCTTCGGCATTTTCACCTAAATTATCTTCAATCCATTGATTTACAAGACGTGGCACGGTCGTTACGTTGGTCTGCTGCGTGCGCATACAAACCGAAAGCGTATTGGATTTATAATTAGACGAGTAGTAGTTGAAAAGATAAGAAACCTTACCTCGTAAAAGCATCTCGAGGAGGCTTTTTTCTGCCAAATCGTGAACCTCTGGACGTGAACGCGCGCCGGGGAAATCTATAATATCTACTTCTTTGATAAACGGGCGATTATCTATCGAGCCTTGCGATACGCTCAAAGCAATTTCAGAGGTTACAAAGCAGAGTTTTGCAGCACTTGCTGTAAAAACTTTACCTACCTTAGACTGAACCTGAAAGGAATGATTATCATCGAACAAATCTTGCAAGGTCTGTACATTGATAAGCGCACGTCCACTTTTGCGATATAGCGCCTCAAAGCGGACAAACATTTCAGTTTGAAACTCAAGCTCATTGAGGTAGTTCATAAAGGTACGGAAAATACCACTTATTTCTTTGTGCTTATTCCAAAGAATTTCTAACACAGCCACCCAACTCGTATGCGGAATATGTGAAATAGCATCAGCGACAACGTCCCAAAAGCCACTATCACGCAATTCCATAACAAAAGAATTTTTGAAGAAGTATTTTTCTACGTATTCTTTTACTTCGTAAATATCATCGTCGTTGAGCACTGTTTGCTTACTACTCCCCTTAAGGCTTGCAATTTCTTGGATATGCTCCTTGATATGCTCTTTTGAAGGTAAAGGGTTTCTGTCGTTGAAATCGTAGTAATAAGTATCGCACAAAATAGCAATTACATCTTTGGGACTAAATACTTTGATTTTGACGGGGAAGCGATTTTTATCCTGCTCATAATCTGCTGTAAATCGTGTAACAGCCCCTGTGGCTTCATTACCCTTTCCCTCGGGATTGATGTATTTGATAAAGTCGATCGTTTCGTTGTCGGGGTGGTTATACACTAAAAGTTTGTTGTCGTTGTCATATAAGAGGTTATTTGCCATATACGACTTACCCACCTGGCTTGCACCAAAAAGTGCAATTACTGGCTTTTCAGTAACAACAGCTTTAACTTTATTTAATGTTCGCCTATACTTTTTGACGTCGTAGTTTGTATCGGCACGCGTGGCATCTTTCAAATAGTGATTTACCCATTGAATGCCTTCGTTGATAACCTCAACGAGCTGCCCCGTATTATTGGCTATATTTTGCAGTTTGTCTTGTGGTATCTTATGCATAATATTTTCAGTGTTTTGTTTTTTTTGATGTAATGATTTTTAGCCCTGCGTTTTCGCTTGGCTCAATCTATCTATCTCGCTTTTTATTTCAGATACAATTTCTTGATTTACAATCGTTTTTTTTCCATCAATTTTGGCAGAGTAGCTATAAAGCAATTTTGGTCTCACATTTTCAAAATAATACGCGCGCCATTCTTCTAAAGATTTAGGTTCGCACTTTCGAATACTCTCCGATGTAGGACCTACATTTCTCTTAAAGTTAAGCTGAAAACGATTCATAGCACTATTCAATATCCACTCTTTTGCCATTTTCTATTAGTTTTAAAAATTTACTTTTATATTTAAAATCCACGGATTTATCAACCGCTACAAGTTCATTTTTAATTAGATGCGCATTGATAAAAGTTTTATTTTTCAAGTAGAGATACACAAAAAGCCTATTTTCAGAATCGTATTTTAAAGTATCAAATTTGAGAAAAACTTTTTGCCCTTTTGTTTTTTGTTCTAAAAATTGAATCGCTTGGGTATTGAATTTATCGACACCTCTAATGCCAAGTAGTCTTACAATCATATTATTTGATAAACGAACAAGTTCAGGGCTTATAATCTCACTCACCGAATAATAAGAAATCTCACCTTCTACTTTGTCTTTATCTATCTTTGACCCAAACTGCAACTTTTTAGGATCTATTTTTTTGTCTAACTGCTGGTTATCAGTAAAACGATAAGGCAATTTTTCAAATGCTTGCTTTATATCAAAACTATTCTTATCAACTTGAAATACATATTTGGCTCCAGCCAAATCTATTTGCTGTATATCCAGCTTTTTCTTAGCAATCTCGATAAACTCAGGGTTGATTTCGTATCCTATGGAATTTCTACCCAAGTTTCGTGCAGCAAGCGCAGTAGTACCGCTTCCCATAAAGGGGTCTAGTACGGTCTCGCCTTCAAAAGCAAACATTTTGATAAGGCGGCGCGGTAGCTCTTCTGGAAACATGGCAATATGCCCTTCCTGCCTTGCGCCAGCAAAATTCCAATGTCCTGAAAAATAAGTTTTCCATTCCTCAACGCTCATTTTTGATGCCTGTTTGCATGATTTACTGACCTTGGGCGCATTTCCTAACTTTTTAAATATCAGAATAAACTCATAATCGATGGAAATTATACCATTGCGTGGAGTAGGAAAACTGCCCATAAGCGATGCTCCCCCCGTAGTATTCGTTGTTGTTTGTTTTTGCCAGATAATCGCACCCATATAGTCAAATCCGATACTTTCACAAAATTTAATAATTTCAGTACGAATTGGAATGACTTTGTAGCGTCCATAATATACTGCACGCGCAAATTGATCGCCTATGTTTATACAAAGCCTGCAACCTGGGCTCAAAACTCTGTAGCACTCCTGCCAAACAAGATTTAAGCTATTGATATATGTCTCATAATCTTCATGATAGCCAATTTGAGTCTCTGTACCATAATCTTTGAGTTGCCAATAGGGTGGTGATGTTACCACCAATTGAACAGATTCATCGGCAATGAGACTCATCTTTCGGCTATCCCCTTGAATAATTTGATGCGTTGTTTTCATAATCCTTTATTTACCATAGACTTATACCCGTGTAATTTATGCATTCACACTACCTAAGGCTATATTTTTGATTTTATTTAATGTTCAATACAAACTCACCTGTATCGAGCCAGTACCCTTTTTCTTCGGCAAGCGTCATAAAAGCGAGGTTTAAGAATCTCCTTGAGATATCGTTTCTCTCGGCATCTCTGATGTTGTCAATATAGACGTGCTCTCGGCTTTCAGACCAGTCCCTTTTGATAGTAATGCGAAATGGCATACGATTTTTGAGGTTATTGCGATAAGCCTCTACGGCATTATGAATTTCTTTCTCGTCTTCGAGTGCGGCATTTCGCTCTATGACCTTAGTGCGTAACTCGTCTTCGTTAAAATCTAATTTATAAATCGGTCTGCCTCTATACTTGCGATTCGGCAATTGCTTATACCCAATTGTCATAGGCAAGCTATGCACATCTACATGCTGACTTCGTACATCGGGCGTAAGATAATGAGTAGTAATATTTTGAGTAAATTTATCCAAAAGTCCGATATAATCGCAGGTAGAAATAAGCCTGCGCTTGAGCAACTTCGTGTTCAGGCGAAAACCTGCAAGTTTATCGATATTTCCTCCCATAAGTGCGATAAGCGCGCCAACAGAGACAATCGTTTTGGGGTCTTCAAAATAGCCCAAATCATCAGCAAAAGGATACCAACGCCCTACCCTGTAGTTATTCAAACTAATGATTCGCTCGGGGGAGACGGGGTAGTATTTGATAAACATCTCACGAATTTTAGGAATCGTAGTCGGTCTGCCCGCTAAGAGTACAAAATCGCAACCATAAGCAGAGAGTATGGCAGAGAGTTGTTTTAAAATGGGGTCAAAAGTTGTTTCTACGATGCTAAATACACGCTCTTTGGAAAGTTTCCATACGATATCCTCAAACTTGAGTGGTGCAAAATGTTGGTTAAAATAAGCAATAAGCCCTTTGTTGGGTTGGTTTTCTGTAAAAATTTCATCAAAACCGACCTCTATATCTGGCTTATTGTTCATAGCATGTTGCAAATAACGCATTGCAATGGGAATAGCTACCTGTACGATAAAGTTTTTGCGATACATGCGGTGCATGTGCCCTTGCTTATTGCTATCTGAGCCGAAGAAATTGAGCATTTTTTTGTTCAAATCTTCTACACCTGCCTCTCTTGCACTATTCTCAATGATTCCTATGGGTAGGTTGCTTTTATCTTCGTTAGCACTGCCTTGCAAAATAATTTGTTGCACGATTTCCTTCATCAAATCATCGCCTGCGAGATTAAAACTTTCCCAATATAGCGGGTGTGGGGTGAGCACGGACTGCCCCTGCCCGCCCGCATATTGATAAGAACAAATCATTAAATCAGTTGTACCACCACCTATATCCAAAGAACCAATGGTAAGGGATTTTTCTTCGGGTGTTGTAACGTCGTCTCGGTGTTTGCCATAAAGGTCGAAAAATATTTTGGCACGGTTGAGATAGCGTTGCGAAATTTCAGCATAAAGAAAAACAAGCTGCGCACAAGTAGCCTCGTCATAAATCCAATCTTTACGCGTATCTATTACACTGAGTTTTTTTGCTAAATCTTTCGGACTTGGAATTACCTCTAAGTCGTGTTTTTCTTTGTTATCAGGGTCGTAATTGCCTAATACAGAATTTGGAAAAAAGTTATTAAGCACACGCACAGCTTCGGCAGCGCACTCACGCAATACGACCTGCTCATGTTGAATAATAGAAGTAGGGCAGGTTATAGTAATGCGTTTGAGCTTTCTGGGTTTTTCAGATTCGCCATGCTTTACTCTAAACTCATGGGAGTTAATTTGAGAGACTGCATGCAGGAGAATCTCGATATAGACAAAAGTCATCAAAGATTTGCGTGAATAATACGGTTCTGCGCTCGAAGTTCCCTCTGGTGTATATTCTCCTGAGGGTGTAAAATATTCTGATACGCCTTCGCTATAAATATTTCCTTTTTGAAACGAATCACCGATATTGATAAACTGCCAGGGAATGCGCGCTTCTTTGTTATCCCAAAGATAACGCTTTGGGCTGGAGTGATGTGAAGCGGTTTCTTTCCCTCTATCTTTGTCCAAGTTATGCACACTTACGAGTTTGGCGGCTTCCCTTCCTAAGCGCAAAAGACTGGGCCATCTGAAAGGTCTTTTTTCGGGCACTAAGTCCATCAGGTGCATATCACCAAAATTTGCTTCTACAAAAGCTAATCGCATAGAAAATGGATCGTCATAAGATCTATCAGGCGATGAGAGGTCGTGCAATTTGAGCTTTTTAACAGATTTAAACTCAAAAGATTGATCGCTTTTGTGTGGACTTTCAAAAAGCAAACCGCAGGTGTTGGAGTTGCCAATATCAATAACCAAATCAACCTCTACGGGAATTTGCTCATCGGAGTTGAGTATGATCTCTGGAAATGCTTTGAGTTTTTCTAAGTATTTTACAAAATACAGAAAATAGCCTACATATTTGAGTATGGGAAAATCAGAGGGTTCGCCATTGGGGTGAATAATTCGCTGTAGGTAGTCGCGCACCCAATCGCAGGCATAAGCACTATTACAAAAATGCAGGTTATAGTCTTCATTATTAGAGAGTGCAAAAACATTATTGCCATCTTGGGTATGTACGGACGTAGGTGCAAACAGGATATCGTCTGGCGAAACGTCGTCGTCCACACGTGTATCAAAAGCTAAAATAACATCAAAACGTCTTGTTCTAGATTTTTTTTCAGGAATTTCTTTGAGCATCATACGCGCCCACCCCACGGGACCGAAGAGGCTTTTGTTGTTTTCATTTTTGAGAAAATAAGGCGCGGGTAGCCATACGGTTTTCTCGTCGTTAGAAGCAAAATAATCTAAGCAATCAGAGATATCGCTTACGGTAAAATAATCCTCGTCCTCTTCTAAAGCAAAACTTTTGATAAGGTTATAATTGACAGCCTCGAGTAACAAATTATCGTTTTTGTCTAAACACTGCTCGGCTTTGAGAATTTGCTTATCTATCCACATATCATCATCTGGGAGATAGTAGGCATACTCAAGCGAAATTTTGTTGTGTTCGGTATCCAAAAACTCGTGAAAGCCTTGAGTTTTCATGATGTCATCGTTCGGGTCGATTTCTATTTGAAACTTATGAAACTGAATGCCAGAGTTGGCGATTAGTGATACGCTCATAATTTATTTTTTATTTGAATTTAAGGCTATTGATTTTTTAAAATTTGATACTGCACCTGAGTTAATATACGAAATTTAGCTCAAGATGTTAATATTTTTCATTTTTTCAAAATATTTTTGCTTTTTAACCCTTATTTTTTGCAATTAAATCCATACAAACAGTACTTTGATAGCTACAATAGATTGATTATCTGTTTTTTAGTGCTACTAAATTCAGAAAAAATGAAAAGTCTAAAAATCGCTACTGCTTATTGCGTTATTTTTTGTAATATTGTAAATTCAAACACCAAAAAGCACAATGAAGTTTGTATGCAAAGCCATACAACTATGCATTCGCCAGTCAGAAATAACAGCGTTTGCGCTTTGGACAGGAGTTTAGTCTGACAAATTTGTCTGAATCAAATTATGCAAAAAGTTCAATACATCTACCACAAAGATAACCTACACCGCTCGGAGCCAAATAAATACGATCCCGATCGTCTGGAGGCGCGTGAAATGTTGCTTAATATCGGACCACAACACCCCTCTACGCATGGTGTTTTGCGTCTTGAGGTTATTACTGATGGCGAGCAGGTTGTAGATGTAGTGCCTCATATTGGTTATTTGCACCGCTGCTTTGAGAAACATGCAGAGGCTTTGAGCTATCCTAAAATTATTCCTTACGTGGATAGAATGGATTATGCAGCTGCAATGAACTCCGAGCATGCTTATGCCTTAGCTATTGAAAAACTTCTCGGCATTACGGAAAAGATTCCACCTCGTGTGGAGTATATCCGGGTATTGGTATCAGAGCTTAATCGCATAGCTTCTCATTTTTTATGGCTCGGTACTTACGGCTTAGATGTAGGTGCATTTACGCCTTTTTTATGGCTTATGCGCGATAGAGAGCATATTCTACGCCTTTTGGAATGGGCAAGCGGTGCACGTCTTTTGTATAATTATATTTGGATTGGCGGGCTTTATTACGATATTCCAATAGATTTCGAATTGCGTTGTTTGGAGTTTGTTGCCTATCTCAAGCCCAAGCTCAAGGAAGCGGAGTCTTTGATTACAGATAATAAAATATTTATCAACAGAACAGCTAATATTGGCGTTTTGCCCGTAGCTATGGCTGTAAATGCAGGGGTTACTGGTCCGATGCTTCGGGGTTCGGGTTTGGCTTATGATTTGCGCAAAGCAGATGCTTATTCTGTCTATCCACATCTCGATTTTGATATACCCGTAGGCAAAGGCGAGATGGGAAAAACAGGGGATTGCTGGGATAGAGCTTTTGTGCGTGTGCGCGAATGTTATGAATCGCTTCGCTTGATAGAACAGTGTGCTACGGCTTTGCAAAAGGAGTACAAACGCACTCGGGATTTTGACCCCCAAGCCTTAGTGCCACGCCGAGTGAAAGTGCCCAAAGGAAATAGCTATTTTAGAGCCGAGAATCCAAAAGGCGAATTAGGCTTTTTTGTGCAAGGCACAGGCACAAGAGATATTCCCTTTCGGGTCAAAGTGCGTGCGCCTTCATTTTGTAACCTTTCGGTGCTTCCACATATTAGCAAAGGCGCACTCTTAGCAGATTTAATGGCAATTATTGGCTCTATAGATATTGTACTGGGGGAAGTCGATAGGTAGTAAATGGTTGAAATTTTGGTAGTCTTAAAGATGTAATGCTCAAAGTCTTTCAAAACTAACAGTTCTCAAAGAACTGTTAGTTCTAAGCATTACTTGTTATACACTACCGAAATTTTGTATTTATACCGCCATACTTTTATTTTTTTTACACCAAAATTTTATTAGCAAACCAAAACAAAAATGTGTATGAAGTATCTAACAAACTGGATTTATTTGATTGCTGTTCTAATCTTGAGCTATAGCTGCCAATCAGCTGAGGAGCGTCAGCAGGAGACTACATCACCACAAGAAGCTACAAATGCAGCGGTACAAGCTGAAAATGAAAAAGATGCACAAAAAAGCCTTAAAGAACGCTTAGGAGAAATCAAAAGTCTTAGCTATTTTTTGGCTTTTAGTGAGCAAATTGGTATTGATAATTTACTTGAAAATGGCGATTCGAGCCTTACAATTTTTGTACCTGAACGTAAAAGTTGGGATCCAGAGCAGCTCGAAGCCCTAAGCACCGATGAAAACAAATTAGCAGAGCTCAAGCAAATCATACCGCGCCACATGGCTTATGGCAATTTTACCAGTACGATGCTCAGCCAAGACATCAAAGAACTTAGCATGCTCGATGGCAGCAAAGTACCTGTACGCTTCGAGGGTAGCACTATTTTTATAGGCTCTTCTAAAATCAGTATTGCGGATTTAGAAGCCCAAAAAGGTCGTATTCATGTGATTAACGCACCGCTTCAATAGGCTAAATTTTTAGGTGTGTGTGTGTGTAAATTTTATAGAAATAACATTTCTGACCGAAATGTTATTTCTATAAAATTTCTATAAAATTTTGGTTTTCAGGGCTAAGCCAATACCTCTACTTGCATCATTTCAATAAACTCATCAAAGAGGTAGCGTGAGTCGTGTGGTCCGGGAGATGACTCGGGGTGATGTTGCACGGAGAAGGCATTTTTATTACGCAAACGAATTCCAGCTACGGTATTATCATTGAGGTTTACATGGGTCTCTATGACTTCTGGCTGTGCGGCTAAATCTTCTCTTCTTATCGCAAAGCCGTGATTTTGAGATGTAATTTCACAACGCCCTGTAATTAGGTTTTTGACGGGGTGATTCAGTCCTCTGTGTCCGTTGTGCATTTTATAGGTAGAAATTCCCATTGCTAATGACAGAATTTGATGCCCTAAGCAAATGCCAAAAAGAGGGATATTAGCTTTCAAAATATGCTTAACCGTATCAATAGCATAGTCGGTAGCGGCGGGGTCTCCTGGTCCGTTCGAGATAAAATAGCCATGTGGCTGAAATTTTTGCATTTCCTCGAAACTTGTGCGTGCGGGGAATATTTTACAATAACAGCCCCTTTCTGTAAAATTGCTAAGGATACTGCGCTTAATGCCCAAGTCTAACACAGCAATTCTTATGGGACTATCCGGATTACCCAAACTTTCCACTTCACTTACACTCACTCTTGAGGCGAGTTCGAGCCCGTTCATACTCGGGATTTGTGCAAGCTTTTGTTGTAGGCTCTTGATATCTGTATCTTCAGAAGAGATAAGTGCATTCATTGCGCCTTTGTCTCTGATATAACGCACAATACTGCGTGTATCGAGGTCTGCAATACCGATAATATTAGATTTTTCTAAATAACTTTGTAGCGAGCCTGTAGCTCTAAATCGGGAATAAATACTGGAGAAGTTGCGCACAACAAGTCCTTTAATCATCACTTTACGCGATTCTGTTTCGGTGTCAATCGTGCCGTAATTTCCGATGTGTGAATTTGTATTGACGACAATTTGTCCGTAGTAAGAAGGGTCTGTATAAATTTCTTGGTATCCGGTCATACCTGTATTAAAACAGATTTCACCGCCTGTTGTACCTATCTTACCGATGGCACGTCCTTGAAAATATTTACCGTCTTCGAGAAGTAATACCGCTTTGGGCTTGGGTGTAGAATCGCTCATTTCTTTTTTTAGGCTTTGCTTAAATCAAAAATCAAAATTGTGCAAAGCTAATACATCGGCAGTGAATTTACAAATTTTAGTTGTTAAAGATTATCAGGTTTCGGTATTAGCCATAATATTTTAAAGCGAAATATTATTCTTAACGACTAAAAAAGCACAAGAGTTAAACGATTTGCTTAAAAATTCGTATAATTGAAAAACCGTAGGTAACAATTTGAAAAAACAATAGCTTACTTAATGCTATTTTTCTGTTTCTATACCTACAGTTTTGTATTTAGTCATTTAACTCACTTAAGTCTTATTCCTATGTTCCAACTCAAAACAGATGTGCGCATTCAGTCTTTTTTTGCCATAACTCAAGTATTGCTTTTTATTATGAGTATTCTTATGGAATTTCCGGGTTTGGCCGCTCTTGCTTTTCTCGTACCTATTATATGGGGTTTTTATAATATGATTTTTAGCTTTCTGCCTCGTTTTAAACAGCCTTACCTTCGTTGGCGCAAAATTTATTTGGCTTGCGTAGGTATTTATTTTGTCAGTTTTTTTATAGGTATATTCTATCTTGAATACAGAGACGATCCCAATCACAGTCCTAATGAGCATTTAGCGATTCTGTATTTTTTTATACTTCCCTTTTTCTTTGGTATTGCTTATTTGATTTTGTCTTGGCGTGAGTTTCTTCGCACTGCTAAAAATTAACCTGCAAAATTTTGCGTACATTTAAAATAAGGCATGCTAAAACTTCCATCGCGATAGAATGCTGCGCCACAGCCTAATTTTGTATAAGATGAGTTTAGAATATTTTGCTTATGCCCAGGCGATTCCATCCACTGTTGCACCAATGCCACTGCAAAGCTCAAGTAAGTATGTACTGGAATAGGCTTATTCGTGCGTGCGTCTATGAATTGTGTATTTGCGCCTCTGGGGGGGCGGAAGCTACTTCCCGCCCTATACTGAATACCAAAAGTAGAGGCGATATTTTCAGCATAGCTTCTCCCTGTAACCTTAAAGGCACGCATTCTATCCATCATACTTTTATACCCATTTTCTACGCCCGTGTGGCTAAAAAAATCGTATTTTACCATTGAATTTGAATGAAAAACAGCAGCTTTTTCTAAATTAGCATCATACACAAAAGGCTTTTTGTTGTAACGCACACGCATGCGATTGGTGGCATAAAAAATAGCAGCATTGAGTAGTGTATAATCAATATGATTAAAATCAATCTCACTATTAGCCATAGGGAGTTTTCCAAAACTCTCAAAATTGTGCTGGCTATACATAGATACAGTCCAGCGAGCTTGTGCCAGACTCATTTGTAGGCTTGCAATAAAAACAAGCAGGATAAACAATGCTTTTTTCATAATTATTTGTGGTTTAGTTTTCAGAAATTTAACATGAATATTTTTCAACAAAATGCTCAGGCTAAATTTTGCCTTCCCATTCTTGATAAAATATTTCTAAAAAATTTTCGATATAGGCATGCCGTTGGATTGCCATTTTTTTTGCTGTTTGCGTATGCATGCCATCTTTGAGAGTAAGTAGTTTTTCGTAAAAGTGATTGATAGTCGTTGTCTTTTCAGTATCCCTATAAGCTTCTTTACTCATTCCTGGTTTTCGCGGTTTGAGTTCTGGGTCGTAAAAAGGTCTTTTTCGGTAGCCTCCGTAGCTAAAAGTACGTGCAATGCCAATTGCACCAATAGCATCTAATCTATCAGCATCTTTAAGTAATTGCAACTCTGGCGAATCAAAGTCTTGATAATTTAGTCCACCTTTGAACGAAATATTTTGAATAATTTTCAAGACATGCGCAATAACCTCTTCTTCTACTTCGAGCGATAGCAACCAATCTTCTGCCTCTTTGATGCCGTCTTCTTCATTTTCGTGAAACTTGCTGTCAGATATATCGTGCAATAGCGCACCGAGCTCCACAACAAACTTATCTACATTTTTTTCATGCGCTGCCAAATGCTTGGCCAAATTCCATACCCGAAGGATATGCCACCAATCGTGTCCGCTTTCTTGACCTTCAAATTTTTCTCGTACAAAGGCCGCTGTTTTTTCAATAATTACTTCGTGGTTCATTTTTGTTGTTTATTAAAGATTATCAGATTTATTTTCTATGCCAGTGGGTAAGTGTTTGGTGAGGAGACCAAACACAGCAAATTTTCTTATTTAAACGTGATCACGTCTATTTTTGTTTGAGTTTATCTTTGGTTTGGATTAGAAACGAGACTTATTGTAGAAATATTATTTTTTGCTCAAAAAAAGTATGATTCGTAATCATATTTCACCATACTACTATACATTTTTGCATAGCGTGGGGTTTGCAAACCCTACGCTATGCAAAAATGGGCTTAGTATGATATTTCACATAAAAACTAACAGTTTTCAGAAAACTGTTAGTTTTAGTTCTTATTGATACCAATTTTCAAAGGCAGGCATATTAAGTATATCGCTTGGGAACAAAAAAAACGGCTTTCGAGGTTATGATTGCGTAAGGCTCAAATATTTTGCTAAAAAAATTAGCAAAATATAGATTTTGTGCGTATCTTTGCTACAATAATTACCTAAAACTATTTTTTTATGGCGATTTCTATTTTTTCTATGGTTTATTTGAGATTTTTGATGTTTTGTATGCAAGTAGCGAACAAGCTATTTTCGTCTGAGCTACGTGAGCGGGAGCTATCCGGACCTTGGCTATAAAGCTATGCTTATTTTGTTCCTTTAATCATTTTTGGGGCATTTTTTAGGCTTGGCATTCAGGCAGGCTTTTTATTATTTAGCACTGTACTACGTTATATTTTCCGTTTTTGGAATCTTTCGTATATGGCTTTTATTCTTCAAAAATTCCGCAAACACACTCAATAATTATGTTTCCCATTAAATTTGAATTTAACAATCGTAGAATTTTATCTCACCGCTTTGTCTTTGAGATTCCAGTTTGGCGGCGGCAGATTAGTTTTCACCTTTTAATTACAGACCGCATCTTACTTACTGTTGTGGTCTTGCTGACCTTTGCGCTACTTTTTCAAGGTTTGCAACCCAAAAATATTACGCAGATAGGGCAGGTTGTAGTACAAGGCGATTTGGGCGAATATGAAAATGACCCTTTGGGTTACTCCTTAGATTATTTTGAGCGACAAAATGTAGGCTACTCTGCCAATGCCAATGAGGCCTTGCAAGAGCGTTTTCTTGTCAAGAAACAGTTACTTATCACGAAGGCACTACTCGAGCATAAAGTATCTCGCTTAGAGCAACTTAGTGATAGCAAACTCATTGCACTTAACCGTGCAATCAGTCAGCTTTTTATAGATTCGGTATTAGCCAAAAGCAATGTTCAGACGCATGTATATGATTATTTTACAGATACGAGCGATTTGCGTAAAATTGAGACCGCACTTATGGAGCAGGTTAAATTTAATATTCCAGCTTCTATCAAGCTTTCTCAATCTGCACTTGAGACGGCGTATGGGCAACGCATTGTTGGCAATAATTACTTTGGAATTAAAGCCCGTAATGCACAAAGCTATAAAACACTGACTACCGAATATTATACTCCAGAGGATTTTGAAAAGTATCGCCCTAAGGTCATATCTTATGAAAAAGTAGAACGACAAGGGCGCACCTTGTACCGTTGCAAAATTCAAGATGCCTTTACAGCATATCAAACGCCTTGGGAATCTTTTAGGGCACATTCTGTATTTTTACACGAAAATTTGCGTTACTCTCCTCTTTTTATCAAAGGAAAAGACTTTAAAGCATGGGCTGAACGCATAGGCTCGAGTGAGTATGGTGGAGTTGGCTACGCTACATCGCCCGTTTATGGAGAGTTGCTCAAAAAAATTATATTGCGCTATCACTTACACCTTTTAGACCATTAGAAGTATTAGTGCTAATTACTAACTTCGGGGTGCACGACAACTTTGCTAAATTAGCCCAGCAATAAGCCTTGAGCACTGATAATTTTCGATAAACTGTTAGTGCTTGATACTATCTATCCTACTAAGGCAATTTATCAACTTGACGTACACCCTAACTTTATCAAATTTAGAACATAAAACCCAAAAAACTATGTTAGGCAATTTTGTATTTGATATTGATGACACATTAGCTGTTGCACAAAGCGATTACAATCACAAAGAATTAGAACCCAAAATTCGTAAGCAGTTTGGCGATGAGTTTTTTGAGCGTCATTGTTTAATGGTAAACAAATACCCCCATTATATTTTTCCGGGTTTTTATGCTCTTTTTCGTTGGCTACACGAAAAAGGCGGGAAAATATTTTTTTTTAGTTCGGGGCTTGACGTGCGCAATATTCCCTTTGCCGAGCTTATGATGGAGAAGGCTTTTGGTGCGAACCCACCTGAGTATAAAGTTTTTTCACGCGAGGATTGCATTGATACCAGCTACAAATCGGACGAGTTTAAAGCACTGTATCAAAGCTATTTCTACGGACAGCGAAAAAAGAAACTGGGTGGAATAGTTGTACCCGAAGAGGAAGTGCCCAATAGCATTTTGATAGAAGACGACCAAAGCTATATGACAAAGGGCGAGGAGTACAACTTAGTGCGTGTAGGTGGAGGCTTTAGCTACCTGCCAACTCCAGCTTCAAGAGAAAAAGCAAAAGATGAGAAGGACTACCAACAGGACTTATTTAGTAATATGGCATTATTTCATAAAGCCTTCTATTTGACAGGTCTTTTTTCAAAAATATTTGAAGTTCGGGCTACGAAAAACTGCACGCTTGTAGAGGCTACCCGTGAAGTGCAGATGGAAGGGCATGTACTCGCCAAAGGAAATGTTTGGTTTCCAAGTCTTCGTAGGTTGAAGTATTACTTAGATGGGCAGAAAATTTTAAATCAAATAGATCCAAGCCTTGTATTTCTTTTCGAGGCTCCAGAGGGTGATAATGAATACTAAAATTTTCAGAAGCAGAATTAAACGCACCTTTGATACAATTTTGAGTTTTCTCAAAGGTGCGTTTTCTTTTCAATACAAGTCCCAGTTTCCTTTGTCGTAGTACTTATATAGTACAGGATTTTGTATGCTATTGACTTCTATTTCATCAATGGGCACGAGGTCTTTACCGAAAGAAGTAATCAGCAAGAGTCCTTCTGAAGTAAGCCATCGGGTTTGAATTCCAGTTAAATCTACGTTTCTAAGTGCCGTTTTAATCTTATCTTGTGGGATATTTTTAGCTCCAACCACCCATCCCCACTGGCCCATAGTGAGTACCTGATTGTGCATGCGTGCTGTTGCAAATCCAGCTGCCTGCATTGTAAGATTTATACATTCAAAGGCCCTTGTAGCATAATAGGGGCTTCCGGCTTGTGTAATCATTAAGCCTTCTGGTCGTAAGTGCTGATAACAAATTTCATAAAACTCACGCGAATAAAGTCGGTTCAAATCAATGGTTTTGGGGTCGGGGAAATCTACAATAATGACATCAAAAAATCGTTCATTTTTCAATAAAAAACTAAAAGCATCTTGATTGATAATTTCTACCTTGGGGTCATGCAGTGCATTTTGATTTACTTCGACCATAGCGTGGTGATTTTTACCCAAATCAGTCATGGCTGGGTCTAAATCTACGAGCATAATTTTCTCAATTTTATCGCCGTATTTGAGCAACTCACGCACTGCACAGCCATCACCACCTCCTAAAACAAGGACTTCACGGGGGTCTTTGGAAAGTCCCATCACGGGGTGTACTAAAGGTTCGTGATATAAATACTCATCAAGTGTACTAAATTGCAAATGAGAATTGAGATAGAGCCAATAGTGATGCTGCCACTGTGTAATAATTATTTTTTGATAACGGGTCTGTTTTTCAAAAATAACTTTATCGCGATAGCGACTCTGCTCGCCAAATTGAATAATAGGGTCAGCTGTAATTGCACCGCCAAATACTAAAAAAGCGACGAATATAGCACCAAAATTTAAAGCCTTTTTATAAGTAGGCGATACTAAATGATGCAGTTTGATATACAAAAATATGGCTACTGCAAAATTGATAAAACCCAATATAAAAGGCGTATAAGTCAAACCTAAAATAGGTAAGCCTACAAAAGCAAAAAAAACACCTCCCAAAAGGCTACCAAAATAATCCTTTTCCATTACACTTGAAATATTTTCGCGCAAATCTTCATAAGTTTCATTGATACGCGTAACAAGTGGAATTTCAAGCCCTATCATCATACCCACAAGGATACTCATGCTATAAATCAAAATTCCGAGCGACTCAATATAAGTAGCCGCCACATATACAATCAGTGCTGAGAAGGAAACAACAATTGATAGCAAAAATTCTATAAGTACAAAAACCTCAAGCAAATGTGAACGAATATACTTACTAATACGGCTACCCAATCCCATAGCAAACAGCATCACGGATACTGTCATTGTCCATTGAAATACCGAATCGCCCAAAAAATAAGTTGCTAAAGTGGAGAGAATATATTCTGCTACAATTCCCGATACGCCTGTTGCAAAGAGTGCAACCTTTAAGATATTAGATTGCGAAATTGATAGTTTAACAGCCATTTATTTGTTTTTGAATGTTACATACAGCCATTTTATACCTTAGTAATCCATAAGGTAATCAAAATTGAGCATCAAAATTTAGAAAATTTAGACCGTTTCGCTTTTAAAATAACGCTTAAGCCAAGTCTGCGAAGCGGGTACTTTCCATTCGTTCTCTAATTGCATTTTGAGTTGTATCAAATTATCAAAAACAAGCGTTTCTGTTGTTATAACTCCTTTATCAATAGCCTGCGGCAGTGCTGCAAGTTTTAAGGTTTGAAGTTTAGCCTCTTTGTCTAAATAAGCCACAAGCGTACGGTCAAAAAGATTAACTTGTAAGGCCTGCTCGAGTTGTTTAATAAGTGCTACGGAGCTATCGATAGAGCAACCACTGGCTTTATTTGCCTGCTCATCTACGGCAAGTATCAAAAATCTTTCATGTAAAAGGGCATAAGAAGCTGTCAGAGGCTGACTATGGGCAGCCCAGCTTTCACAAAAAGCAGCCACCTGCTTCCGAATAATATCCTGCTCGCTATTTGTAAATGAGCGGTCGGCTTGATAAATCCAAAGACGCGCATGCTTAGGCATGCTATCAAAAGTTACATACATAATGGTAGTGAGATTTTGTTTTTTATTTCAATATAAAACTGTTTAGAACTAACATTTCTCGGAGAAATGTTAGTTCTGGATTTGTTTACTGCAAACGCACTAAATTAGTAAAAGCTTCCACTCGGCGCTGAATATCCTCTTGGTTGATATGAATAACTCCTTCCGTACCGAATTTTTCTACACAGAAAGAAGCCATGGCTGATCCTTTTACTACCGCTTCTGCCATAGTAGCAAAGCTCGTATCACCCACCTTAGCAATATGCCCAATAAAACCTCCTGCAAAGCAATCTCCAGCCCCTGTGGGGTCAAAGACTTCCTCTAATGGAAGCGCGGGGACGAAGAACACACGGTCTTCCTCTCCAAAAAGCAATGCGCCGTGCTCGCCTTTTTTGATAATAACAAAATTAGGTCCCATGCTACGAATCTCACGGGCTGCTTTCAGTAGTGAATATTCACCTGAAAGCTGTCGTGCTTCCTCGTCGTTAATGCAAAGTACATCTACAAGTTCGAGTGTTTCTTTAAGTTCGCCTAAGGCAGTATCCATCCAAAAGTTCATCGTATCCATAACGATAAGTTTAGGGCGTTTGTTAAGCCTTTCTATCACTGTTTTTTGTACTTGCGGTGCGAGGTTGCCGAGCATAAGATAGTCGCAATCTTGATATTCATCGGGGATAATAGGGTCGAATTCGCCAAGTACATTGAGCTCCGTAACAAGCGTATCACGTGAGTTCATATCATTATGATATTTGCCCGACCAGAAAAAGGATTTTTCATTTTCTTTGATTTGTAAACCTTTAGTATCTACGCCGTGCTGCTGTAAAAGCTCGATATCAGATTTAGGAAAATCACCACCTACAACAGCAACTAAATTGACTGGTTTTACGAAATAAGAAGATACCAAAGAAATATAAGTGGCTGCACCGCCAATAATTTTATCTGTTTTTCCGAAGGGTGTTTCGATAGCATCGAAGGCTACCGAACCAATGACTAAAATGCTCATAAAATCGTTTTATATGGTTTTGTATTCTTGTTTAAAATTCAAAAGCCAAATATACAATTTTTTTTGAAGGTTTAAAGCATTTGAAAGCCACAAGTGGACAACAAGCCTCTTATTTTGGAGTAACAAGGTAAAAAGCCAATCGAGGCAAGGACAAGTACGGTCGAAATCTTACTCTTTATCCTTTTCTATTTCAGCCTCCCATTCTGCTCTAATTTGTTGAACAAGCGTAATATCAACCTCAAAAATATCGGCAATAGTAGCATCGTCAAAAGTCTCTTTCTGCACCAATCGCTGGATATTTAATCGTCGTTTCTCTTCATGCTTTAAACGCCCTTCTTCACGTCCTTCCTCACGTCCTTCCTCACGTCCTTCTTGGATATACTTATCTTTAATGGCATCTGCCACGAGTTCTTCAATAGTCATATCTTTGCTTAGATTAAAATTTTGCTTGATAATGGAAAAGAGAAAATAAGGAGACTTCGCTTACTTTGGGGCTAACTCTCTTCCTCCTCCTCATCATCATTATTTTCTTTCTGTACTTCCCATTCTGCTCTAATTTGTTGAACAAGCGTAATATCAACCTCAAAAATATCGGCAATAGTAGCATCGTCAAAAGTCTCTTTCTGCACCAATCGCTGGATATTTAATCGTCGTTTCCCTTCATGCTTTAAACGCTCTTCCTCACGCCCTTCTTCACGTCCCTCCTCACGTCCTTCTTCACGTCCCTCTTCACGTCCCTCTTCACGTCCTTCTTGGATATACTTATCTTTAATGGCATCTGCCACGAGTTCTTCAATAGTCATATCTTTGCTTAGATTAAATAAGGTAAAAACTTCGTTTTCAAATAAATTGCCTTGCTCACGGTTTTTAAAGCTTGTGTAATATTTGATAAAAGTTAAAAGTTGTCTTATTGTCTGAGAGTCGTAGTTAGCAACTTTGAGCTGACGCACTAACTCTATTTTCCAAACATACATATTACCTTCGGCTTCTTTGATGGATTTTAAAGTCGTAAGCATCACAATACTAAACGGATTATTAGGCTTCTCGAGTTCCTTTTCTGTAAAGTTGACCACCTTAAAAATGGGATAAGTATAGCGCAAACTCAAACCGTGATACTCATAAGTATAGGTATCGGGCGCAAAACTTTTATTATCGTCCGTAAAAATAGCCAGTGAAGTCAAGTCATGCTCACCAAAACGGTCTCTAATGCGATAAAACATAGTGAACATGCGTTTTGGAAAATCAACATCAGTGTAGCCCTGTATCTCTATATGTACTAAAACCCAACGCTCTTCGCCGTTGTGTAAAAAAAACTTGATGAGCTTATCAGTCCGTCGTTTTTTCTCCATCGAGGGCGGATATATTTCGTCGAGTTCTTTGTCTAAAAATTCAGGCTTTTGATTGAAATCAACTTCGTCGGAAAGCTCTGGAAAGAAGTAGTACATAAAAGGCTTAAAAAGCGAACGAATAATGCCTTTCCACAGTGCATCTTTAGAAAAATTGATATACATAGCATAAAGAGTTTGATTGATAAAATAGGCTTTGATAGTTTTTTTTTAAAATTTATCCGCAACCGCCGCAACCACCGCCGCCACAACCAGCATCACCGCCGCCACCACCATCGCTACCACTGCTGTCAAATCCAGAAAAATCAAGACTATCAAAAGAAAAGTCGCTCAATTTAGTACTCATATCCATGCCACCTACCTCAAACATATCAAAAATATTTCCCGTCATAACTCCGTCCGCATTGTAAATGTACATCCAAAAAAGCATATCACTTGCATCAGCATCGATGTAAGTGCCATTGTTATCAATGCGATTTTTCTCTTCATTTAATGAAATTTGCTGGAGCTCGGCAAGCCAATCGGCAGTTTCTAAGATTAAGAAAAGGTTTGAACCAATTTTTTGATTCAAATAACTGATGCGCTTACTTAAATCAGGAATTTCTTCAATTTCTTTGCGATAGACTGCGAGTTCATTTTTTAATTCTTGTTGGATTTGATAGCCTTTTTTATTGAGCGTATAGTTGTCATAAAAAAGCCCCATAATTAGTGTAATAATAGCAACAGCACCTAAGAAAAAACGCAATCCTCCATTTATCTGTAAAGCAGGGACAAGCACCACTATGCCTAATAGCACACCCAAGGCAATATAGACTAAACCCGCACTTTTTTTCTTTGTCCAAGTTTGAAAATTACCCTTAGTCAGAATATTTTGCTTGAGACTTGTTTTTGAACGATAATTAGTTGCTAAGGCTTCGATGAATAGCGAAATTGTAATGTATTCATTCTTTTTTATCTGTTCGAGCATAGCTTGTTCGTTAGCAGGCAGATTTTGAGGTGCTTTTTCAAAATGAGGACCACGTGAAAGCAATAGTGTCTCTTCACTTTTTTGAATGCGTACAAATCCTGCATGGACAAGCCTCATGAGTGTAAGTTTGAAAATAGTTTTCTTATCCGACTCGAGCGTATCGAGCATCAATTGGGTTTGTGGCGCAGTAAGTTTTTCAAGCCATGCCATAATTGTTGGGGTTTGGGTAAGATAAAATAACGGTGCATATTCACTCTTTTAAAATATACTTCACGAAAACGGATCTCCGAAGGTTTCCAAATATCAGAAGGCGGTTCGATTTCAAACTTCAATGTATAAATTTTTTTTGTAAATTCATAATAATTCATAAATTTTTCACCTTCTTTTTTTCCACCCTTTGTAGGACCGTGATGAATATTTTGATTTAATGTCTTTTGGCAAAAATCCTCCCAATAAGACCGTGTATAAAGCAGGTGCAAATGCCATACTTGGTCTATCTCGTCCGAAGGCGTGAGCGGCTGTGGCGAAATACAAATCAAGAACATAAATTTTTTGTACTCTGTAAAGCAACGCAAAGCATAATCATGATTCCAGCCATTCTCGCGCTTGAGCCTATCAATAAAAGAAAGTTTTTCGCACCCACTATCCACAAAAAAACGGCTTATTCTTTCCCACAAAACTTGCTCGTCTTGGCTTAGATTCATAGCTCTACTCATAAAACACACTTAAACTTAGGCAAGGCTATTTCCTTTTAAAAATTCTTGTATTGGCATACGTTTTTTTCCTGGTGCTTGCAACTCTTCGATAGCTAATAAGCTGTTATCTTTGCAGTAAAGATGTACAAAATCTTTATTATTGGTAGTTAATTCACCCACTTTAGCATCTGATGTAGTTATATTTTCTAAAACTTGGGTTTTAAAAATTTTATACACCGTATTCTTGATTTGCAGGCGCGCACTAGGATAAGGTGAAAGCCCACGCACAAAATTATGTACTTCTGGCGCTGTTTGTAGTTCAGGCTTTATAAAACAATCCTCTGTAAAAATCTTTGATGCTTTTTTAAGATTTCCGTCCGCCTGTGGCTGTACTTCGACGGGGTGCTTACCTTCTAAAATGGCATTCACTGTGCGCAATACAAGCTGTGCACCTTTTTCCATAAGTTTATCGTGCAAGCTTCCCGCATTGTCTTCGGGCAGTATCAATTCTTTTTCTCTGAAAATAATATCACCTGTATCAATAGCATGACGCAGAAAAAATGTAGTAAGCCCAGTTTCAGTTTCGCCATTGATAATTGCCCAATTGATGGGGGCTGCGCCTCTGTACTGTGGGAGTAGCGAGGCATGCAAGTTCAAAGTGCCTTTAGGAGGCATATTCCAAACAGCTTCGGGTAGCATACGAAAAGCTACCACGATTTGTAAGTCAGCTTTATAGCTCGCTAACTCGTCCAAAAAAACAGGATCTTTAAGATTTGTAGGTTGCAATACGGGTAGGTTATACTTTTCTGCGGCTTCTTTAACAGCTGAAGGTCGCAGTTTTTTACCTCTACCCGCTTTTTTGTCTGGTGCAGTGATTACAGCTACAACTTGAAAACCTTCACGAACTAAAATTTCCAAACTCGGTACCGCAAAATCAGGCGTACCCATAAAAATAATACGAAAATTGTTTTTGCTCATATTTAAACTTTAACTCCCAATTTTTTAAAATCATTTAAAGATTGCCACTTTAAAATCGCATAATAAAGCAAACCTCATAATGTTTGCACAATGTATTTGCAATTTACATTTTTTATGATTCGATTCCAAATCGAAATATATGCTTTTACGTCTAAGAATTATTATTATTTCAAGACAAAATGGCAAAGCAAAATTTATTAAATATGCTACTTTGATTGAACATTGTATATAAAAACCTCATTTTGGTATAAAACAATAGCTATGCACGATTTACCTCTGCTTCCACTCGGCCAAAGGGCGAGCAGGGCATAAAATTTACAAAAAAATTTGCAAAAGACTATAATCTTGCTTTTATTGGAAAAAAAATCATACTTTTGGGTTTTAATTTTTATCAAAACAAGATTTATGGAAGGAATCGATACTGCTATCAAATTCGGACTGCTTGCGCTTACGTCTTATTTTACGATTATGAATCCCTTTGGGGTAATGCCTGTTTTTGTTACAATGACAGCCAACTTAAGCAAAGCAGAGCGTCGCAAAACTGCACTTAAAGCTACTATTACTGCTTTTTTTACGTTGTTATTATTTGCGCTTACGGGGCAGTTTTTATTTAATTTTTTTGGTATTTCAGCAAATGCTTTTCGCGTTGTAGGTGGAATTATCTTTTTTATGATGGGCTACGATATGTTACAAGCACGCCTTATTCGCACTAAAATGACCGACGAGAGTGCAAAAAGCTATGTAACAGATATTTCTATTACACCACTTGCCATTCCTATGCTATCAGGTCCTGGTGCGATAACAAACTCTATTGTTTTGATGGAAGATGCCAAAGACATCGGTGAAAAAACAGCCTTAGTTATTTCTATGATTGCTATATGCGTAATTACACTTGCCGTACTTTTAAGTGCATCTACGCTTTCTAAGTTTTTGGGAGAAACTGGTAATAAAATTTTGATGCGCCTTATGGGCTTAATTGTTATGGTTATTGCTGTTGAATTTATGATTAACGGACTTGGTCCGATTATTCAAGATATTGTGCGGGGCATCAATTAAAAGTAGCCTTAAACCTATAAACGCAAAATAGCCTCTTGCGTATTTGCTGTTTTTTAGGTAAAATAGAACTAAAATTTCTAAGAGAAATTTTAGTTCTATTTGGATTTCACGTGTTTTTAATGTAGTTTTAAAAATCGAAAAATCGTTAATTTATATTTTTCTATAAGGATTTGCCTTTATACAACTGCTTATGGTGTTTCGGACAAAGAAAAATTTGGAGCAAGCCTACAAGTTTAAAAGCCTCAAAACTTACGCTTCCACAGAGTGGCTTGCGGATGGCATGAAGCGTTATCGCACAGTTTTCGAAGCTTCGGAAACTTCTTATCTTTATGCGGAGCTGGCACTTTACAACAAACTCTACGATGTCGAAGACTGGGAGGTGCAAATTACACTCAAGAGCTACCGCATTCAAGCACCTAACAACAGAGAGGAGATTTGTAAAATCAATGTTACACAAAAAGTAAGCAAAGATATACCTATTTTTTATGTGCGTGAGGGCTGGGGTAACCACGAAAAAGGGGCTTTTTGGACAAGAGGAGACTATATCTGGGAAGCTTATATCAATGGAGAGCTTGCTGGTTCGCGTCCTTTTTATATTGAAAATGGTGGTATCGTTACGCCAGAGGAAAATCCTTATTTTACAATAGAAAATATTGCACTTTACGAAGGCGCAAATCAAGGTGTAGAAAAATCTGAAAGGGTGTATTTAAGCGAATTTTCAGCTACTGATACGCGTTATGTATGGGCAGAATTGCTTATACAAAATAAGCAACAAGAAGATTGGTTCTGTGAGTTTGTTTTTAATTTTTATAACAGCGCAGGGCAACTTAAAGGACGTACTATTGAGCTCAGAAGGGTATCGAGAAACGAGGGTGCCATCACTTTTGCTACGGGCTGGGGCTCTGACGGCAAAGGTTCTTGGCATTATAATCACTATCGCTTAGAAATCGTTTTTATGGATAAGCTCATTGCAGTTATGCCATTCAAAGTAGGAAAAAAGGCAGTAGAAGGAACAGCACCTTTTATTAGCGGGCAAGCAATTTTGAGAATGTTGCATAAATATACACCAGAATTGCAAGAGCAAGAAGCTACACTCGAAGAAGTTATAGGAGACATCGACGAGCTTGTCGGTTTGTATGCTATCAAAAGAAAAATCAAAGACTATACGCAATACCTCAAATTTGTACAAATACGAAGAGAACATGGGTTTAAAGAAGAAGAAAAACTCAATTTACACGCTGTTTTTAAGGGAAACCCCGGCACTGGAAAAACAACGCTTGCACGCCTTTTAGGTAAAATTTATAAAAATCTTGGGCTTTTGAGTACTGGTACTGTACACGAAGTAGGACGTGCCGAACTCGTAGGGCAGTTTATAGGACAGACCGCGCCCAAAGTCAAAGAACTTATCGAAAAAGCACGTGGTGGTGTGCTTTTTATCGATGAAGCCTACTCACTTGTACGCAACAATGACGATGGAAAAGATTATGGGCAAGAAGTTATAGAGACTCTCGTCAAAGAAATGTCTGACGGACACGGCGATATAGCCATTATTGCCGCCGGCTATCCCAAAGAAATGAACGTTTTTTTGAAGTCTAATCCAGGACTTAAATCACGTTTTGCGCTGCAATTTGACTTCCCTGATTACATGCCACAAGAACTTTTTCAAATTGCAGAACTTGCCTCACAAAAATATGAAATTAAATTTTCGCCAGAAGCCAAAACATTATTTCATAAAAAAATTACAGATGCCTATCGTAAAAGAGATGCTTCTTTTGGAAATGCAAGGGCTGTATATAATATGATTGAAGAGGTCAAGATTAGCTTAGGGCTTCGCATTATGGCACAAAAAGAAGAGCATAAAGCGAAAAACGAAAAACTCTCTAAAACAGAGCTAAGCGAAGTGCTTCCTATAGATGTCGAACAAATGAATGAATTTAAGCAAAAAGCTATCCCTCAAATCGATGTCGATGAAGAGCTACTCGAAGAAGCACTGAACGAACTCAATGAAATGATTGGCTTAAAATCCGTCAAAGAAAGGGTATATGAGCTTGTAAAATTAGTGCGTTTTTATCGTCAAACAAACCGCTTGATTCTCAATCATTTTTCTTTACATAGCATTTTTAAAGGAAACCCTGGCACAGGTAAGACAACCGTGGCGCGCCTGCTATCTAAAATATACCGTGCCTTAGGTATTCTCGAGCGTGGACATATTGTAGAGTGCGATAGACAAGGACTCGTTGCAGGGTTTGTAGGACAAACAGCCATTAAAACCAATGATAAAATAGAAGAATCTATTGGCGGTATGCTTTTTATAGATGAAGCCTACTCGCTCTCTTCAAGTGCTGAAACGCATAATGACTTCGGAAGAGAAGCATTAGAAATTATTTTAAAGCAAATGGAAGACAGAAGGGGAGAATTTGTCGTTATAGCTGCCGGCTATCCTGATAATATGGATAAATTCTTAGCCTCTAATCCAGGGTTAAAATCTCGTTTTGATAAAACCTTTATTTTTGAAGATTTTACAGCCGAAGAACTTTATCAAATTGCTGTTTTTTTCTTAGATAAAGCAAATTTAGAGGCTGATAAAAATGCTGAAAAATACCTAAGAGATTCGCTCAACGAGTTAATTTTACGCAAGGATAAGTTTTTTGGTAATGCAAGAACAGTACGCAAAATCATAGAAGAAGCTATAAAACAGCAGCACCTAAGGGTAGCCCAAATTCCAATAGAAAAACGTACACAAAAAATATTAAAATACATCAAACGTGAAGATTTGGAAAAAATTAGCTTCAAAAATGATGAGCTTAGTGGTAAACGCCCCGTCGGGTTTAGGCTTTCTGATAAATAGCAGGGAATAAGGTAGTTTTTTAATTGTTTCACAAAATATCATAGAACCAAATGTATAAATCGGTTTCAGATAAATTGACAACAGTAATAGAAAAAAATACTTTCTATTTCTTCAACAAAGATTTTGAGCAGGAGTATGAAGGTTATGTTACTTCGCTACGAGAAACATTGCTTGTTGTCAAAAATAGAATTGATAATGAGGGACTTAAAAAAGAAATTTTTGAAGACCTTTTACACACTAAAGAAAATGGCTTGCGAGCCTTACTTGCACTTACTGGTTTTTCTAATGAGTATTTGAAGCGACTTATTACTATAATCAGAATTGTCGATAATGTGGAATTGAACAAACTTGTGTATAAAAGCAAATGGTATGAAGAAAAAAGCAATGAAAATATAAAAGAGTGGTCTGATGCGTTTATCCAAAAGAAACTTATTTCTGAGGACAGTAAAAATACATATTTTCGGAAAGGTCTTGTAAATATTTTTTTTGAGGGCTCGTCAATTCCATTTTTAGCAAGTACAATACCGCTTTTTGAGCTTAAAAAATTGAGTATTTCAAAACTAAAGTTTGAAGTAACAGAAATGCTCGATACGCTCATTCGTTACAAAGAAAAAGGAAGCTATTCAGGGAAAAAAGCAAATAACCCTGAAATGCTTATCGAGGATTTGTTAGACAAGTTAGACTTATCTTTTGAGCGAGGAGATTTAACAGAGCTTATCGATAATGCCCCTGATAATAAACGCACTATGGATTTTATCATTCCTAATAAGAAAAATCCTAAGGTTATTGTCGAGTGTTCGTTTTTAGCAACAACATCTTCTGGGCAGGGTGATAAATCAAAAACCGAAATTTCTATAGATAAGTTAATCAAACAGCATTATCCTAAGGCTAAATTTATCGGTTTCGTAGATGGTATTGGTTGGTACGTTCGAAAAGGAGACTTGAAGCGAATGGTTACAGCTTACGAAGATGTTTTTACTTTCCACAAAGAGGAATTGAAACGTTTTGAAAAACTTTTAATTGAAAACTTATTACAATGATTGACAAATATATCAACAAAATAACACAAGGTGATTGTTTGGCGCAACTTAAAAATATCCCTGATAATTCGGTCGATATGACTTTTGCCGACCCTCCTTTTAACTTGAAAAAAAAATACACAAGCTATACAGACAATCTTGAGTTTCAAGAATACCTCAAATGGTGTGAGCAGTGGATTTATGAAATGGTAAGAATAACGAAACCTACGGGTTCTATTTTTTTGCATAATATTCCTAAATGGTTGAGTTTTTATGCTACTTATTTGAATCAATTTGCACATTTTAAGCATTGGATATCTTGGGACGCTCCGACTGCACCTATGGGTAAATCCTTACAACCCGCACATTACGGCATACTTTTTTATACCAAAGAGCCTAAAGGTGCTAAAATTAACGAACTTCGTTACCCACACAAACGCGATAGAAAGCAAGGTTATTTACTTAAAGATTACGGAGGGAAAAAAGACCTTCTACACCCCTTCGGTCCGTTGGTATCAGATGTCTGGACGGATATTCACCGTATAAAGCACAATAGAAAAAGAGATCCACACCCTTGTCAGCTTCCTATTCACCTTTTAGATAGACTGATTTTATTGACTACTGACGAGAATGATATTGTACTTGACCCCTTTTCTGGCACAGGCACAACTGCTATTGCAGCCAAACGGCTTGGACGAAAATATATAGGATTTGAGTTGGATACAGAGTACGTAGAAATTGCACAAAAAAAGCTCTATCAAACTACACCAAACTCCAAAATTGGAGACATTTGGGTAAGCTTTTATTTGAGCCAAGTCGTTACTATCAGACATAAAGACTGGGAGCACTTGAAGCCTTATTTTACTGTTCCTACACCTGCTAAAGCAATCGATTTTAAAAAGGCTGTATTGAAAGACAAGCGTTGGATTCCAAAAACAGATTTACAGGAGGTAGCCAAAAAAGAGTTAGAGGATTTGAATCAACAAACAATAAACAATGGAAATAGAGTTTTCAAACAATTAAATTTTAAAGACTTGTAGATAGCGAGAAGACAACTTAAAGATTTTAAAAACACAAAAAAACAATGCTAAAAATATTATTTTTCTACCTTTTCATAAGTATTTTTATAATATGGGGCATAACGAGCTGCCAAGATTCCAAACATTCTGAAAAGCACAAGCACAAGACTGAGGTACGTAATAAAAATACAAACCTAGCAGAACAAGAAATATGGAATTATGTCAAGCATACTGATATAATTGATAAGACTAAAATCATAAAATACAGTGCACCCTTTGATACTTTGCAATTCAATAAAGTCATTGCTTATGATTTTAATGGACAAGCACACCAGGGTATAATAAGCAGTACTATAAATAAAAAGTTTAATAGAAGTATAAGTAAGCAAAAAGCGGTAAGTCCAGAGGACTTAAACTTTATGCTAAGAGTGCTGACTGATACCACTACTTATGGAGAAGTTACAGCATCTTGTTTTGACCCCAAATTAGGCATTGTTTTTTTTCAAGATAACACATTGTTTTTGTTATAGATATTTGCTTAGATTGTAAATATTTAGAATCTACAACAGAGATTCCCGCAGCTATACATCATAAAAAATATTATGAAAAAAATGATTTTTATGTGCTAAGAGGCTTTTCACGCCAAGGAGCTTTAAAAATCATAGAATTAGGCAAAAGATTTGATTTTTTCTATGGAAAAGTTGATATAGCACACATGCCTTTTTATTCAGAGAGCGATGAGAAAAAAAGATAGATTTAAGTATACCTACACACCAAGAAGAGCAAGACATTAATGCCTGCATTAAAACAACTAAAAATAGATAGTGCATAAAGCAGCGTAAAAATTTATTTTTATACTACTTAGAAAATATTACAAATACGGTAAGCAGACTTGTATTTTTATCACGATACTTTTATATTGCCTTAGTGTTTACCTGCAAAAAAACGCAACAAATGAAAAAAAATCTATTTGGAGAAGTCGAAGTGCTTAGTTTGTCCATAGATAAAGCTGCGTCTGTAGCTAAGGTTTCGACAGCTACTATTAGGAATTGGATAAAAACGGGTTACTTGAAACAAGCCGAGAAGGGCGATATTGAACTCAATAGCTTTAATCAATTCATGGAGAATATAGCAGGTAAGGATAAGTTAATCCAACGTGCCAACAAACTCATGAAAGACGAGCACGACCACGATGCTTTATCTGAACTCATAAAAAGTAAAATCCATAGTAAAAACTGGGCTACAATTAGTAAAGCCTACGAGAACTCCCTCTCTAATGCCTATCGCAATAAGGAGGGAATTTACTATACACCGATTGATATCATCGAGGATATGTTTGAAGGCATATACATCAATCACAACACTAAGTTTCTTGACCCTTGTTGTGGCTCAGGAAATTTTATTATTCAAGCTATCAAAAAAGGAGTTAAGCCCGAGCATGTGTATGGATTTGATATAGATGCCAATGCAGTAGAAATTACAAAAAAAAGAATCCAAGAAGAAACGGGCTATGATGCCTCTGAAAATATCAAAAAGTTAGATTTTCTCGAATCTGCTTTGCGTATGAGTAAAGAACGCCAGTACGATTTGATTTTTACAAACCCACCTTGGGGGAAAAAACTCAAAAAGAGAGAAAAGGAAAAATATGCAGCCTTATACGGTGCAGGTAGCAGTAACGATACGACTTCTTTATTCTACTTTGCCTCTTTTCAGTTGTTAAAAGCTCAGGGCACACTTGGTTTTTTAGTCCAAGAGGCACTATTCAATATCTCGAGCTTCCGAGATGCGAGAAAGCATATTTTAAATCAAAAGTTGTTGCGATTGATTGACTACGGCAAACCATTTAAAGGATTACTAACAAAAGCATTTGCATTTGTATTAAAAAAAGAAAATGCAAAAAATTTATCTGTACTATGTCAATACAGAGATATTGTACATAAAAAAAATCAAAGTGCATTTGACAAAAATCCAAAGTCTATATTGAATTTCTGGACTAAAAAAGAAGATAGCCAGATTATCAATTTTATATACGAACAACCCCACACTACTTTACAAGAGAAAGCCAAATGGGGCTTAGGCATTGTAACAGGAAATAATGTAAAATACTGTGTCCAATCGCCAAAAGAAGGTTACGTACCTATTTTTAAAGGGACTGATATTGCACCCAATAGCTTAAAACCACCTTCAAACTATATACCAAGAGATTTTTCTAACTATCAGCAAGTAGCCCCAATTTCTTTATATCAAGCGAAAAGCAAGTTGATATATAGATTTATCTCATCAAAATTAGTATTTTTCTGTGATACAGAACAACGCTTTATTCTGAATAGTGCAAACTTTTTGATACCCAATCCCTCACTTGGTATTTCAAATCAGCAACTTGCAGATTTACTAAATAGTAATTTTATGAACTGGCTGTTTACCGCACTTTTTAATACGCACAAAGTTTTGCGTGGAGACTTAGAACAACTCCCTATTCATACAGCATATTTCAAAGAGCAAAATAAATTTACAGAGGAATCTTTTCTCGATTATTTAGGATTAAAAGCAAGCAACCACGAGCAAGCTATCCGATATGCTGCGAAACGAAAATAAAATACGCCAAAAACTACTCTCGTGAAGGAGCACAAAGCCTAAGACATTATGTAATACTAAAAATTTTATGCCATTACAATTTGCATATCGCAATTTGTTCTGTTATTTTGCAACCTTGAATAATAGCGTATTCCTACGAACAAACAAACAAACAAACAATTATGTCGAGAATCCTTACCGGAATTCAAAGCTCAGGCAGGCCGCACTTGGGCAATGCCTTAGGGGCTATCGTGCCCGCTATTGAGCTTTCTAAAAAAGAGGGTAACGAATCACTGTTTTTTATAGCTGATTTACACTCACTCACTACAATAAAAGATGCACAAGCACGCATCGAAAACCGAAATGCTATCGCCGCTGCTTGGCTGGCTTTTGGTTTTGATACCGAAAAAAATATTTTCTATAGACAATCTAAACGCCTTGAAGTCTGCGAACTTACTTGGTATCTCAACTGCTTTGCACCTTTTCCCATGCTCGCAAATGCTCACTCTTTTAAAGATAAATCGGATAAACTTGCTGATGTAAATGCAGGACTTTTTACCTATCCCGTACTCATGGCTGCTGATATTTTACTATACGATGCCAACTATGTACCCGTAGGTAAAGATCAAAGACAGCACCTCGAGATGACAAGGGATATAGCCGCTTCATTCAACCACCGATATGGTGAAGTTTTTGTGCTCCCAGAAGTCAAAATACAAGAAAACGTGCAAACAGTACCAGGCACAGATGGACAAAAAATGAGTAAATCTTATGGCAATACTATCGATATTTTTATCCCTGAAAAACAACTCAAAAAGCAAATCATGGGCATTCAAACCGATAGCACACCTTTAGAAGCACCCAAAAATCCAGACAATTGTAACGTCTTTGCCCTCTATAGTCTTTTGGCAAACCAAGAACAAGTTCAAACAATGCGTCAAAATTATGAAGCTGGAAATTATGGCTACGGACACGCAAAAAAAGAACTACTCGGAATTATTTTAGAAAAATATAGCGAGGCACGTAAAATATTTGATCATTATATGGCAAATACACAGGAGCTAGACGAACAGCTCGAAAAAGGCGAAATAAAAGCCAAAATTATTGCAGAACAAGTACTCGAGCGTGTGCGCAAAGCCTTAGGATTTTAATCTAAAACATACTAATAGGCATTGGCCACAATTAAGGGGTGTACGTCAAGTTGGTAAATCGACTTAGGTAGTTTCAGAAATAACATTTCTGGGCTAATTTAGCAAAGCTGTCGTGCACCCCAATTAAGAGCTAACAGTTAGCTCTACAATGAAAACTCCAGCTTTATATCAGTAGTATCTGCTGTGAGCCCAAAATGGAGATTTTTACTTCAAAACTCATATTTTTTTTACAAAACTAAAACAGTTTATTGTCATGGGATTTTTTAATGCACTTGCGATATTGATTTCACTTGCAGCCATTTTTGGTTATATCAATCATCGTTTTTTAAAACTGCCTTCTACGATTGGCGTTATGCTGATTTCCTTGATTTTGTCATTGCTCATAGTAGCCTCTGGCGAATTTGCACCCGAGCTTTTTAAAGGCGCAAAAGATGCAGTTATTGCAGTAGATTTTTCTGATTTTTTGATGGAAGTTATGCTTAGTTTTTTGCTTTTTGCGGGCGCATTGCACGTGGACATCAAAACGCTGGCTGCCGAGCGAAATCCAATCATTTTCTTTTCTACGATTGGGGTTGTGCTCTCCACTTTTCTTATCGGAACGATTATGTATTTTGTATTCTCTATGCTCGGAATAGGAATTGACTATATTTACTGTTTAATCTTTGGTTCTTTGATTTCGCCGACCGACCCAATTGCTGTTCTAGCAATTTTGAAGCAAGCAGGCGTGCCTAAAAACTTAGAAGTAAAGATTACGGGCGAGTCGCTTTTTAATGACGGCGTAGCGGTTGTAGTTTTTATAAGTCTTTTTGGTATTGCACAAAAAGGCATTGAAAATGTAACGGCAGCAGACGTAGCCATACTTTTTGCACAAGAAGCCGTAGGTGGCATTCTTTTAGGTTTTGCTATTGGCTATGTGGGTTATTATTTAATGAAATCTATTGATGCTTATATTGTCGAAGTTTTGATTTCGCTGGCTGTCGTGATGGGTGGTTATGCTTTTGCAACTTATATGCACATGTCTGGTCCTTTGAGCGTTGTAGTTGCGGGGTTAATTATCGGTACGCAAGGGCGTAATATTGCTATGTCAGACCTTACCCGTGAGTATTTGGATAAGTTTTGGGAAATGATTGATGAGGTTTTGAATGCTATTTTGTTTGTGCTTATCGGTTTGGAGGTATTGGTTATTACTTTCGAAATGACTTATCTTGTAGCAGGTCTTATTGCCATTGTGGTAGCCCTGGCTGTGCGTTTGATAGCCGTAGGTTTGCCTATTTCGCTAATGAAATTGCGCCGTGAGTTCGTTCCAAATACAATTATGATTATGACTTGGGGCGGTCTTAGAGGCGGGATTTCGGTAGCCTTAGCCCTTTCGCTCACAGCAGCTATGCCACGTGATTTAATCGTAACGGTTACTTATGTGGTTGTAATATTTTCTATTGTCGTACAGGGCTTGAGCATCGGTAAGTTAGTAAAATACTCAAAAAATAAAGCCTTACGCGCAGAGCAGTAATCCAAAATTCAAATGGTAAGCATTAGCAAATCAAGTATATAATACCTAAATAGCCTTAGAACTAACAGTTCTTTGAGAACTGTTAGTTTTGAAAGACTTTGAGCATTACATCTTTAAGACTACCTGAAAAATAAGGCGTGTACGTCAAGTTGGTAAATCAACTTAGATAGTTTCAGCCTTCAAAGTTTTTAAAGCTGTAGCCCGAAGCTCCAGCTTAGGAAATAGCTTATAACGAAGCTGGAGCTTCGTACTACAGGCAATAAAGATATTAGATGTCAAATTTTTAGAAATAACATTTCTGACAGAAATGTTATTTCCGAGATAATTTAACAAAATTGTCGTACACCCAAAATAAGAACACTATCGCATGCACCTGTTTTTTTTATGTAGCTGTCGGTTTTCTAAATACGAACTTATGCCTACCTCAAACACGATCATAAACAAGAATTTTATTTTTTCAGAACTAATTTTATGATTTTACGTTAGTCCTAAAGTAAAACATAATAGTCTATTTTAGCTGTTAATTGCAGTATGTTTGAATCAAAATGCCTTTATAAAAAATGTCAGAACTCATTATCCCTTTTGATACTGTTGAAAAACTTCCATTTTCGGTTAGCAATCATTTAGCTACACTGCCAGCAGAGGCGCAGCAAGAATTTCTTATCGAGTATAAAAGAAGCGAAAGAACAAGTATTGTTGGATATTTGCTACAATTTACATTTTGGGCGCATTATGCCTATTACGAGCAATGGCTTTTACAAGTACTCTTTTGGATAACAGGTGGAGGCTTTGGCTTATGGTGGTTTATAGACCTTTTTAGAATACCTGCTATAAACAAAGAATATAACCAAAAATTAGCAGACCGAATTTTGAGAAGGGTCAGTTTTAAATATAAAGGACAAAAAACAAATGCACAGCGAACCATACAAGATATGCGCACCGAAAAAGTTGCCCCAAAACCGCGCAATTTTTACCGTAATGCCTACGACCCCGCATATCCTACAGTAGAACACCTCAATATCGGTTTTCTGCTCGACTGTGAAATGCAGACTTGGCAAGTCAGTAATATCCGTCAGTATGACTACGACTCAGGCTATACCGAGCGTGACCTAAAGCTCAATAGCGGTAACGAAAAAGCCCATCTTTATTTAAGCTGGGAAGGGCAATACTTAGAGGTCGTTTTTGCTAAACGCATCAATTTGCACCGCCTTGCTGAAAGCCTCGAAATCGCTATAAAAACCGAACGAACACCGCATAATGTAATTGATTTTGAAGGTGTTACATACTACAGAGAAAGCCCAAAAGAAGGTACTATATTCGAACTTAGTGTGGAAGGTTCGCCATACAGACGTACACTTGTATGGGAGTATTATGACGACTCACATACACAATATATCAGAATAGAACGACAAGGTTCGGATAAGTTTAAAGCTGCCATTGGAAAACGAATTGCAGACTTTGAAATTACACAAATTTTACCAAAAAACAAGGAAGAAGAATTTTAAATTGTAATATGAACAAAAAAACACTTATACTCGGCGCCACAGATAACCCCGCAAGATATGCTTTCAGAGCAGCTAATATGTTGCAAAACGAAGGACACGATATTGTGCCCGTAGGTATTAAAAATGGGCAAGTATTAGGCAAAGAGATTATCAAAGACAAAACTCAAATTTTTGATGATATAGATACCATAACCCTATACGTCGGCACAAGAAACCAAGCAGAATGGTATGATTATATCCTCAAAACAGCACCCAAACGCCTCATTTTTAACCCCGGAACAGAAAATTCTGAACTTCAAAAGCTCGCTCAAAACAAAGGCATACAAACAGAAAATAGCTGTACGCTTGTGCTTTTGAGCATAGGGCAGTATTAAAATATTTTAGTTCCCTACCGATAAAGTAAATCAAAGGTCGCTTCACAATCGTGAGGCGACCTTTTTTTATGCCTAAAAAACTATACCTATTTAAGATAAAAAAATGCAAAGCTTTAATAGATGTTACTTTATCTTAAATTTAAAAACCTGCCACATATTTGGTTTTTGCTTGTTTTTTGCCGTAATTAACGTATATACTACTGCGTTTATGCCGCAACAAATTATTTTCTAACTAAAAAGTATCTTTATTATGTTTAAAACCTACTTTTATACACTACTCACGCTATTTATCTTTTTCGGTGCAAACTTACAAGCCCAAGAAGAGCAAAGCTATGCTGATGCAATTAAGGCATCGCAAGACGAGGACGGAAATCCTGTTTTTGATGTGGATTTAATGAAAGTACAACCACAAAATTCAGCTCGAATTTATGTACATTTTTACTTAGAAACAAGACCAGAAGTACACCTAGCGCGAAGCAAAGGACGTGCTTATAGCCTTGTAAGCCTTAAAACAGAAGATGCTGTTACACAAAGACAAGTAGATAGATGGCTACAAGAAGCACAGAAGACAGTAGAAACCATCTTAGGTAGCGAAAGCGATGAACAACAACTACACATCATTTTCAAAACTAAAGTAGCCGAACTGATACAAGCCAGTAGGTAAATACAAGCCTTTAATATTACTGATTACGTATAGCATTTTTTTGACTCCAAAATATGTAATCTTGAAATAAATCTTACATATAACAAACATTTTTACGATGAAATATATTTTACTCTTTTTCTTTGTAATCGCTTCCTATTTTTTTGTAACGGAAGCGCAAGGACAAAACTACAACATAACCAATGGCACGGTCAACACCTGCTCGGGCAATTTCTTTGACTCTGGAGGCCCTAGTGGTAACTATAGCAATAACGAAGATTTTACGTTTACTATCTGCCCTGATGTTCCAGGCAGTTTAATCGAGGTGGATTTTACTGCTTTTGATGTAGAAACAAGTGGAACTTGTGCTTTTGATAGGCTTATTATTTATGATGGTAATGATGCCACTGCATCTCAAATAGGCACCTACTGTGGCACAAATTCACCTGGCACGGTCACTGCAACCAATCTCTCAGGCTGCCTTACCTTTAGATTTCAATCCGATGGTTCTGTTACACGACCGGGCTGGACTGCAACAATTAGTTGTATTAGCACCTGCCCAGCAGAAGGAGGCACAGCAGAAATTTCTAACAACTTAGTATGTAGCGGTAGTGCCGTAGAACTTTCTCTAACTGATTATACAGGCAATACTATACAATGGCAAGCATCTACTGACGACGGTACTACTTTTGTCGATATACCTGGTGCCACAACCCCTACAGTAACAGTAAACCCAACAGTCAATACGATATATTTGGCTTTGGTAACAGCCACTGACTGCCCAAACCCAGGCGATACGCAAACGACAAACTCCACGACTACATCTGTAACAATACAAGACTGCTTTAATATGCCTTCTGGTACCAATACAGTCAATACTTGTGGTGCATTATTTTACGACTCAGGTGGCCCTAATAACGATTACGGAAACAATGAAAACCGCACTTTCACAATATGTCCTGATGACCCAGCCTCCTTCTTGGAAGTAAATTTTACAGATTTTAGTACCGAAAACTGCTGTGATAATCTGCGCATATTCGACGGTCCTGATATAAGCTCTCCGTTAATCGGTCAGTATCAAGGCACAACCTCTCCTGGACTTGTTACTTCGAGTACAGCTGGCGGCTGTCTTACCTTTAGATTTCAATCCGATGGTTCTGTTACACGACCGGGCTGGGAGGCAGTAGTAAGTTGTACAAGAGGTTGTCCTATAATTACCAACTTAAATATTACAAACTGCTCTGGTACTGCTCCCAACCCTACTATTTTTGATATTAGTTTTGATGTAGTACATAACTACGACCCAGGCGATGGCACATTCTCGGTATTTTTTAATGGCACGCCTTACGGCTCGACGGCTTATGCGACAAGCCCACAAACTTATAGCACCAGTGCACAAAACAACCTCAATAGCTTAGCCCTTAGAATCGTGGATAATATAGATCCCGACTGTGCGGCAAACCTTACTTGGCTTGTCAATGCCGGCAGTGATGCTCAAGGCAATGCCTGCTCGGGGACTGCTGATTTAGCTGCATTTAACCCTCCAGCAGGTGCAACAGGTTCTTGGAGTTTTATTTCAGGACCTGCCACACCCACTATAGGAACGCCTACGGCAAACGCTACGAATGTAACGGGCATGGATACCGAAGGCGATTATCTTTTCGAGTGGGCAGTAGATTATGGAGGCGGGTGTGTACTCAGAGACCGAGCTACCATTACTATTGGCGAATGCTTAAATATGGAAAGCCCTGACCAAGCCAGTATTTGTTCTGGAGGTTTAGTTAGCCACCCTGCTTATGATGGGGTTTCTAATAACAGCCCTACCAGTTACAATCAAACAATTACACTTTGTCCGGCAGATGGGCAAGCCATACAATTAACTTTTGAAAATGTGGACTTAAATAGTGCAACGATCTCTGTTTGGTATCAAGATGGTACGGCTGGAACGGCAGACTTGGTCATCAATGCGGCTGGTTTTAATGGACGAACTTTTACTCTCGCCTCCAATAGCCCTGATGGTTGCATGACCTTGCGCTATGTAACGGCAAATCAAAATAATAGAAGACACCCTGGCTTTTTAGCTAATATCACCTGCCGCCCGCCACTTACACCCTCACCCAACTGTGCGCAAGCGCAGCCTCTTTGTGCTGATGGAAATACCTTTTTTCCTACCGCTAGTGGTGGTACAAATGCCGACCCCGACAATACAGATGGGGGGACAAATTTTGGATGCCTATCAAGTGGCGAACGAGGTTCTACTTGGTTTTATTTGCAAGCTGCCGAAACAGGTACACTTGAATTTGATATAAAACCGATTGTGCGTACAGATGATTATGACTTTGGACTTTGGGGACCTTTTAATGTAAACTCTGTAGCTGACATTCCTTGCGGTCCTGGACTTGGCGCACCAATAAGATGTAATTACTCTGGAAGTACTACGGCAGCAGGTGCAGGTTGGACAGGTATTAGTGCTACGAGTACACATCCTGCTTACAGTCCAGCCCTAGATGTACAAGCAGGCGAGTTTTATGTACTTATGGTTGATGACTTTACCCGTACAGGGGCAGGCTTCAACCTCGATGCCCCTACCATCAATGGCAACCCTGCGACTAACTGCGCTATTCTACTCCCCTTAGAGTTTGCAGCTTTTGAAGGTGAGGCAAGAGAAAATAATAATATGCTCACTTGGACATCAGCCCTCGAGACTACCGACGGCACGTTCTACTTAGAACGCTCGCTCGATGGCAGAAAATTCGAGACCATTTATAGCATAAATGCTAAAGGTGAGCCGAGTACATATCAGTATCTCGATAATAATGCCCCTGAACGCGCATACTACCGTGTGCTTGCGCAAGAAATTGAAGGCGACCAAAAATATACACGCATTATTAGCCTTAGCAGATATGGCTATAGTAGCCAAGATAGCTATTTCTCGGTCTATCCAAACCCGACAAGTAGCTCTACAGTTCACCTCAAATATGAACTTCAAAACGCATCAGAAGTGAGCATTGTAGTGTACGACCTCTTGGGCAATCGCTTATCGCAAAAACAGTTTTATAGCGAAGGTGGAAAAAATGAGACGGATATCCATCTGCCTGCAAACCTACCCAAAGGTATGTATATCGTAGATTTTAAATCTATGGAGGGTAATCAGCGCACTAAATTTATCAAGGAGTAAGCTCTAAATCAACTAACATTGAAAAAGTTCAAAACTTTTTCAATGTTTCAAAAAAGCCTCACAGTACGGAAATGTTACTGTGAGGCTTTTTGCTTATCGAAAACAAAAATGCACTTGCGCCGTTATATAATCAAACACATTCAAATACATTTGATTAAAAATCTTTCCATAGCTGTAGTCCGAAGTTCCAGCTTCGGAAGTAATATAAAACGAAGCTGGAGCTTCGTTCTACAGAGTGCACAAATATTAGATAATCAAATGGTTAGACTATAAATCAAAACATTCAAAACCTAAAAAAACATTCATAATATGCAAATTGAACAATTTGAAGATAAAGCATTAGCGCATTTTGCTTATGCCATTTTAGTAGATAAAACGATCACACTCATAGACCCTGCGCGCAATCCGCAGCCCTATTATGACTTTGCCAAAAAACATGATGCCAAAATTATAGGAGTCATCGAGACGCACCCACACGCCGACTTCGTAAGTAGCCACTTAGAAATCCATGAAACAACAGGCGCAACCATCTATGTAAGCAAACTTGTAGGCGCAGACTATCCTCACAAAGCCTTTGACGAGGGCGATGAAATCAAATTAAATAAAAATATCAAACTCAAAGCCTTACATACGCCTGGGCATTCGCCTGATAGCATTACGATTCTCTTGGAAGAAAAAGGAAAACTTCTGGCTGCCTTTACAGGCGATACACTATTTATCGGCGATGTCGGTCGTCCAGATTTGCGTGAAAAAGCTGGAAATATGCACGCCAAGCGCGAGGAGTTAGCACGTATGATGTACAAAACCACACGTGAAAAACTCATGAAACTCCCCGACGAGGTGCTTGTATATCCTGCACACGGGGCAGGTTCGCTTTGCGGGAAAGCACTCAAAAGTGCCAATAGCAGTACGATTGGTGAGGAGAAAGCCGATAATTATGCCCTGCAACCCATGAGCGAAGAGGAGTTTGTAGCACTCCTTTTGGAAGACCAGCCCTTTATTCCCAAATATTTTGGTTACAATGTAGATTTAAACAAAAAAGGTGCGCCTCACTTTCGCAAATCCGTAGATGCTGTGCGCCATTTGGATAACAACTTTCAGCCCAAGCTCGATGACAAAGTTATCGTCGATACTCGCCCTGATGCTGCTTTTAAAGCCTCGCATTTAGAAGGTGCTATAAATATCATGGACGGTGGAAAGTTCGAGACGTGGCTCGGCAGTGTAGTCTCGCCCGAAGAAAATTTCTATCTCGTGGCTAAAAGTGCCGAAGACCTCGAGCGGCTCATCGAGCGAAGCGCAAAAATAGGATACGAACTCCTTACGAAAGGTGCATTTGTCTATAATAATGACAATGGCAAACAGCTTGCTACCTTTGATAAAGCTGCTTTTGATGCCCATAGAGATGATTTTACGATTATTGATGTTCGCAATCCGAGTGAGGTGAAGGATAAAAAAGTTTTTGAAAATACCTTAGAAATCCCACTGCCCGAGTTGCGCGACCGTCTCAATGAAATTCCTAAAGATAAGCCCATTTATATCCATTGTGCGGGCGGATACCGCTCAGCAGCGGCAGCAAGCATTGTCCAACAAGCCATACCAGAGCAAAAAGTATATGATGTAAGCGAGGCTGTACTCACTTACTAAATCAAAATTTTCAGAACTAACAGTTTTTCGGAAACTGTTAGTTCTTGATGCTTATTTCTGTCAGAAATATTAGTGCGCTACAAATATAGGCTATAAAACCTCAGGCTCTTCCTCAAGCCCGCTCCCCTTTCTTGCACGTTCAAAAATTGGAATGCCATCATAACGCCAAGTTATGCCCTGCAACTCCTCGGCGATATAAAACCTTGCACTGCGATAATACAGTGGGTAGAAATTATATTGTTCAGAAATAAAATTACGTGCTTTGTTATAATAAAAAATTCTTTGTGTTGGATTTTTATGGCTATGTGCAAGATTGGCGTGCGTGTGCCAAAGTTTGTACTCTGCAGTGTCCAAAAAGCTCCAGGTTTGTAACTCTTCATAAAAAGGTAGGCTCACTTCTAAGAATTCTGCGCGATTGCCTGCTTCTACGTCAACGGTTTCTGTATTTAGCCCTACCGCCTTCCACTCTGCAGCTATGCTTTCTGTCCAATACTCTTTTTGCATGATGGGGATAAGGGGGTCGTAGTTTGATGGCAGTGTATCGGGTAGCAATTGTTTGGCACGCAAAGGGTTGTATTCAAATTCATTAACTTTGATTTCCAAATTACTTGGAAATACAAAATTATAAATTTTTTCATTTGATTTCTGCCACAATATTGGTGTTTTTTGCGCTAAGGTTTCGGTATTGATGCTATAACGCAGTGCTCTACTCCAAGCGTAATTTGTCCATAATATTTTTTTTTGATGTTTCTTATTATTAACAAACATCAAAACTAAGGCTTGGGCCGTAGGAATATCTTCGCTATAAAAAGGTCTTTTTTCAGCATAATCTTGGGCATCATCTATAAAAGTAGCTACTTCTTTTTTAGTATTTGCCCAGAATATATCGTTAATCTGCTTAAAAAATAAGGCAGAGCGGTCTTCTGGATCTTGTTTTCCTGTGCGCAAATAAATTTTTGGTGTATAAGGCAATGCTTTGTAGTTCAAATCTTTTTTAAAGTAAAATGGATTTGCAGCAAGTATCCAGTCTTCTGTAGTTTCCTTTTCGATGTAGTAAGCACCCGAGCTATATTTTCCTATATCTGCTTGCGATGTTTGGGCTGGCAGAACTGCAAAAACAGGTGCAGCCAATAGATTCTGCAAGGCATAATATGGTGTTTTTAGGTATATAGATAAGATTTTTCCTTCATTTAGACTTTCCATACGCTCGAGGCGTTCGGCAAAAAACTTTACCGCAGGTAGCGTAGGCACTTGTTCGATAAGCCGCTCGAAGCTATAGATTACATCTTCTGCTTTGATTGGTTTTTTCAAACACTCCCTTCCTTCTTGATAAACAAAATAAGCATCTTCGCGCAAGCGAATACGCATCAAAAAAAGCTCTTCATCATCAAAAATTTCATAAGATTTAGCAATTGCAGGATATACAAGCCCATCATCACCCACTTCAAAAAGTCCTTGATAAATTTGTGCTTGAATAAGTGCATTCGAGTGGCTCAAGCCTTGCGCCGTGGGGTCTAAGGACGTGATGCGCTCAGCGAGTACAAAACGAATTTTATTTTGCTTATCTTGTGTATCACCACAAGCACACAAGATAAAGAAAGTAGCAAAAATCAAAAACAGGGAACAAGAAGACATAACTAAAATCTTAGGATAGTGAGAAATAACAAATAACTATACATTCGCCAGCCAGAAATCAATTATAGCAATAACATTTCTGAGCGAAGTGTTATTGCTATAATTGAGCAAAGTTATCGTGCGTCCAGATCAGATTGCCAGCTATCCAAAAATACCAGAACCTGCTGATTAAAAGCCTCCGGCTGCTCAAAAGGCAATAGATGCCCTGCCTCTGGGACTAATACAACCTTTGCATAAGGCAGTTTATCAGCAGCAATATTAGCAATATTATGAGTTTTAAGATGCTTATTGAGATAGGGATTTGGGATAAGTTTATCTTGCTCACCATAAATCACCAAACAAGGAATTTCTATATGAGCAAGTTGTTCACGCACAGGGTTAGCAAGCATAGCTACTATACATTTTTCAATCCATTGGGCATAAATACGCCGTTTTTTAGCATCGGCTTGCAAAGCAAGTCGCTTCTGAATCAGGGCTTCTGCCTGCGCTGGCATGCTGTAAAAGTTTTGTGCGTAGGCATTGCGAATATCGGATTCACTTTGATTTTCAAATAATTTTGATTTACTAAATGATTTAATCATTGTTTTTTGCACGGTAGAAAAATGCTCTATTCCAGCAGGAGATGCGAGTATGAGTTTTTGTACTTTTTGCGGGTATTTTAAAGTAAAATTTGCGCTTATCAATCCGCCCATAGAATGCCCAATGAGTACAAAGGCATTGAGGTTTAATTTTTCGGCCAACTGTCCTATAGATTCAGCAAAGAAGTCAATTAAGTCTTCGGCTTTTATGTTCTGCTTTTGTGGTGCTTCAGAGTCTCCGTAGCCGGGCAGGTCTATGACTATACATCTGTTATGGGCAGCGAGTTCGTCGAGGTTTCTCTGCCAATGAGCTGCGGATCCTCCTAAGCCGTGCACAAAAAGCAATGTATTTAGGCCTTTTCCTCTATCATAGTAGGCTATATGCAAGCCGTTATCTATTTGCGTGAATAATTTTTCACTTTCTTTTACAAGTGCATCTGCTGCGGTCTGTGTTTGTTTGTATTTTTCTTTTTCTGACTCTTTTGGGCCTTCTTTTTCAGGGGAAAAGAAGGCTTTTGTTTTTTGCCAAATTACCCTTACAGTTTTAATCAGTTTTTTAAACCATTTTTGATACGTATTCCAGAAGCCCATAATTAGGTGTTTTTGAGTAAATAATTAGACATTCGGCCCTTAGCCATTTATTTGAGACATGTTCTATCTACTTGCTAAGGGGTGGGTGTACGACAACTTTGCTAAATTAAACCAGCAATAACATTTCCCTCCAGCAATAACATTTCTTTGAGCCATGTTATTGCTAAGCCCATTTAGCAAAGCTGTTGTGTCGTACGCCCTTGCTAAACGTGCTGCTGTTTATTTGAATTAAGAAAATTAGCTGTGCTTATGTGCATCTTGTAGGAATCGGTTTCAAAAAAAGCCCCTACTTTTAAGACAGGGGCTTTTTGTATATTTTCACTGTATATATTTTGCTTAACCGATTTTAGCGATCAAATCAGCAGTTCGGTTTGAGTATCCGGCTTCGTTGTCGTACCAACCAATAACTTTGATGAGCTTTCCATTGGCAAAAGTCATGCCTGAGTCGAAAACGCAAGAGTGTGGATTACCGATAATATCTACGGATACGAGCGGTTCGTCCGAGTATTCTAAATATCCTTTAAGTGCGCCTTGCGATGCAGCTTTCATAGCGGCATTGATTTCTTCGGCAGTAGCTTCTTTTTTCAAAAGTACGGTAAAATCTGTAAGCGAGCCATCAATAACAGGCACACGTGTAGCACAGCCGTCGAGCTTACCAGCGAGGTGTGGTAGTACTAATCCTACTGCGCGTGCTGCACCTGTAGAAGTGGGTATGATAGATTGCGCTGCGGCCCGCGCACGTCTTAAATCTTTATGTGGGGCATCTTGAATATTTTGGTCAGAGGTATAGGCGTGTACAGTTGTGATATATCCTTGTTCGATGCCGAAGGTATCGTCTAATACTTTTGCCATAGGTGCGAGGCAGTTGGTCGTGCAAGAGGCGTTAGACAGAATATCTTCTGAGCCGTCGAGGATATTGTCATTTACACCGAGTACAACGGTTTTGATGTCTGCTCCTTTGGCAGGTGCGGAGATAACCACTTTTTTAGCTCCAGCGGTTAGGTGTTTTCCGGCGCCGTTTCTATCTGTAAAAATACCTGTAGATTCGAGCACAACATCAATATTATGCGTTTTCCACGGCAGTGCCTCTGGATTGCGCTCTGCTAATACTTTAATAGCTTTACCATTTACGACAAAACCCTCATCGCTCGGTGCAATTTCGCCCGTAAATTTACCGTGTACGGAGTCGTATTTAAAAAGGTGAGCTAATGTTTGCTTATCGCTAAGGTCGTTAATAGCTACGACTTCGATAGCAGGATTATCAAGAAGCACTTTGAAGGTGAGTCGTCCGATACGACCGAAGCCGTTGATGGCGACGCGGATTTTCTTTTCAGCCATAATTTTAAAAATTCAGTATGTTATTATGTAGAGGTATAATAAGCCTTCTCACTTTTGAGTGGCGTACTTCGGGTTATTCAATTGCCTATAAAAGATAGAAATGGCATTTCTTTGAGCAACGATTATTTCTATGATTTAGCAAACTTTGTCGTACGCCCCTTTTTGAGAATGGCCTTAAAAACTATTGCAAATTTAACCTATAGATTGCAAAGAATAAAATGTAGCGAAGGCTTAATGCGAATACTTTGGTAATATTTATTTTGGCAAAATAATATTTTTGTTTTAAAGATTTTGTTATCAAAACCTAAAACCCACTTTTATAGGTTAAAAGTGGGTTTTAAACTAATTAACTTGCAAAAGTAATATTTCTCAAAGAAATTTTAATTGCGATAAGATAGTGGCTATTCGCAGTCTTTGTTGAGCTGCGCTGTGATGCGTACCTCTACTTGCGGCCATAGTTTGCTTATTCCGTCAGCACCTTTATGCAAATCATCGCAAACTTCATTGAGTTTGTTCAAAGCGGGCATAGCGTCCCAAATGCTTACGTCCATTTCCCCTTTGATTTCGATTTTGCCGTTGTCGTCAATCGTATATTTTACGGGTAGCTCTTTTTCCTGCTCATTCATAATAAAGCTAATAATACCTTCACCAGATTTTGCATCGCCATCAATACTTTTAAAAGAGCCTTTCATGGCTTCTGTATTGCTCAAAGTACCGAAAAAATGCTGTCTTATTTTGCCATCTCGGTCGGGGTCGTTAGAGTCCACACTAGCTACGGGGATTTCGAAGCTTGCATTTTTGAGTAGCTCTATTGGATTTTCAGCCTGCTCCGTGGTTTGGATTTTTACATCTCTAAACTGCCCACTTACGCCTGTTTTTTCTGTAAATTTAAAAGCAGTCCAACTTACTTTGACATCGCCATTGTTGTAGCTATACATGCATTTTTCGGCAGTCTGTTCGCCTTCTTGTGAAGTTTCAGTATCCTCTGATGATGCCGAGCTATCTTCAGCTTTTTGCTCTGCACCTCCGCAGGCTACAAAAAAGAATGATAGAATAGTTATCCAAAGCACATTTTTTAATGTTGTCATAATTTGTTTTTGTGTTTGTAAAAGTTTGAAAATAGTAAATTCTTAACGAGTTACTACAAATATAACTTTTGATACGCTAAAAAGTTAGTAAAATGTGTCTAAATCTTTAGGAATAGTTTTGTGAGGCGTGCATAGTTTTTCAAAAAAGATAGCACTTACCCCCATGTTATCTTCTTGATTTTGAGCAAGCAAACTACCCAAAGCACAAGCGCAAGTGGCATAAAAATAGCAAAACTGACTTTATCCTGCCAAAGACAGGCAGGATTATAACCAAGCGGTGCTTTCAAAGGGTCGCCTTTTAAGTGTGTAAAAAAAATACTATCCCCTTGATTATGCCTCGCACTTATATCAGGCACAGCTATGGTAGTAGCTATTTGATAATAACTACTATCGTATAAATAGGTAAGAAATACCTGCTGCGAATGTTTTCCCGATAAGCCTATAAGCTTAACTGCGGCTTTGCCTGTTTCCAAATCATATATTAGCTCTCTGCCAACATAATTTCTGGTCATAAAAAAATACATCATAAGCGGCGCTAATATGATAACTAAGACACAAGCAAGCACTTTGATTTGTTTTTTGTTATTCATAGTTATCCTTATTTTGCACTATTTTCAGAATTTGTTTTTTCTTTTGTCAGAAAACGAGCTACTGGTGTAAGTAATGCTAAGGCAAAAAAGGATACAACAAGATTGAATATTAGATGCCCTATGGCTACTTGGTAGTCTAATGATGTATCAATTTGCTCGATTAATCTTATAAAAAAAGGGGTAACAGGAATAAAAACAAGCAATCCTAAAACATTGAAAATCAGGTTAGCTACCGCCGCTCTTTTGGCATTGCGCGAGAGCGAAAGTGAAGCCAAAAGTGCAGTACTTGTCGTACCCAAATTTGAACCTACCACAATAGCTATAGCACCTGTAAGCCCTAATAAACCTTGTGAAGACAATATAATCGTAAGCCCCGTAGTTACAGAACTCGATTGCACAACAGCTGTAATAACTGTACCTGCAATGATGCCTATAGCAATATGATCGGCACGACCGAGCCAAGATACAAATTCTGGATTATCGCTCAAAGGTTTTAGTGCAATGCTTATCTGTTGCAAGCTAAAAAGTATCAAACCTAAATAAAAAATAGATTTGCCTACAAGCTGTACTCTAAAAGGAATAATACTCACTACAGTACCTAAGATAAGCAAAATACTACCTAAATTATCAAGTTTGAAAGCGACAAGCCAAGCAGTAAATGTAGTACCCAAATTTGCACCTATCAAAATTGAGAGGCTATTATAAAAACTAATGACACCAGAATCTACAAGCGCTACAGTAATAGAACTCACAGCACTACTCGATTGAATGATTGCTGTTATCAATGCACCGAGTAAAAAACCTTGTAAACGATTTTTCGTAATTTTAGTAAGCCAAACATTGAGTTTATCGGCCCCCAGCTCTTGCAACTCTTTCGAGAAACCTCGCAAACTAAATAAAAAAAGTGTTATCGCAGCCACAGCCGTAATAGCAGTATTAAATAGGCTCATCAGGATTGCGTTTGAATGTAAGGATTTTTTATTAAAAATTTGTTTGCACAAATATAAAGCATATTTTTGGTAGTTTCCAAAGTCTGTAGTTCAAAAAGTCTTTGAGTCAGTAAAAATGGGTGTACGACAACTTTGCTAAATTAGCTCCGAAATAACATTTCTGACAGAAATCTTATTTATATAACTCACTAAGCATCAATAATTAACAGTTTTCGAAAAACTGTTATTGCTGGCTAGCGGATATATACTCCTATACGTTTTGGCATTATTTTTATACTTTGTAAGTAGAAATCACATTATCCTTATCTCTAAATACAATAATTAGCATGCAAAAATTCAATTTTATTTTCATTAAAGCTTTCTTTTTCAGCATTTTCATATTGCTTTTAAGCAGCTGTGATAGCGAGCTTTTTGCACCTGATGACTCTACTAATGATAACTTTGTAGAATACGGCATCGCTTCCTACTACGCCGATTTATACGAAGGCAGGCCTACGGCAAGTGGTGAAATATTTAGACAAGATTTGATGACGGCAGCCCATAAAACACTCCCTTTTGGTACGATGCTCACCGTTACAAATCTTGCTAACGGCAAAAGTATTCGTGTGCGCGTCAATGATAGGGGTCCCTTTGTAGCAGGGCGGATTATTGATTTGACAAGAAAAGGGGCAGAGGAGTTAGATTTTATTCGGCAGGGGCTTACTGATGTCAGGATTGAAGCGGATTAGCAGTCGCTATCTCGTACACATTATTTTTGCATATCGTGGATTTTGCAACCCCCAGGCTATGCAAAAATGAGCTTAGAAATAGCAATTCTCAAAGAAATGTTATTTCTGGATAGCGAATGTCTGGTAGTATGAGTTGCTATAAAAAAAGTTAGAAGTAAGATTTCCAAGCGCAACCTTACTTCTAACTTTACTTTTATCGAACTAACTTTCAAAGTTTATACGCCCGCCTTTTCTTTGATTTCTTCTACGACTGTAGGGTCAATCAAAGTAGAGGTATCACCGAGTTGGTCTGTTGCACCTTCGGCAATTTTGCGTAAAATACGTCTCATAATTTTGCCGGAACGCGTTTTGGGCAACCCACTTACCATCAAAACTTTATCTGGTTTAGCAATCGGACCGATAACGCGCGATACAGTAGCTATAATTTCTTTGAGCATTGTATCATTATCTTTTCCACTATTTTCATCACAGATTACAAAAGCATAAATGCCCTGTCCTTTGATTTCGTGTGGGTATCCAACTACTGCGGATTCTATCACGCTTTCGTTCATATTGATAGCATCTTCGACTTCTGCAGTGCCTATGCGGTGTCCAGAAACGTTGATAACATCATCTACACGTCCGAGTATGCGGTAGTAACCATCTTCATCTCTTCGGCAACCGTCTCCGGTGAAATAGTATCCTGCGTATGTAGAGAAATAGACTTGCTTGCATCGTTCGTGGTCGCCATAAGTGGTGCGTATCATAGATGGCCATGGGAATTTGATGCAAAGATTTCCTTGTACGTTATTTCCTTCGAGCTCATTTCCATCTTGATCTAAAAGTACGGGTTGCACACCAGGTAGCGGCAGTGTGGCATAAGTAGGCTTCGTAGGAGTAACTCCCGCTAATGGAGAGATCATAATTCCACCTGTTTCGGTTTGCCACCAAGTATCTACGATAGGGCATCGTCTTTTTCCGATGTGTTCATGATACCAATCCCAAGCTTCTTCGTTGATAGGTTCTCCTACCGTACCGAGGACGCGAAGCGAGCTAAGGTCGTATTTATTGACAAATTCTAAACCTTTAGCTTGCAAAGCTCGTATCGCCGTAGGTGCAGTATAGAATGTATTGACTTTGTATTTATCTACAATTTCCCAGAAACGCCCAGCATCGGGGAAAGTTGGTACACCTTCAAACATAACAGTAGTTGCGCCAGCGAGTAGCGGTCCGTACACGATGTAAGAGTGCCCTGTAATCCAGCCAATATCAGCGGTACACCAATAGACATCGCCCTCTTCGTATTGGAATACATTAGAGAATGAGTATTGGCTATACACCATATATCCACCTCCATGATGTACAACTCCCTTAGGTTTGCCTGTAGAGCCGGAGGTATAAAGGATAAACAAGGGATCTTCGGAGTCCATGACTTCTGCTTGACAGGTTTTTTCAGCTTTGCTTACTTCGTCGTGCCACCAGCAATCTCTTCCTTCTTGCATCGTAACTTTGGCTTCTGTTCGCTTCAAGACAATACAGCTTGTAATTGAAGTACAGTTTTCTAAGGCTTCATCAACGACATCTTTGACGGGGATATTTTTATTACCTCTGTAGTTTCCGTCAGATGTAATAACAACTTTAGCTTGTGCGTCATTGATACGGTCTGCTAATGCTGATGAGGAGAAACCAGCAAATACAATAGAATGTATAGCACCTACACGTGCGCATGCAAGCATAGCAATAGCCAACTCGGGCACCATAGGCATATAAAGACATACTCTGTCTCCTTTTTGTACGCCTTTACTTTTTAGCACGTTCGAGAACTCACATACTTTTTCGTGGAGCTGGCGATAAGTGAGCTCCACTTCGTTTTCGGAGGGGTCGTTGGGTTCCCAAATAATAGCTACTTGGTCTGCTTTGTTGAGTAGGTGTCTGTCAAGGCAGTTTTCGGTGATATTAAATTTAGCACCTTTAAACCATTCTGCTTTGTAGTCGTGGAAGTCCCACTCGAGGACTTTGTCCCATTTTTTTTGCCATAGAAAACGTTCTGCGACGTTGCTCCAGAAATTTTCAGGATTTTCTACGCTTTGGCGATAGGCTGTTGTGTAATCGTTTAATGTTCGGATTCGCATGAAAATTGAAGTTTGATTGGGATAAATTATTGATGTATTGAAATAAGAAATCGAAACGCTTGCGGTGTTTTGATGCAAGTATTTAGACTTGTAACGATATATTTTAATAGGTACATAACAAAATAACGATTTTTTTAGCTAAAATGCAATAGATATATAAAATTTTATTTGTTTTTTTTATTGTAAGACCTTTTTTGTGCGAAGTGCATCTATACAAAATCAGAATAAAATCAAAAAATATTGATTTTTCAAAAACATAATTTTGCAAAATCGCATTTTTATAGTTACATATATTGATTTATCTATCTAAACACCAATAATATGATTTTTGTCATAAAATGCTATTTTTTTGCTTTTGTCATAATAAATCAAAACTTTTAAGACTATCATTTGCTAAGTTGCATAAAAAGCAGTAATTTTGGCATTGTAAAATTTAAGTAGCTTAAACCAAGACATAAATTTATCGCTGTTTAGTAGTAATTCATACTATATAGTATTATAGTATTCAGCACCATACTACTTAGACATTTTCTATCCAGAAATAATAATTCTCAAAGAAATGTTATTTCTAAGTCCATTTTTCCATAGCTTGGGGGAATTTCAAACCTTAAGCTATAGAAAAATTTATAATAGCAGGGTATTAAATCATACCCCACTCCTTATTCTCAAGTAATATTTTTTTATATTGACACTAATGAAGACTTACTTAAAAATAGCTATTTTCTGCTCATTTTGCTTGATATTTACAGCACTGCATACGTGCAATGTATATAGACAGCAAACAGGTTCGGTAACTAATCTTACGGAAACTGGAAATTGGAACGGACTTTACCTTAAGGTAAAATTGAGTGATAAATTTGGATATTACGGCGAGCATCACTACCGCCGGCGTAATAGTCAAGATAATCTATATGATTTTGTAGGTCGTATGCGACAGGTATATAACCGTGCGGGTTTGAATATTTTTTTTAATCCTTATTTTGAAGCGGTTATAGGTCCTACCTTAGTATTTAATTTTACACCTCGTCCGGGCGATGAGGGCTTTGAAAAAGTAACGCTCGAGCCCCGTATATGGCATCAATGGCTTTTTATTATGCCTCCTATGGGACGCTTTAAAGTATATCATCAATTTCGCTTTGAGCATCGCTGGAAACGCGATAACAATGTAGGTGCAGAGCACGATTATACCGACCGATACCGTTATAAGCTATTTGCTTATATATCTATAAATAAGAAAAAAATTGAAGAAAAAACACTTTTTTTCTCGCCAAGTGCAGAAATTTTCTTACATTCGGGAAAATCCATTGTATATCACCCTTTCGAGGATTTTCGTATTTATAATGGTATAGGTTATGTATTTAACGAAAAAATTACGTTCTTTGGGGGACACATGTGGACTTTAGGTCAAGACCCTTCTGGTTTTGAGTACTCTATGAATCATATTATAAGACTCAATATTTTTGTAGGCTTAGATGCACGCCCTATCGACAGGCGAATGCCTAACATCAATATAGGCTATTAGTAGTAGCCTATTCTATTTATCAAACTATACCGAACTATGCCTGACAAGACAAATCTAATTAAAAATACGTCTCTCGTTGTTTTATTAATTACAACGCTGTTGCTCTCTTTTTTATTATTTGATGCACACAAAAAACATCAAATAGAACGACTTAATCTTAAGTCCGAAACAGAAAAGAACCTTGAGCATCTTGAACAAAAATTTGTAGATAGTCTCAAATACTATCAAGCATTAGAAGATGCCACTCACGCCTTTTTTGAAAAGGACTATAACAAAGCCTTGATACTGCTTCAAGCAAGCGATAGTCTTTTAAAAGATAGTATCTGGACTTACAGACTCAATCACTATATTACACACAAAGATAGTGCGCAAGAAGCCAAACATATCATGAGTTTGAGTAATAATAACTTGCGTATAAAATTGCAAACTACAGAGCAAACCTTAGCCGAAGTTGAAGAAAAACTTCTCAAAGAAAGACATTTAAAGGATACGCTTGAGATTGTAATGCAAAATATACGAAACAGATACGAACTCGCTGTAAAGAAAAGCCAAGCCTTAGAAGATACAGTAGCCCTGCTCAAAACTTCTTACGGAGAGCTTAAATTTGCAAATACTAAAGGGCAGCTTGTTACTTACTACGGTGAAGTCAAAAATGGCAAAGCACATGAATATGGAATTGGCGTTACAGAGGGCATAAGTACCTACGTGGGTAGTTGGAAAAACAACCTCCCCCAGGGCAAAGGTAAGTACCGCTGGGACAACGGGCATGTTTATCAAGGAGATTTTAATGATGGAAAACGAGAAGGCTTTGGTGTGTACTCTTTTGATACTGGTGAAAAATATGTAGGCGAGTGGAAAGATGACTTAAGGCACGGCAAAGGTGCTTTTCATTCTAAAGATGGTAGCATACTCTTTGAAGGCTATTGGGTAAAAGATAGATACGACAAGCAAGCCAGTGTGCAACGCTAAACAAGTAGTCTACAAAAATCATATTAAATAAATAAATATATCACGTTTCTAATGCCTAAGCCCTTTACCAAAGTTGATGGCAAACCAAACGTGATAATGTCTAATACTTAAAAACGCAAAATTCAAACTACAAAAATGTTTTACCTCAATTTTTCAGTTTTAATAAAATCAATATCCTTACTTGGCTTTATAGCCCTACTGATGCTATCGAGTACGAAAAGCCACGCACAGCAAGATAGCCTGCGCATATCCACGCAATATCTCAAATATATACTCGAGGCTGAATACCGAAATTTAGAAGCAAAAGACGCTACTCCCCAAGCATCAGACGAAAAAAACAAGGATAAAACGGATAGTACCAAACAAAAATTAAGTTTTAAACTAAGCCCGCTACCCTATATTTTTGATGATGTTATGCTTGTAGGTGGACTCTCGAGTTCTGGTCTTACCTATAGCAAAAATCATCGTAATTTGAGACCTACACAAGATTTTCATGTAGGATTAGGTGGCTACTTCCCCGCTTTCAGCAAAGCCAATGTCAATATAGAATTGCATTATGCACAAAGGGGATTCAGTCATCAACTTAGTGAAACAGCCGTTTTTAGAAAACATTATCTACAAATGCCTATTTTTGTAGCTTTTGAGCTACCTGTTTTTAGAAATATTGATTGGCGCTTCTTAGTTGGCACACAAGTTTCTACATTGTTGCACTCCAATCAATTATCTGACTATGCCCCAAGCGATTTATCCAATGAAGATAATTTTATTTATAATACTGACCAATTTTCAAGATTGCATTACGGAATTGTCTTTGGGGTTAGTTTTGAATACCGCGATTTTTATTTCCGTCTTAGAAACTATATAGGCAATCGTAAACTCATCGAAACCGAACGAGGTATGCCTTATGCTCTCAATATTGAATTTGGGCATTTTCTATTCAGGCGTTTTAGATATACCCAATAAAATAAGTTCACATATTCAAGTATTATTGTTCTAATTTTCAAATTTAATAATGTTATGCGTTACTATTTTACTATTTTTTGTAGCTATTTTGCCTTGTGTTTTTTAGCCTTTTTATACCCTAATAACAAAATTTTTGCACAGCAAAACTTACAGCACCAAGGCTTTTATCAACTCGATAATGGCATGAACGGCAATGCGAGCTATAGCTATCTAAAAATAGAAAAAAATGATACTACACAGCAAGATTCGATTGTTTTGAATGGTAGCTTTAAATTTGATGGCGATAACTTTAAAGAAAATAACTGCCAAAATTTAGAACGCATTGAAGTTGCCGGAAAATATACAGAAAATCTCAAAAATGGAAATTGGATATACAGAATTGAAAACTATGACCTCAACCTCAATGCAATAGATAAAAACCTAAGAGTAAATAGCAGTCTAGATGGGCATAGAAAAACATTACGCGCAGATTACGAAAATGGATACCCACATAACAAATGGACTTTTCTGCACCACAACATCAATAACGGACGACTCGAAAAAAATCAAATTAAAAGCGAAGTTTCTTGTAATCTTGGTTTTGCACAAAACGCATTTGATTATTTTAATGCCTTAGACAAAGATAGAACACCCATACAAGTAAAAGGACAATTCGACGAAGAAGGAAACTTACACGGCACTTGGGAAATTTATTATGCCAAAACGCAAGAAGAGAAAAAAACAAAAGAAGTAAGAAAGTATCAAAATGGTTTTCTGTTGCGTATTCAAATCATAGAAAACTATAAAGATGCAAATCCCAATATACTTAGTGATGTTATTTATCACGATGTAATAACTAAATTGGAAGCACTTGAAAAAGGTGAAGATACAACGAATATTCGCATCGGTAAACGACAATTCGGACTCCTTTTTAACAATGGATACAACCCTAACACCTCACGTATCAATGCACAAAAAAGAGGTAATAAAATCATAGAAAATGCCCTCGAACCATACAAAGATAGTAGTCATATTCAAAACTACTTTGAAGGACATTTTCCAATGGTTATTGGAATGACAAAAAGATTTCAATTTGTATATCCCGCTCAAGAGGATAGTTTGCTAAAAAGTACGCAACAAATTATACATAAATTACAACAAAGTTACGACTCTATTCTCAATAGCTCACAAATCATACTCTATAAAAGAGAAGACGACTCCCTTGCACTTGGATACGCTTTTATAGAACTCGCCAAACAAAAAACTGAAAAAGTGTGGGCTACGCTTGAAAACTTAAAGTCCGAAGAATTTGACTACTCTGATAGAAATAATTTCTACAACAAAGGTATAGAAGGTTTGAAACAAAAAACTGATTCTATTACCTACGATTATGATGGAAAAAATCGTAAAGTTGCTATTACATTTAAAAGTAAAATAGCAGAAAACGATAATATTGCCAAAGCATTATATGACTACAGCAAAGCCTTAGAAAAGCAAAGTCAAGAATATTTTGACTACATGAAAGAGGCGCTAAAAGATGTCATGAAAGAACAAAGAATCCTCGAGTTGGATTCACTTATCATACTCAATACGCAAAAAGTAGCTATGCAATATATAGGCAAAACACATAACAAACAAAATATTACAAAAGAAGACCTACCCGAAGATAAAGATATTACAGACTTACAACTCAAAGTATATCAAGAAATTGCACTTAACAAGCAAAATGAGCTTATTAAACTCTATAATAATGCAGAAAATAGAAATGATAAAATGCAAGTCGGTGAAGAAATTATAAATTGGCATATTTTGCTCAAAGATGCTTATCCTATACTCGAGTATATCTCAAGAATGCCCGAATCGCTCGATAGTGCTTTTACAGAATACAAAGAAAACCCTTTTGATAGAAGACTTACTGAATCGCGCATAAGACCCAATATTTATAACAAAGCTGTAAACAGACTCCTTCCCGAAATGGTAAATGCTATACCCAACTCGAGAAAACTCGCTGACTTCAAACAAAATATAGAAGAAATAGTCAGACTCGATAAAAGATTACGCGAATTTGCAACCTCTGACCCCAAATCCGAAGAAGTAAGAAAACTAAACATAAGACTAAGAAGCGAAAATGTACCCGAAAGAATCAAAAGACTACTCGGGCTATAATCTTAGAACAACAAAAAATTATATCATTATAAAACGCTATATCATGGAAATCTTTAAGCAAAAACTCCGTTTTGTTTTTCTATATGCTTTTTTTACAGTCTTATTTGTGAGCACATCTCTTGCCCAAGGAGACGAAAAAACTACTTTAGACAACAGGATACTGTACACAAAATATACCATAGCAGACTTTTTTAATTTTGAAAAAAGTAAATGGTTATGGGAATTAGATGTAGTCTATCGTCGTCAAAGCGAGTTGGGTGCACCTAACATTTACAATCGCCCTTTAAGGTTTAGCGTCAGACCTTGGATTGCCTATCAATTTACGAAAATGACAAGAGTGAGTTTTCAGCCTTTTGCATATTTTCAAAGCGCACCTCGTTATGCCACCGAAAACGCATTAGATAATGAGTTTGAAAGAGAGTTTCGCTCTACCTTGCAAATTAATAATTATGCCTATTACGGACGGCTCAACTTTACTCACCGCATAAGATTTGAATCTCGCTGGCGCGGCATAGACCAAGAACAAGTCAAACATAATTTTAGAGCAAGATATAGAATGCGACTTCGCGTGCCTCTGAATACTGACTATTTTTATACTAATAACACAATTTACTCCTCTATCTACTCTGAATTGCACGTAGAATGGGGAAGAGATTTTGGCACAAACTATCTCAGTCAGAATCGTAGTTTTGCCGGATTAGGCTACAGATTTTGGAACTGGGCAAGAGTAGAACTCGGTTATTTGCACCAATACAATGTAAGGGGAAATACAAATATCGTAGATTTATCAAGAGGTCCGATGTTTTATTTCTTCTTAGACTTCCTCAGCGAGTTGAAAGTAAATAGATAATAGAATCAAAGCATCTTGATAAAAAAGCCTTAGCAATAACATTTCACCCAGAAATGTTATTGCTGTAGTCATTGAGCAAAATTTTGTCGTACACCTCGTGCCCCCCAAACACCTATTTAAACAAATCTAATTCTATCAAGCGTCTCCATCACCCTCACCGTCTCCGCAAGTGCAGTAATAACCTTCTGATAATGAGCAATCTCATCAAAAGAAAGCGTGCGCCCTTTGCGGTCTTTAAGCCACTTTTGCGCAGGCTGGTAGCCACCGATATAAAACTCCCAAGCGACTGCTGGAACATTGTCAAAATATTGGGTTTCGTTGATATAAACTTTTCCAATTTTAGGATTGTCTTTTTTCGGTATAAAACCAGGACTACTTTTTGTGAGCTTACGACTGATTTTGTTATCGCCTTCGCAGGGGTAGTTCACATCTGTTTTTTCTAATAAGGGACGCTCCAAAAGATGTAGCGCACGAAGCTCGCTACCAAAATTTACCAACTGCCAAAAAGTTTCTGCATTTTCGGGATAAGGCACACGGGGAAAATCTATTTTCAAAAATTCCTTGTACTTCTCTCGGTAACTTGGTGAGTGCAAAACAGCATAAATATAATCCAAAATATCAATAGGCGCAAAAGCATCTCTGCGCTCAAGATTTTTCTCTGCCGTAAAGTCTAAGCCCAAAGTATCGACAATTTTTTTGATAATTTGTGGATTCAGGTTGGGTTTGCGTTCAGGCTCTGACTCTAAACCTAACTCCATATTATTTGCTTGCTTATTTTTTTGTAAGGCTTCTAACTGCGCCTCGAGACTCTCAACAGAGGTTTTCAGCTCTTCGTAAGTACTTTGATTTTCTTCAAATAGTTTGGCTTCGTTTTCCGTAGCAGGTGTTATATGCTCAAAAAATGGCAATACCGTGTTTTCATAAAATTTCTTTACCGGCTCGTACAGCTCACGTGCTTGCCTGAGGCGTATTTGTAAATCCTGAATTTTATGTTCATATTTTGTATTAAAAATAGTATTTTCTCTATGATAGTTTTTGTAAGTATATAATGGAAAACGAAATGAATTATCAGAAATATAATGCTCATCGGAGATATACTTACCTATAAAAACAAAATCCCCATTGCGCGAACTCTCCATTCCCAAATTATCTCGCATAAAAAAGCTATCCATCACATCGATGCGCGCCCGCGAAAGAAATTTATTATCATAATAAGTGTAGCGATAATCAAAAGGACGATATTCGTATTTACAGATTTTTTCAGCCTCAAAAGCAAGGTTATAATCAGATTTATACTCCCAAGTTGTACGGTCGCTAAGTCCATACTGACTTCGTATATCTTTCTTATTCAAATTATTAGTTATAATATTGCTTATTCTTTGTGAAAGTTTTTCTTTATCAAAATCTATTGCAATATGGTCTATTTTGGTTTTGATACCTGCCGAATATTTTACAAATAGCTCGGTAATCTTAAAACCTTTCTCATAGCTTTTTCGCAAACCAAAATCTTTGGGCACAAAGAAAGCATACTTCTCATCTATTTTTAATTTTGTCCATTTTATAGAATCCAAATTATTTTTATTCAAAAAGTCATACTTCATTTGCCTTTTGCCATAAAGGTCGTAATGAAATACTTCTGAAATTTTTGAAGATTTTTTATCTTTATTTTTCACAAAAATATTGATACTCACACCTTGCATAATATCAAATACGTTTTGGTCGGTACTTCCGTCGGGTGCAGTCTCTTTTTTGCGTGCGTTGCCGTGCAAATCCAAAATGTAAATTTTATCAAAACTCTTGAGCAAACTTTTGCGCATTTGGCGGTGCGTAACCCCATCGATAAAGCTATTATTTGAAATGTAAGCTAACACACCACTGCCATTTTTATCGATAAAATGCTGCCCATAACGAATGAATTTGATGTAATCATCATCGAGATTGAGTTTGCGTTCGTTGAGATTTTTCTTATAATCTTCAATCAAATTCTGAATCCAAGCACCTTTATTTGAGCTACTTACGCTATACGGTGGATTGCCCATTACGCACATCACAGGTACATCGCGCTTGATGCTATCGGCTTGCTTGCCCTCGTCTGAAAGCCAACGAGTCATGAACAAATCTATCACCTCATCGCTGGCTTCCTCCAAACTATTAGTCAAGAATATGCGCAAGCGTTCGTCAGTTTCGGAGCGGTAGCCAGTCTCGGCAAGTAACAAATCCAACTGCAAATGCGCCATCGCATAACTCGCCATCAAGAGCTCAAAACCGTTCAAGCGAGGAAGCAAATCTGAAGTTACGTAGCTACTCCAAACACCTTTTTTATTCTCAAAATTTTTATATATTTGCCGAATTACTTCTGCCAAAAATGTACCCGTGCCCGTAGCAGGGTCAAGGATTTGTACTTTATGCACCTCACTTTGTACTTTTTTACCCTGAATATCTAACTTGATTTGTGTTTTACTAGTATCGGCAAGTCCAAGAGGCAGGTCAAAATCTTGCTTCAAAATATCATCAACGGCTTTTACAATAAAACTCACCACAGGCGCAGGCGTATACCAAACCCCTCTTGCTTTGCGCAATTGTGGGTCGTAAGCACTCAAAAAATCTTCATAAAAATGAATAATAGGGTCTTCCATTTGGGTAGAACGACCGTAATTTTTCAATACCCCCGAAACATTACAAGCCAAAAATATCTGAACCAAATCATCGACAATCCAACGAATCCGCACATCTAAGTCGTAGCCCGCAATATACTGAAATAGCTTACGCAAAAAAGGATTGGATTTGGGAATCAATTCCGCCGCTTTCTGCCTGCTAAAATTTTCTAAATCTTCATCGTGCAAACGAGCCGCAAACATGCCATAAGTGATGGTTTGTGCATACACATCTGAAAAAGTTTTCGCAGTAATATCGCTAATCAGCACCTTTTGGAAAGCGATAAGTTGGTCTTTGAGTGAAGAGTCCGTCTGATTTTCCTCGTCCGAAATCAAAGCACGCTCGATGACTTCGGCTAAAAGTCGGGCTTTGGCAGCCATCATTTCTGCCAGTTTGTTCGGATTTTTGATAGTCGTACCGACGAGTTGCACAAAGTCGCGAAGCAGATTTTCAAACCGCTTAAAATTTGCGGGAATTGGTTCGATAGTCTTATCCCTAAGTTTGCCTATTGCGATTTGCTCGAGCAGTTCGCCCTCTTTATAAAAATAAAAACGCAGATAATCAGTAAAAATAATATGATTCAAAGAGGCTTTATACCTATCAAATTGTGCTTTATTGCCTGTTTTCTTTTTGCCTTCGAGGTCTGGGTCTCCAATATTTTTGGCTTCGATAAAAGCAATCGGCAGTTCGTTTTTGGTTAGAATATAATCGGGCGCACCGCAGGCTTGGCGTTTGGGTTCGTTCATAGCTTGAATTTCAGGACATAGCGTCTCGACCAGATTTTGTAAATCTGCACGGAAGCTGTGCTCTGTAGCGTTGCCGAGTTGGTAGCGGCGATTGAGGTTGGCAATATATTGCTCTACAGTCATAGAATCTAAGTTATTTTTACTTTTTGCGATTACAAAACGATAATAACCACTCTTTTTAGAAAAAACAACTATTGAATAACTAATTAAGGAATTTTAAGATTTTGCGATGGGGGGGCGATTGCGGAGCACTAAACTTCATTAGATATACAAAGCTTGAATTTAGCACTTCACTGTCATAGAAGCACGAAACCCCTGCTTGCGTATAGCGGATGTTGTGCAATCGTGCTTTTAATTTATCCCATTCAATTTCTCCCACACCCTCTTATATTCCTCACCACTTAATCGTGCCCCTGCAGGTCTAACACTTTCCCAAGTTTCTTGTTCCTGATTTCTAAGCCAATTATTAACTGAATCGGTTGGTTGAGAGAAAATTTCGCCATTTACTGCTGCATCGTATAGCTGGCCTAAACGGTTAGCAATGCTTCTTGGAATATTATTCTTTCGCATTAACACGCCTTCATCTGTATTGACACCATAATGTAAGTAAGCAGGAAGATTTGCCATCCTTTTTTTATCAATCTCGGACAGACTATCCCAATCAACCCCACTTGTTGGCATACTTTGCAAAGCTGCTAAACCCCACGTTGCGGAATGAGCTACAACTTTATATAAGGCTTGCGTTGTTTTCTGAATCGCATTATTCAACTCTTTATCAGGATAAAACCGACTAGCAATATGAGATAATGATTGTCCATTAACCCAATCAATTATCAATCTAGCAATACTTGACTGATCTAAGGGTCTTTCACTAGTACTAAGTGTTGCAATTGATTTTCGAATCTCATAGGTGTTTAGCATTATGCCTACAAGTTTTTGCATACTTTGATTCTGCTCTGAAAACAACTGGTTTTTATTCCAATCATTTGGCGTAATACCTGATGTTGCCAATTTCCCAATCATTTGTCTTACCGACACTGATGAAAAGCCAGTTGCATCAGACATTTTTGCATCTGCTAATGAAATAGAATTGGCATATCTTCTTATATTCTCCCTCAAGAAATTCTTCTTGTCGGCAGGTAATTGGCGATAGCCAAATGTACCTTGCAACTTTTGTTCAATCTGTGCTAAAAAAGCCTCTTGACTTTGTACTTGTTTCCTGAGATGCGAAATGTATTGTAATATTGCGGACCATCTTTCGTCAACAAATAGCCATCTATCAAAATTGAATTCAGCGTGCTTTAATGCATTATCAATAGCACCGACTAATTGAGATAACAACGCTCCTGAAGCAGATGTTATGTACGAAGAAACCTCCTGTAAATCTTGATCATTTCTAACTGAAACACCCACCCAGCCCATGCTGTCTTGGCCAGCACGACCAACTCTTCCTGCTAAATTCCAAAAGTCTCTAACTGGCATTGGCCCAACATAAGGATAATTATAGGCACCCATAATTACAGCTGAAACAGGGAAATTAATTCCTTGGGCTATTGTTGTAGTTGCTACTAATGCCTGTAATTTTTCGCTTGACATCAAATCTTCAACTAAAAAGCGAATTTCATCTGGAAGGGCAGAGCTGTGAACTGCAATCCGTCTACTCAAAAATCTTGCTAAGGGAAAATCATTTCCCAGCTCACTTTGAACTAATTTGATTAATAAATCAACATCATCATCATAGCCAAAATTATCATCCGATTTCTCAAACAGCGTTTCTGCAATGCTATACGTTTCATTCGGGTCAGAAGCCAATACAATTATTGGTGATGCAGGATTTAAACAATTAGCCCCAACTGTTTTTGCGATTTTTACTTTTGATGCCCTAGCTTGAGATGCTGTTTCGTCTGTAGTTCCTTGGAACAATGGAATAGCTTCCCCAACTTCGTACGTTCCTTTATCTGTATGCAATGTTCTCAATACATAGTCATACTCTCTTTTTCGACCCTCTATTTGAATAGCTCCAATAACTCGCTCATTCGGTTGCCACCAATCCAATGTTAAATTAATAACTTTTCCTCTTTCCGGAGCCAGCCAATTGACTATTTCATCAGAATTGGAAATGTCAGGGGTCATTAATAAGAAATTCGCTTCCTCACAATCATTTTTAATCGTTGACAACAGGAACTCAAGGTTTAAGCCTCTTTGTTTCTCTTCAATGTTGTGAGCTTCGTCCACTACTGTTAAAACCAAGGCTCTTTGCTCTGTAGTACCAAGACCTTGACGAACAAGCAGGTTCATTTTCTCATAGGTAGTTACTAGCACATCAAACGTAGTTCGATTGCCGTTCTCTTCAATCAAGTGTTGCTCAAATCCATCTAATTCAATGGCGCCACTTGCTTTCTCCACACTTAACCCAATATTGCCCAAATCTCTTTTGAGTTGGTTATAAATCTGGTTAACCAATGCTTTTGTTGGAACTACATAAGCAACCCAACCACCCTGATTTCTGAATTGATTCAAGGCTTGTAAAATCCGATACTCTGCAATGAGTGTTTTGCCGCTGGAAGTCGGTAGATTTACAACGATAGCCCGATGTGCAGGGTTTAGTAGCTGTCCTTCTAAAATTGATTCCTTTTGTGGGTAAAGTAACTCAACCAATCCTTTTTCCTGACGACTTACATATCGATTAAATTGTGTAACCCAATTGTTGATTCCTCTTGTATTGTGCCAAATGGTGTTTCTGACCATTTTCACTGCAAATGCTTCAAAGAATTGATACATCAAGCTCAAACTTATATTGCCTGACTTTTGGGCATACTCACCTGAAATCTGTAAATGATAGCGCAACTGATCTTCTGGCTCTAATGGCCTGCCTTCCAATAAGTATTGCCCTAAAATATCGATGCTCTTAGCGAAATGATACAAAGAAACCAATTCAGCCGCTCCATAAGGACGACTTTCCTCATTTACCTGATTAAGAAAGTTTGCCTCAAACTGTTGTTGTTCGGCTCTTAATTGATTGATTAGCTCTACAGCCTCGCTTACATCTCGCCAATTTTCTTTTTTCACCAATTGAACAACAGCTTTGAAAGAAACGGTCAAGATTCTATTGTTCCAGTTATCAACAAGCTCAATACCTCGTATCTGTTCTTCAAGCTCTTTTAGGTATTGCTTTACAAAATGCCAATGCTCTCCTAAATATCCGAATGCAATCAGCTTAAAAGTCTCATACACAAAATACTCACTTTCAACAATTGCAGGTAACTGACTGGCTATATCAAAATAAGTAGAGCACAAGGCTTTGAATTCGTTCGATGTCTGCTCAGTCTGCTCAGTATTTCGTTGCTCCCAAAGTTCAATGATGCGTAATTCACATAATTCTTTGGCCTTTATGAGCTGTTGGATTTCAACTTCATCGAGTTGAAGGCTTGTAAACCGTCTTGATAATTTTCCCTTTTGTATGAGCATACCAATCCCTGCAAGCATATCTGGATAGGCTTGTTCTAAGATGTGATATTTGGTTTGTATGCTCATTCGTTTTCCTCGTTTATGATATTCAACCAATCTTTTTGTTGAATCGGCAGGTAGATCGCCAATAATTTAAGCCCAATTGGGTCCAATATGCGAGCACTCAACCTTCCATAACTAAGTGATAAGTCTCTTTCATCGTGTTCAACATCACGGATCAAGACACCAATCAATTGGTATTCTTCAGGATTGGAGTAATATGCTCTCAACCCTAATTTAAAATCTAATTGATACTGATGATGGTCTGGAAATAAACGCATTTTGTTTTTGAGATAAGAAATTAAAATTTGGCGTTTATTCTTGTTGTTGTATAAATCTCTTAACTGATTTTCAACCCCATCTGCTTTGGTCATAACCTGTGGTGGCCTTTTGGTGGTTTCAGATGAAGTCTTTACTTCTCCAAATAAAAAAAGTACTTGCCCATCCACTTCAATTAAACCTACCAAATCAGCACCTGTTTTATTGCCCCTTGGATTTCGTGCATCCCGCAACTCGTTCCAGTAGAAACGGCAAGAAAATGCTTGTTCTAAAATCACTTCCGCATAAGCTTCACCTACTCTAAAATTTTGAACTTGTACATTTTCATCTTCCAAGGCTTGAATGTCTGCTAAAAGTCCATCACTGACATCAAACCCTGTTTCGTCTCTTAAAGCCCTTAACTGCTCCAAAGTATCATCCCTCTCTTCACGGTCAAGCAAATTGTCTTTTACCAATCCTTGCAAATGTTCACGACACTCGTGTTCATCAAGGCTAATGCCCTGATAACCTCTGCTGTGTGATTCTGTATGTTGATAATCAATTCTCAATTGTCTCGTTTTTTAGCATGTTGCGCAAAATATATCTATACAAGCTAAAGTCCGCATAACCACTCAAAAAAGGCCACATAATACGCACCTTTAAATCAAAAATCAATAATACACACTCCACCCCTAAAAAACAAACGCAACGCAATTTTTCAAGGAATTTTAACACTTTGCAAAACTGCTGTTACCACCAGTTATTCTTCTTTTGTCCTTATCAGCCATGGTGTTATTGTTAATGAAATTAGTCCTGCGGAAATAGCTGTCACAATTACGTTTCCGTATTGTTTAAAGTCAAGTCCACTTAAAAATCTAACCGAAATAATTGTCAAAGTTAGTCCCGTTAAAATTGCCCAATATTTCAAATTTATGTTTTCGTTCTCAGTCTTGTTTGTCGGCAGTTTATAAATGGCAAAAGCAATTATAAGTCCACCAAGTAAAGTCGAAGAATGTTGCAATATTTTCAAGATTGGAATTTCTTTGCCTAAAAATTCAACCGAGTTTTGTAATGCTGGAATTGTCTGCACAAAATAACCGTGGTTGTGAGTAAAACTGTCCCAAAAAATGTGAGAAGCGGCTCCGATTAAAATTGAAATTGTCACCACTAACCAATTTTGTTTGAAGTGTCTGTTCCAGTCAAAATTCTTAAAAGTCGAAAATCGTGATTTTAAAAATATTGGCAAGTTGTCGAATAATCTGTCACGAACTATGTTATGAAACAAAAACGCAAGCAAAAGTCCAAGAGGCAAGTCAAACCAAAAAAGTCCGTCAATTGTATGGCTGTAATTACTTTTAATTCTCATTCTTAAAAAATACTCAAAGTCAGGTGTCAAACTTCCGATTACAAGTCCAGTCAAAGAAAGCCATTGTCTTGGCAAAAACATCAAAGGTAAAACTATTGCTGGGTGTGAAAATGTAAATGGCATTTTTTGTTTGTTCGTTTATTGGTTTCGTTGTCTTCTTTTTATAATCTCTGCTAACGTTCGGTTTGGCGCTTGGCGCAGTGTCATGCGAGGTAGAATGTTCAATTAACCACTGAATCCGCCATTGAGCCAAACGCCTGTTAGGCACTGTGCTTTTCATTTCTTCTTGTTCTGTTCGTTTGCGTTTTCCCAATAGTCTTGATAGTATTTGATTTGTTCTTCAAGTTTAATTTCATTTTCTGACAAATACCGATGATAACTTTTTAGAATAATACCCGACATATCGTCTGGGTGATAAATACCAAGGTCATTAAAATATTTTGATAATCTTGAACCACCCCAAAGTTGCCAATTATTTCTCATCCACATTCCAAAGCCCATATGTGCTCTTACACTAAATTCTTTCTCTGTCCACTGCTTTACTTGAACTTTTGTTGAATCGTCCCAAAAGCTGTCTATTTGTTTAAAACAGTCTTCAAGGCCTTTGGGAATATAAACACCACGAATGCTTTCTGTTGTGAATCTTACTTTATCTTCTTCTCGCCACTTATTTTCAATAACCTTGTATGGCTTAATAATCTCTTCTTCATTGAAGACTTGTCCAAGTAGTGTCTGTTTGAATGCGATAAGTATTATGGTCTGTTGGTGTTTGTTGCTCGTAATGCCCTTATCTATAAGATACTTCTTAATTCTTGATTTTTTATTGTCTCGGTTAGTCCATTCAAAAATAGTCTTGTATTTACCGTCCCAAGGGTAACAAAGGTTTATTAACTTGTCGTCAGGCGTTTCTTTGATTGTTAGTTTAAGACTGTCAGGGCAATCTGTTTGTAAATATGTTACAGCGCTTTGAATGTCCTTTGGTGTCTTAATTTTCTGTCCATAAACGAACTGACTTGTCAAAAATAAAATTATCAGTATGAAAAGTTGTCTGTTCATTATTCTGTGTCTTTTAGCATTGTGCCTAACATATAATTATACGAACTAAAGTCCGCATAACCTCTCAAAAAGTTACCTATACGCACCTTTAAATCAAAAATCAATAATACACACTCCACCGCTAAAAAACAAACGCAACGCAATTTTTCAAGTAATTTTAACACTTTGCTACACCACAGGAAAGCAATATTTCTTAAAAAAATTATAAACAAAGTTTGGATTTAGCACTTCACTGTTATAAAAGCACGAAACTCACCCGCTTTTGCAAAACGGCTGTTATGCACCGTTCTTCTTCTCATTTGTCAGTCGTGATGCGTTCAAAAATTAACTCTGTCAAAGTCTTTACCTCACTTTCAATGGTTCCTTTCATATATCGTTCGTAAACACTTTTGTTGTCTGGCGGGTTAAGATTTAATGTCAAGCCTTTTTCTAAAGCCAATAGTCTTAAAAACTCTCTTTGTGTTCGTCCGTTTCCTTCTCTGAATGGATGTAAATAATTGACATTATCTAAAATTTCCGCCAATTTCTCGGCTAACTGTCTTTTGTCGTCTTTCGGAATTTTCTTGAATTCAACAGTTAATTGGTCAATGTATCTGAAAGCCTTGTCAAAGTGCGAAGTAGGGAAGAACTGCTTCCCATCTTTGCTTATTTCAACTTTTCGTTTTTTACCTGCCCAAGCGTATATGTCCTGAAATAAGTGTTTATGAATTTCAAAAAGGCTGTCAATTCCTTTGATTTTTATTGGGTTCTCATCAAGTTGTTGAAGTCGTTTGGTTACCGCAGCACTCTCAACAAAGAGCAATACATCAGGGTCAGAAATATCTTGTAAATTTCGTAACAGTCCTATATTAGGGTCAGTGTAAATGTAGTCAGGGTCTGTGTATTTATAGGAATTAGACATAGGCTTTTTGTTTGGCGAATGCTACGAGTTCAGTAAGTGTTATTTTTCCAATTACATAATCCCTGATAATTTCAATTCCTTTTGGAGTTGGTTTATATCCTTCAAACATATTACTCCCCAGAGCATTTGCCGTACTTTCCAAGGTCTTTAAGTCCGAAAATTTAACCCCCATTATTGTCAAGTTAATTCTGTCTATTTCTATTGTATTGAACATATCTTTTCAGTTCTTAATTGTCTCCAAATTTACAAAAAATTCGTGTCAAATAGTTAGTTGTCTCTTGTTTTAAAATGGTACATAAATACCCCAAAAAGCCACATAATACGCACCTTTAAATCAAAAATCAATAATACACACTCCGCCGCTAAAAAACAACTCCAATACACCCATTTGATAAATTTTAACATTTTATCATACCCCACAAAAGCAATATTTCTTAAAAAAATTATGATTTGATTGAAAATATTGGTTTGGGCTATTAAGTTTGAGGCTATAATAGGTATTTCCGTCATAGAAGCACGAAACCCCCGCTTTTGCAAAACGGCTGTTAGTGCCAGTTTTTCTTTTGTCAGTATAACTCTTCATTGTATTCAATTTTAAAAGTTTCCAGTCCAAAGTCATTTTGAAATACACCTTTAACTTCCTTTTTAATACATAAAAACATTGGCAAATCTTCAGAAGTTGTCAAGCACCAACTTAGGTCGTCTGGAAATAAGTAAGTGCAATAGTCGTAATAAAAGTCTTCTTGAATTTCAAGGTATTTCTCAACGTCAATTTCTGTCAGTTCTTGATTAGGGTTTTCGTCAATTGGGTGTCTATATATGTCTTCTACAAAAAGATTTAACAACTGTCCATTTGCCATTTTTATAAGACTTGACTTTAAAGCAGTCTTACTTGCCTTCGCAAGAATTTCAATTGCTGGGGTTTGTTTTATTCTATCTAACAATTTAAAGTCGTAGCTCTTTTTGAAAGTTTCTGAAATTTCTTTGAGTGAGATTTCCCTGAATAATTTCTCCTTGTCAGGGTTAAGAAAAAGTCCAAATTCTCTCTCAATCTTTATCCTTTTATTTGCTTGTTCAATAGTTTCATTTTGTTCAGGATATTCGTCAAATGGAAATTTGTCTACAATTCCAACTTTCCAATGTATTAGGTAGTATTCATCGAAATTATTTGGAACTATTGCAGAAATGCTGTTCCAAGAATTTTCATCCTTTGTTGAAAAGTGTTCTTTTATCCAGTTGAATTTCTCCATTGTCGTTTTCTAAAATTGGCACTAATAAGTGGATTGACGCAATAACTTTTGCGCATTTTGTAAACTATAAACAATTGATTATCAAAAAGTTATTGCCGTCAATCTGTGTTATACGATACCCAATTTCGTATAATCGGGTCAAGCAGGGGAATTTCACCCCCACCTTCCCACAGAACCGTGCGTGAAAGTCTCCCTTCACACGGCTCTTCGTGTTGATAAATCACTAAAATAAAACTATTTTATGGACATACCAATAACCAATGCAGAAATAAATTGGGGCGTTCTTTGTATTTGGTCTTCAAGTAACGAATACTTGCTTTCTTATACAATCCTTTCTCCCATTTTACCCATTTCAATAGTCTTGCATTGAGTTGTCGCCATACGGCTCGCATATCACTTTTCCTGAATTTGTGGTAATAGTTTATCATTCCTCTAATCACTGGATTGAGGTCTTTTGCCACTTCTTCAAGCGTTTTGCGTTTCTTGTGTATTTGCATAGCACTGAACTTCTCCAAAATGCTTTTCTTGGATTGTTTGCTTACAAATATACTCGGTATGGTTTTGACTTCGGCTCTGTCTGGATGTTTGTATGAACTCGGTCTGATGGTGAAGCCCAGAAAATCGTAACCTTTGGGATATTTCTTCTCAGCATATCCTCTAATATTGACTATCTTGGTCTTCTCTGAGTGCAATTCTAACTTACAGGCTTGCATTCGCTTTTGTATTTGCCTGAGCATATACAAGGCTTGCTTTTCTGTTTTGCAATGCACTACTATATCATCTGCATAGCGTTCAAAGGGTTTTTCGGGATGGTATTTTGCCATCCAGCTATCAAACACTACGTGCAAAAAGATATTGGCTAACAGCGGACTAATTACGCCTCCTTGCGGTGTGCCGCTTAGTGTGGCTTTTTGCCTGCCATCTTGTTGCATTACGCTTGCTTTCAACCAGCGTTCTACATACATCAAAACCCACTTTTCTTGACAGTAATGTCCTACTGCTTTCATCAACAAGTCGTGGTCTATGCTATCAAAGAAGCCCTTGATGTCAAGGTCAATCGCAAAATCGTGATTGTACGTATTGCGATTGGCTTGTTCTACGGCTTGATGTGCATTGCGTTTGGGGCGATACCCATACGAACTGTCGTGAAATTTTGGCTCTACTATCTTTTCCAAGTGTTGCTTGACCACTTGTTGTGCTACCCTATCCAAGACCGTAGGTATGCCTAAATAGCGTTCTCCACCGCCCTTTTTGGGAATAGACACTTGCTTGACAGGCAGGGGAAAGTAGCTACCAGAGGTCAGCCGGTTCCATAGTTTATAAAGTTCTTTGGACTTATTTGTTGCTAAGTCTGCCAAACCCATCTTGTCTATGCCTCCGCTTCCTTTGTTGCTACGTACTTCTTTGTACGCCTGCCAAACCATTAACTTGGTTATTGGCTGTGATTTTGTCTCATAATAATCAAGCATCCCTGTTATGGTTGTAAATTGTTATGTAAACTCAACACGCTTAGCCCTTCGCTCCATTTCCATTACAGAAACTTCTACACTACTACGGCTAAGTCTGCCCCCTATATCTCAAGCACATCCTTTCTTGTCTGCTTCCTCCTTAGATTTTACAGAACGATATAGAGTTCTCTTGTTCCTTAAAACAGCCTGAATAAAAGTCCTGCCAACTTAACCCCGGATGCCGTGTGTTCAGTAATCAGGTTTCCAACACACTCTGTCATAGGTACAAACGTAACTACCTATTTTTGACATCTCCTTTTGCGCTTACGAGGCTTCATCATTGGTTCACTTGCGTTCAGCTCTTTGTATTCGCACCTACAGAAATTCTTATCCCCGTTTTTCCTTATCGCTCACTACCTTGCAGTTTCCTAGCAACGCAGCATAAGGTGGTTTGGTAACTATTCCTGAAAATCGTCACCGAGAGACCTACTCTCTTCTGTTTTAAAGCACCGACAGATTACGCTGTCGTTCAAGACACACACGTTTTGCAGCTACCCGAAGGTGGCGATTTCGAAGCACTTCACTGTCAACCAAGCACAAACTTTGATAGATGCACAAAGCTTGATTTAACCACTGAACCGCCACTTTTGGGTAGGTGCTGTTAGCTGCTGGCTTTTTATCTTTCGCTTTGTATTTCATACTTTTTCTTGTCAGGGTTGTGAATTCTGTAAGTAAACTTTTCAAACATTGTTGAGGCACAAACTTCGTCCGCAATTTGTCTTGTTTTTAAAAACAAAGTGTCTCCCGAAAATTCAATATCTCCAATTGTCTTTCCGCACGCATTTACTTCAATTAAAGTCGTTACGATTAATGTGTCTCCATTTTGTTCTTCTGAAAAATAGTCCTTGATAAAATTATCATAATCTTCGTGGTAGCCGTCCGCTTCTTCTCCGTCTTCCATTACATATTTTGTTTTACAGTCAATTAGTCTTTCGTGAGTTTTTGTCTTTTCAGTTTGTTTTTTGTTGGTCGAGTTTGAACACGAATAAAGACTAAATGTCAATATCGTAATCAAAGTCAAGCCGTATGAGGTCAGTTTATTCATTTAGTTCTTAGTCTTGTATTTAAAAATGAAACTATATTTAGTAGAATAAGTCCGGGAATATAAAAGAAGGCTCCAACAATAGTATAGGTCATTCCTGTGTCCATAAGAATGTCTGTTAAGTCAGTGCTTTGTCCGTCTGCATATATTTTCTTGTCCATAAACCCCATAAGTGCTAAAAACAGTCCTGCCAAAACAAGTTGAATGATTAGGGCAAAGTTGAAACACTTTGTTAATTGTCTAAACGAAAATGGAGTAAATGCTTTTCTTGTCAAGATGAAATACAAAACAGGAAGTCCAAATGATAGAACTGTCAATGCGATTGTAATTTCATATTTTCCTGTCATAATGTTGTATCGTGTCGTTGTCTAAGCTTGCAGGTAACGGTCGCAAGCAAGCGACGAGCGGGATTTCGAAGCATATCTGAGTCAAGTTACAATAAAGCTTCTACGATTTTCAAAACCCGTGTAATCCACGCCCCGCTTGGCGTTTGCTTGCTGTTACCTGCTGGTGTTTTGTCTGTTTTCATTTGTTAATAATAAATTTTTTGCTTGCTTGCTTGCCTCCATTTTGCAGCACGATTATATATACACCGTTTGTTAAGTCATGGGTTTCTATGTTTATGGTTCTGCTATTTATGTTTGAAATTCTCTTTTCTATTTGTCCCAATAAATTATAGATTTTTATTTCGGCATTGATTGTCTCAAACGATATTGTAATACTCAAGATTTCTTTTGCTGGGTTAGGATAAATTTTAAAGTCCCATTTAATATGCTCTCGATCTTCAATGCCTGTTGTATTACAAGGTGAATTGTTTGCTTTTATCATCATTCCAATTTCCACATTTTTGTCTATTACACTTTGTGGCATATTTCTTACTCCCAATTGTCCAGGGTCATCTAAACCACCTGGCCATAGGTATCCAATTAGCCCAATAATGTTTGTGTCAGATACCGCTAGGTTGTAATAGTTCTGAACTACATATTTCATTGTGTCAGGAGGGTAGCCAGCAGCGCCATAAAAAGGTAACCATTGGTCATCAATAATGAGTACTAATTTCTGATTTGGGGAGGATAATTTTGATCTAACGGTATCTAAATTTTCTAGAAATCTAGAGTCAGATTGCGGATCGAATATTGCATATCTATTAAACCCAACCCAATCCATTGCTTGTGGAACTTGCATACTATTTACCATGGTGTACGCTTCCACCAAAAGAATCGGTATATCAGGACAAGCATTTTTCAATAATGCACATACTGTATCCATGTCTAAGAGGGAAATTCCATTCCAAAAGGGTTCGTCAGCAATGTAAAAGCACGCTATTTTAGAAGGAACTAGAACAGATGAATTCGTTGCCAGAAAGGTTGTCCATCGAGCAGTAAAATCTGGATACAGATCCCAGTTTGCACCACTTGGAGCAAGTGTATCAACAATCCGAAAAAACACACCTTGTATATGCAAAGCAGGTTTGACACAATGAGCATTCATTAGGTCAACACGAGCCACAATATTATCTGTATAGTTAAATACACACATATGTGCAAGATTAGAAAAGGTGTCTACTTCGCTTATGTAGTTTGTAATAGTGTCCGTGTCAAGCGGATCATCATAAAAACAGTCAATGGCAACAAACCCAAAATGCTTTAAATGGGGAGGAGCAGTTTGTGCATAAGATTGAATTGAAAAAAAAGCCCATAAAAATCCAATAAGAGAAAAAGTTGTGGCTGTAGTTTTTAGTTTCATGTTTTTATTCGTTTACGCCTTGTTTTTACACTTGCAGGTAACATATAGTTATACGAACTTTAGTTCGCATTTTTTGGGTTCATGAGATTATCTAAGGGGCTTTGCACCCTTTGGATAGTACGATTGCTTACGTGTGTGTATCGTTCGGTAGTTTTGGAGCTACTATGCCCTAAAAGTTCCTGAATGATACGAATATCGGTGCCTGCTTCATGCAGGTGCGTTGCGAAGCTATGTCGCAAAGCGTGGAATATTATAGCGAAAACCTTTGTTTTACCTATTTTTCTCATGGCGTTGCCGCAGTCAGTAACATTTTTGTTTTGACAAGCGTAAAATCATAGGATACAAAAGTAAATTTATAAACCTTTTTTTAAAATTCCAAACTTTTTGCAATATTTTTTTTCTATTTTCGACAGTTGCAAAACAGTTCAGGTCAGAAAATCTAATTTTTAGCTTGTCTTTGTTTTCTACATTTATTAAAGTTCCTGTAAAACCAATAAAATGCCCTGCCATGATTTCAACCTCTTCGCCTACTTCAAAAGAAGTATTCGAAATTTCAACATCCCCCTCAAAGCTACAAAGTCTT
>JAFIER010000120.1 GCA_020832465.1 Bernardetiaceae bacterium
AAGACTTTGTAGCTTTGAGGGGGATGTTGAAATTTCGAATACTTCTTTTGAAGTAGGCGAAGAGGTTGAAATCATGGCAGGGCATTTTATTGGTTTTACAGGAACTTTAATAAATGTAGAAAACAAAGACAAGCTAAAAATCAGATTTTCTGACCTGAACTGTTTTGCAACTGTCGAAATAGAAAAAAAATATTGCAAAAAGTTTGGAATTTTAAAAAAAGGTTTATAAATTTGCTTTTGTATCCTATGATTTTACGCTTGTCAAAACAAAAATGTTACTGACTGCGGCAACGCCATGAGAAAAAATGGGTAAAATAAAGGTTTTCGCTATAATAATCCACGCTTTGCGACATAGCTTCGCAACTACCGAACGATACAGACACGTAAGCAATCGTACTATCCAAAGGGTGCAAAGCCCCTTAGATAATCTTATGAACCCAAAAAATGCGAACTGAAGTTCGTATAACTATATGTTACATTCAATTTAAGAAGATAACGGACAATGGCAGATACACAAGAACAAATCAGACAACAACGCAACCATTTAGCGGAACAAGAGACTGATTATGCAAAAAAACTAACAGCAGTAGAAAAAGACTTTCTTGAACTCTACAAGTACAATATTAACTCATACGACCTTGACCAAGCGTGGAGTAATTATGGTAATTTATCAAGGGGAACTACTATTTTTGACAATCAGGACGATTTAGTTCTCTATATGCTTTTTTATGCAGGTATGCACTACTACAAATGGGAACTATTGTTTGAGCAGTTTTTTCTATCACAACAACAAAATCTAAGTAATAAAATTATAGAAGTTATAGACTATGGTTGTGGGCAGGCACTTGCATCGTGTTGTTTATTAGATTTTCTTAACAAGAAGAAAAATACATCTTTAAATATTGCAGGTTTCACACTTTTAGAACCGTCTGAGTTAGCTGCAAAACGTGGAGTTTTGCATATAAATCACTTCATTAATAATCGTAATCCTTATGTTTACATCGCTAACAAACTACTTGATGATGTTTCAGAACAGGATTTGGCTACCAACGAAAAAACAGTTAAATTGCATTTGTTTTCAAACATCATTGATGTTAAAGGAATAGACTTAGATACACTTGCAAGAAAAGTAATTAAGACGCAAAAAGGACTTAATTATTTTCTTTGTGTTAGTCCCGATAACTGGACAGCATCAAGCAGACTTGATAACTTTGCGAAGTGTTTCAGTGCAAGAACTGATTTGCCAAGTTCAAATGAAATAATAAGCCGACTAATTTATTTTGTGAGAGCAGGAGAGTTTAGGCAAAGCGAAATTACAAGACAAAAGAGAGTTTTCTTTGTAAACTTTTAAACTAATTACAATATGGATTTACTATTTGAAAATACAAATACAAAAAAATTACCGTTTGAGTTTCCTAATAAAAAAGGTTATTCTTATAAATGGGACACAAATAGGCAGGTTTTTATTATACAAATTCCTAATGGAGAACTTATTTATGCAGAACACTTCTTTGATAAAAAAGTAAGTGATAGGTCGGTAGATTACTTTTTGGAAAGCGAAACCCACGACTGGAAAAAAACAAATTGGCGAGACATTGAGCCTTCAACAGTCAAATGGAAAAATGTAAATTGGCGACACGACCAAATAAAAATGTTTGGTAAAATTGTTCCTTTGCCTCGTTTTTCTGCTTGGTACGGTAACGAAGATAAACCTTACACTTATTCAGGCTTAACTTTACAACCTAATAAATGGAACAAAGGACTTTTGTTTATTAAAGAACAAATAGACAAAGTTGCAGGTGTAGAATTTAATAGTGTGCTGATGAATTGGTATCGGGACGGAAAGGATTACATTTCTTGGCATACAGACGCAGAACCAGAATTAGGAATAAACCCTGTAATTGGTTCTGTAAATTTTGGGGCAACAAGGCGTTTTCAACTTCGTAGATTTGACGACAACAAAGAAAAAATAGAAGTGCCATTAAAACACGGAACTTTTTTACTTATGCGTGGCGAAACACAACATTTTTGGCAACACGCTGTACCAAAAGAAAGTAAAATAAAGGAAGCACGACTAAATTTGACATTCAGAATTATCAATCACGACAAGAAAAAATAAACTGAATGTAACATTATGTTTGCGAAAAGGCGGGCTAAGGTGCGTAATTTAGGCTTTTGTACTTTCTATAAACTTTTGTGCGTAGGGCAAGGAAAGTGCTATTTAAGCCCGCCCTTCGCAAACATTTTTCCGTTGTGGGCTATTTTAAGAAATGAAAACTTACACGAACAAAAAATATGGCTGTAACGCAATAGTATGAAAATCACGCTAAAACAAGCAGAAAGCCTGATTAACCTTGTTCAAGAAACGCAAATTGCAGATTTTTTTGAACAATTACGGAAATTCGGCATAGAAAGTACCGAAATAAGCACCTTTCAAAAGGAGTTTATGTTCGGCAACTACCGTTTTGACTTTTATGACCGTTTGCAAACTTATGTCAATTCTATTGCTGAAACAGATATAGCAGTCCGACAACCTCGCTATGATATTTTTCTTAGTTTCTCTTCAAAAAATACTGCCGAAGCAGAAAGTATTGTTGTTTTTTTGCGAAAGTGTGGTTTGAGTGTTTTTTTCTCTAATGAAGACCTTAAAAACCACGCAGGCAAAAACTTTATTACCAAAATTAATGAGGCACTCAAAACTGCAAGACATTTTTTGCTATTGGCTACGCCTAATTCAGTAGTTTCGCCTTATGTGCATTATGAATGTGAGGAATTTTTGAGAATATACATAGAGAGCCGAAAAGAACGACGCATTTTTATTCTAAAAGGAGAAGGTTTTACTTTGGATTTGCTCAAAAAGGTAGATTTTGAAACCATACAAACTACTGAAAAGGAAGATATTGTAAGAATTTTAGGTAAAGAAATTCCCAAAGACGATTTGGCAGAACGTATTGAAGACTATAAGGAATTGTTTGAAGTATTTTATGCAGATGAAATTATTACAGAAAGAAAACGCAAACAACTACTAAGAAAACAGCAAGACCTCAATCTTACAGATGCCCAAGTTGAGGAAATAGAAAATGGGGTAAAGGGCGAGTTACGTTTAGAACAAGAACTTATTGCCAAAGAAAAATAACAAGCAGAAAAAGCCGAACAAGAACGTATTGCCAAAGAAAAAGAACAGGCAGAAAAAGCCGAGCAAGAACTTATTGCCAAAGAAAGAGAACATGCAGAAAAAGCCGAGCAAGAACTTATTGCCAAAGAAAGAGAACATCGAAAAATAGAACAGAAAGTAAATATTGAAAATGAAAGAG
>JAFIER010000218.1 GCA_020832465.1 Bernardetiaceae bacterium
AAAGCGAGCGATAGCTTTATTATAGATACGGAATCCGTAGTCTTGTATATCGCCGACATCGTTGTCGTCCTCTTTGCCATTAAACCCAAACCTATACCCCTCACTCTGCCAGCTTCTGGAATGGATTGCCATACCAAAGGGGTAGTAATCCGTCGCCGAGACTAAGCGAGCCGTCTTATTATCTGTAAAAAGTTACTATTTCTCAGTAGTATTATCTAGCTCTTGCTCTAATTCTTTAATTTTATTTTTTAAGTGCGTTATAATACTTGTAGACATCTCTTGATGCTGTTTATAGTCTTTTAAAAACTTATGCATCCCTATTAGCATTGTAAGAGACTGACTCTTTTTGAATTTATCTTTATGCAGAATAAAAAAACTTGCTCTAACTTTGACTTTATTTTGATTAGACCTATCATACTCATCCTTGCTTACTGGCTCATAAATATCTGATAACATTTTATGATGAAAAAGCTCCATTTCATAAAAATATTTTTCTTCCTCCTTAATATCTTCTTTTATTTCCTTTATTTTTTTTATTATATCTCTTGACATATCAATAATTATTTAAATAATAATAAAATACAGTTACCTAACCTTATTACGAGATTCTTTCGCCCTACTTATTTTAATCATGGTTTTAAGAATCTCACTGTTCAGGTTTTTTAATTCTTCGTCAAGCAGAACTAAACGGTCTTCAAGACTTTTATATTTTTCACTATTAGCTTTTTCATCAGTATTTTTCATACGTTCTTCAAGAAGTACCCATTGTTTTATCTTAAATTCCTCATATCCCTCGAGCTGGGCTTTATACCCTTCAAGTCCAATAATATGACTCTGCAATTTATTTATTTTAAATTGTAACTTTTGGATAGCTCTTAGCTCAACCTCTGTTAGGCTAGCAGTTGTCAATCCTCTTCTTCTAGCCTCTTTTGCAAGTTTTTTCTCGTTATAGGACAGCGTTTCACCTGCAGCTTCGCGTTGTAGTATTAGAAGAAGTAGCGTATTACTAGCTTCATAAGGAGATATAATATGCTGAATAGGAGGATGTTGCGCCATAGGGTCTATCCCTCCCGAGCCACCACCACAATGACTACAATTAAAATCGCCACAAGACAAAGCACCTTGCTGACAGGCAGGTTTGCCATTGTCGTTGGTAGGCATTAAAATCAAACCTATTACACCGACTGCCCTACTAGCTCCCTTAGCAGCCCAAGGTAATAATCTTTGCCAAAGCGGACGAGTAGTTTGCTCTACGACTTTACCGCTCGAGGTGGCTTGTAGATAACCTGGAGCACCAACAAAAGCATCTGTTTTGGTCTTTTCTTGTAAGCCCTCCAAATCAATAGCCCATATCGGCTTATTCCCAGCAAACTGATACGGCGTGTACCACGGATAATCTGGCGCAAGCGGGTCGACGGACAAAAAGCGAGCGATAGCTTTATTATAAATACGGAATCCGTAGTCTTGTATATCGCCGACATCGTGGTCGTCCTCTTTGCCATTAAACCCAAACCTATACCCCTCACTCTGCCAGCTTCTGGAATGGATTGCCATACCAAAAGGGTAGTAATCCGTTGCGGAGACTAAGCGAGCCGTCTGTTGGATATTGTCTGTGAGCGTAACCAACACATTGCCTAAATGGTTCGAGAGTTCGTAGATTCTTTCTCCGAGGGTGAGGGTGTAGCCGTTGTCATTGGGGTAGGTGGTTTAGAATAGGTTTGTGTGCGCCTTACTTATTTACTTTTCTAAAAGTTTTTGTAGCTCTTCCTTAGTAGGCAGTACCGTTTGATAACGGCTGGCAAAAATTTGGTCATTATCCTCAGGAAGGGTAATTTCAACGAGTGTATCATTTTTACTCTGACAAAGTACAATACCGATAGTTTTATTTTCTTCTTTTAATTTTACAAAACGGTCATAAAAATTTACATACATTTGTATTTGTCCTAAATCTTGATGTTGTAACTCGCCAATTTTAAGGTCTATCAGCACAAAGCAACGCAATAATCGATTGTAAAAAACTAAATCTATATAAAAATGCCTCGCTTCGATAGATATACGTTTTTGGCGCGCCACAAAAGTAAAACCTTTACCTAACTCGAGCAGAAAATGCTCTAATTTATTGATAATAGCTTCTTCAAGTTCATTTTCTGAAAAAGAGTTATTGTTTTTTAATCCTAAAAACTCTAATACATAAGGGTCTTTGACTAAATCTCTTGCTGTTTGCAGCTCTAACCCTTTTGTGCTCAAAGCAAGTACTTCTTGTGGACTACGCTGGCTAATTAAACGCTCATAAAGTCCTGTTTGAATTTGTCTTTTAAGCTCACGCACTGACCAAGCATTCTGGAGTGCTTCTATTTCGTAAAATAGCCGCTGCTCCTCAAGCTGAACTTTTATAAGTTGCAAGTAATGCGACCAAGACAAACGAAAGCTACTTTCAGAATTCCGAAACACCGTCTCGGATTTTGAATATACTAAGTAAAATCGGCGCATATTCTCTAAATTATCTACTGAAAAGCCTTTACCAAACTCTTCGCTTAGTTCGCTTGATATTAACTGAAGTGTTTTTCTATTATAAACTGCACGCTGCCTACCCGCTTGTTCTTCTTGTACAATACGTTTGCCCATCTGCCAGTAAGCATTAAGCATTAACGTATTCACATTTTGATAGCTCTGCTGTTGTGTTTGATGCAGGATACGCCGTAAATCAGTTATTAAATCCGTTTGACTGTACATAAATTAAAGGAATTAGTCTTTTTTATTGAACTTTCCTAAGTGTTTAATATTTTTTCTTGGGTATTAAACCCAAACCGATACCCCTCACTCTGCCAGCTGCGCGAATGGATTGCCATACCAAAGGGGTAGTAATCCGTAGCGGAGACTAAGCGAGCCGTCTTTGAGGTGTAAAACCGTTATATACAATTTGCAAAAAATATGACTTTCTATTCGTTTAAAAATTTTTGATTTTGAATTCTTGCTTTTGCCTCAATGAGTAAACTATGTAATTTTTCTTCCAATTCTTTTTTAGGGGGGAGTTCAGTCCAATATTCTGCTACCATAATGCCATCTTTTTGCATTTCTAAAAGCTCGATTTGCTCATTGCTTTTTCCAGCACATAGTATTAAACCAATAGGATTTTTCTCGCCTTCTTGCTTTTCGTATTTATCGAGCCATTTGAGATATAGTTCCATCTGACCTTTATAACTCGGCTTAAACTCTCCTAATTTTAATTCAATAGCGACTAATCGCTTCAGCTTACGATGAAAAAAAAGCAGGTCTAAATAAAAATCTTTTCCATCTAAAATCATTCGCTTTTGCCTTTCTATGAACGAAAATCCTATACCTAATTCTAAAATAAAATTTTCAATTTCTTTGATAATAGCCGCTTCTAAATCGCTTTCTAAGTAGCCATCTTTCAAACCCAAAAAATCTAAAAAGTAAGGGTCTTTAAATGTATTTTGAGCCTCTACTAATGCCATATTGCTTTGCATATTTGCTATTTCTTTGCGCTCGAAAGCCTTGCGTGATATTTGATACCTTGTCTGCCTTACAGACCACTTTTCAGTAGCTATTTTTTGTGCATAAAAAGTTCTTTTCGCTTCGTTTTTTATGGGTAGCAATACTACAAAATGAGACCAACTCAATTGTCGTGACAGTGTAACGACAATCTCAATATCTGGGAAAATCTCTGCAAATTGCATCATACGGTAAAGATTTTTCAACTCAAAACTTTTACCAAATTTTTCAACTAATTGGTGAGCCACAGGTGCTACTATTTCTTTTCCATACTCGGCTCGTTTGTTCCCTAAAATATAGTCATTGATTTTATCACCTATATACCAATAAGTTAGGGTAAGCGCACTGTTGATTTGTGCAGTTACTTCCTTTTTGCCCTGCTCTATAATTTGAGCAATATCTTTGAAAAGTGTTTTTTCTATTTGCTTACTCATATTGTATTTGTTAGTCGGAAAACTAAAAATACGCAGTATATTCAATAAAAACAAAAAAATCCTCCCCCTCACTCTGCCAGCTTCTGGAATGTATTTCCATACCAAAGGGGTA
>JAFIER010000235.1 GCA_020832465.1 Bernardetiaceae bacterium
TACAGCCAGCAGCCTGATGATGTGGCTCTTGTTTTCAAGCTCAAAGGCAGACCACAGGAAGGGCAAATTCTTACTCGCGCCGAAATTGAAGAGATGGGATATGAATTTGGTGAGTTACTCAGGATTCTTTAGAGCTTAAATTACTACGACATAAAAAAAAGCCCACAGGTACACATTTGTATTTTTGGGCTTTTCATATTTTTTTTTATATACTTCCCCATTGCCAGAAATGTTATTTCTAAAATTAAATAGCTTTTAAATACCTATGATACAGACTTTTGAGCACCTAAGTAGTTACGAAAAAAAAAATAATTACATAAAATTTTTTTGGACGTGTTTTTTAGAGATATTTAACGCAAAAAAAGGCTATTTTCAAATTTTGAGTTTGTGGTTGGTGTTGGATTTCTATTTGTGTATGACAATCGGGGAGCTGACTATCCTTAACGCTATAGCCTCTCCATATAAGCATAAGTCCCATGACTACGAACCAATAGGGATATAATCGCCGTACCCAAAACTTAAATTGAGGTTTGAAAAACGAACGCGCCGCACCAGCTGCTGCCATCACAGGTAGTGTGCCGAGCCCAAAAATACCCATAAAAAGTGCACCCGAGGGTCCGTCGCCTGCGGCTACTGCACCGAGTAGAGCTGTATAGACAAGCCCACAAGGTAGCAGACCATTGAGTAATCCTACGACAAACATACTCGCTGTATTTTTATTGGTGAGTAATTTTCCTAAAACTGCACTAATTCGACGCATTTGCATAGAAAAAAAAGGAATTTTATAAAGCCAAGTATCTAAATTGACAGCCAAAAGCCCTAAAAGTACTAAAATAATTCCAGCCGTCATAGAAATATAGTACTGAAAGCCCACTAAATACAACGCTTGTCCTACCATACCAATTACTGCCCCCAAGAAAATATAGGTGCTCAAACGCCCTATTTGATAGAGTGCGTGTCTGAGATGCCCTTTTAACCCCTTACCAAAAGGCAGGCTAAGTGCAATAGGCGCACACATGCCTAAGCAATGTAAGCTACCTAAAAGTCCAGTAATAAAAGCGATGTATAACATAATTTTGACTTCACATGAAAAGCAAAAACAACAATGCCAAATCTAAGCAGTAGCTTCTTTTGCTGGTGCAAATAAGCTATCGAGTATGGCTACAAGTGGTGTAGCATCGCCACTATGGCAAGCTGCTTTAAGATTTACAGCTGGCATTTTTAATATTTTTTGAATGATATTTTCGGTGGCTTTTTCTAATAATTCAGACTCCTCTGATTTAATTTTTCCTTGATAACGAGCGAGTTCTTCCTTTCTAATATGCTCGAGCCTTGCTTTGAGTTGTCGTATTGCGTCGTGTAAAATAAGTTCTTCTGTCCACGTAATAAATTCAGCGAAAGCATCGAGTATAATATTTTCTACTTGTGGTATGGCCGCTTTTCTTTTTGCCATAGTTTCTGCAGAGTGGTTTCTGATGTCATCGATATTATAGAGTACAACTTGTGGCATATCGCTCCATTCTGTGCTTACACTACGGGGCACCGAGAGGTCGAAAATAAATTTATACCGATAGGGGGCTATTGTTGCAAGTTTTTGAGGTGTTATAAAAGCTTCTTTCGTTGCGATAGAAGATATAATCACGTCGGCATCGAGCATAGCCTGCTCTACATTTTCGAAATCAATGACTTCATAAGCGTGTTCTGAGGCGAGCATAGCAGCTTTAGAGAATGTACGGTTACAGATGCTCACATTTTTGATTTTCATTTTATGCAAATGCCTTACTGTATCCGTACCGATTGCGCCTACTCCTAAGACCAAAATTTTAGCATTTTCTATATTTTGAATCAAAGCGCGCAATATATCTGCTGTAACGTAAGATACAGAAGCTGCACCGTCTCTAAACTCTGTTTCTTTGGCTGCTCGTTTATTAGCGTGGCTTATGCTTCGCATAAGTTTATGCAAAAATGCGCCTGCCATAGCCAACTCTTTGCTGAGCTGATAGGCTTGTTTTATTTGAAACGAAATTTGTAAATCGCCTACTACACGCGACTCTAAGCCTACGGCTACTCGGAAAAGTCGCATAATTGCTTGCGCTGACTCTTCCAAATAAGCAAAATGATGTGCGCACTCAGTCTCTATATTTTTATATTGATGCAAAAGCGCAACCACACTGTTCAAAATATTTTGATTAGCGTTGTAATATATTTCTGTTCGGTTGCAAGTCGAGACTACAAGTGCTTCTTCAATTTGATGATTATCTTTCAAATCGAGCATAAGCCTCTCGCATTGCATCTCGTCTAATGCAAAACGTTCGCGCACTTCAATAGGTGCTGTTTTGTGCGATATATATATAACTTTCCAGTTCATAAAATACTTATTTTACCCACGTATGTTCTTCATAAAAAGATTTTCCATCTTTTTTCCATTGAATTTTGACTTTCCAAAGTCCATTGGCTAAGTCATTGGTGGCTACACTATGTGTAAGTTCTTGCTCGAGCACAAAGGGCAGGGTTTTGTCTAAATTTTTATCAGAAGGTCTGAAAAAATAAATTGTACCCTCGGCTTGTGCCGCCTCCTCCGAAAACTCAAAAGCAAGTTGTTGCTGCTCGCTATCGTGCGCCAACACTATAGGTGCAGCGAGCGAACGCGCATTATTGATGTCATCAATTCTATCTTGATAAGCAATCTCTTCGGCATAATATTCAGGTGTTACTAAGTCTATTTTTTGTGTAATAAAGCTAATAACCAAACTCATAATGCCTATCATATAAATCACATAAGTGATAAAAATACCTGTGCCCCAGTTAAATTTGATTTTCATAATTTTTGATTCTGTTTGATGTGTAGGTGTAATAAAATTTCAATAGTTTGATAATCAAGTACAAACATTTTTTAAAAACTGTTTGTACTTGATTATCCTACAACAGGATTTCCTAATTAGGATTCGGACCTAAGAAATTACTCTTGACGACCTTTAATATTCGTTCCTCACTTCTGACTTCTATAAGAATATCATTGCGTGCGCCATTGAGCTTTTCAGGTGCAATTTCTATGAAAAAGGCTGCATTAAGTGAGCCTTCACCTCCAAGTATCATTTTTTCTTGTATAGGAATAAGCTTGCCCTCTGGTTCTAAAAGCACAAATTGAATGGGCAGCTCCTCATCGGTTTTATTGCTAAGTTGTACCGTATAAAGGTTTCTTACATTACCCTCTTCCGTCATTTGATACGTCTGACCCGCAGTTCTGATAACAACAACCTCTACCGTATTTCTCAAAAGTAGCATACTTGTCATCACACCCGCCAGAATAAAAAGCACTACCGAGTAGGCAATCATACGTGGAGAGATTTTAAAAGGCAATTTTTCCTCTATTTCACGAGGCGAGGCATAACGAATTAAGCCTCTTGGGCGATTAAATCTATCCATAATATCATCGCAAGCATCAATACAAGCGGTGCAATTTACACACTCGAGCTGCACACCGTCCCGAATATCAATACCCGTAGGGCATACTTTGACACACATATCGCAATCTACGCAATCTCCAAGCTCTTCTTGATTGATATTGCGTTTTACTTTCCCACGTGGCTCACCGCGTACATAATCATAGGCTACGGATATAGAATCCTGACCTAGAAGTACGCCTTGCATACGTCCGTAAGGGCAAACTTGAGTACAAACTTGCTCTCTAAAAAAGGCAAATACACCATAAAATAGCCCTGTAAAAATGAGTAAACCTGTAAAAAGTCCCCAATTTTCAATCGGACCACTTCTGACAATTTCATACACACGGCTCGGTCCTACAACATAGGAAAGAAATGTATGAGATATAATCAGCGATATAGCCAAAAATATGGTGTGCTTTGTCGTTTTTTTGAATATTTTTTGATTTGTCCAAGGCGCTTTGTTCAAGGCACGTTGCTTGCCTGCATCGCCTTCAATCCAGTATTCTATGCGCCTAAATACCATCTCCATAAAAATGGTTTGGGGGCATACCCAGCCACAAAATACACGTCCATAGACGACAGTAAAAATACCTATAAATACTAAAAACAAAAGTGCACCAATAACAAAAATATAGAAATCTTGTGGTGTAAAAAGCGTTCCTAAAATATAGAACTTGCGTTCTAAAAGATTAAGCCTAAGTAACGGCAGGCCTCCAATATTGATAAAAGGACCTGTAAATAGAAACGTTAAAAGTACAACTGATGTAATTTTGCGCCAATTGTAATATCTCCCTTTTGGCTTTGTCGGATAAATCCAAATTCGGTTGCCATCTTTGTCCACATTTGACATGCGGTCTCGGAAAGATTCCTCTTCTTGCGGTGCGGGGTTGCTATCTTTAAAATCGTTCGGCTTCATTTTGTTTTTGGGAAATTAAAAGAAAAAGATTCTGTATTTTGTTTTGTAGATTAAAGCATAGAAACGCTCATTGATAGCGCGCCGAGCGTTTCTTAGCTTTTGTTATTTTGATGTGTAAAATACTAATCAGAACTAACAGTTCTTTGAGAACTGTTAGTTCGATAAGTATTTTTATAGACTTACTAAGCCTGCTAAAAGGCAATTAGCTTTATGCTTAGCAAGTCTATAAAGGTAGTGAGTAGTATTTATTTGTTTTGTTATTAGATTTCTGTCGTCTCTTCTTCCTCTTGCTGCTCCTCTTCTGAAGCATCTGGAAGTTCTTGTGTTTCTTGCTTTTCGCCTTGCGGTTCTTTAGCATTTGGCGGGTTCGTACCTTGTAGGGTAAGGATATAGCTCGATACTTCTTGCATTTCTTTAGGTGAAAGTTGCGATTGCCACGCTAACATACCCTTTTCAGTAACGCCATATTTTACAATTCTGAAAATATCTTTGATATCGCCGCCGTGAATCCAATATTCATCAGTCAAGTTCGGACCTACGCCTCCTTGTCCTAAGTCGCCGTGGCAGGCTCTACAGTTGTCCATATAGATTTTCTTACCGTTAGCAATACCAGCATCGCCTTCTGGGAGTGCTGTTACAGATTTTTCATCAATAGACATGGCCTGTCGCTTTAAGTAGGCAGCTTTAACGATTTCAGCTTGTGCTAATTCTGCTTTGTATTCAGTAATAGAATCATCGGCTTTGCCTGTGAAGTGCATATAAGCATATACAAGTGCAAAAATAATAGAGAGGTAGAAACCGTATTTCCACCATGGTGGGAGGTCGTTATCGAGCTCGCGGATTCCGTCGTAATTGTGGTCGAGCATAACCTCTTTATCGGGCTTAGCAGCATTAAACTTTTGCCAAAACCACTGACCGAAAGTAAGCGATACTTCGGGTTCTATCTCTTTGCCTTCAGCTTTAGCCTTAGCCATTCTTTTGGCTTTGCCCATAGCACCGACAAGCGAATAAATACTGCCTGCCATACTAAGCAAAAGTATGCATACCAATAATATTACACCTGCAAGCAGGAAGAGTGCAAGCTCCTCAGTAGAATAACTCTTAGCAGAAGCTTCCTCTTGTGCCATTGCTGATGCTGGCAGTAGCATAGCAAGGATAGCGAATAAGGAATATTTAAGATTTTTCATTTGTATGTGTAAAGTTTGGGGTTTTATCCTCGTTCAAAGGAATATTAGAAAGGTAATCTACATTTTTTTTCGTCATGCGAATTACCATATAAATCATAAAAGAAAATACACCAAAGAAGATAACAAGTCCTATGATGGGAAATATCTCTATGTTTTCTAAGGCGCGTAGGGCTTCTTTATACATAATAACAAAGGGTTTATTTTTTGAAAATTGCCCCTCTGCAAAAAGTTATAAGCACACTCTTTGCAGAAGGCAAACAATTTTATAAATTTATTTACGTGGGCGTTGCGACTCTGGCGTACCCTTAATGTCCGTACCCAAACGTTGCAAGTAAGCAATCAATGCTATGATTTCTCTATCGCTCTTGACTTCAATACCGTCTTTTGCTAAACGTTCCGTAATTTCATCGGCTTGCGCTTTCATCATCTCGTGAACATTGGCTTCTATGCCCTCTTCATAAGGTACACCTAAGCCACGCAATACTTCAATCTTCTTTTCAATAGAAGAGTTGTTGAGCTGATTACTAATAAGCCAAGGATAAGCAGGCATAATCGAACCCGGTGAAATTGATGTAGGCTCAAGCATGTGCTCATAATGCCAAGAATCAGGATATTTACCACCAATGCGGTGTACATCAGGACCTGTACGCTTAGAACCCCACATAAACGGACGGTCATATACAAACTCGCCTGCCTTAGAGTACTCACCATAGCGTTCGGTTTCCGAACGGAACGGGCGTATCATTTGTGAATGACATACTACGCAGTTTTCGCGCATATACAAATCGCGTCCTTGCAACTCAAGAGGCGTATAAGGCATCACAGAGGCTATCGTCGGAACGTTAGATTTGACAAGTGCCGTCGGAATAAATTCTATTGCACCACCGATAAGAATGGCAATCGTTGTCCAGAAAAGCATCTGTACAGGGCGACGCTCTATCCAAGTATGCCAGTGCCCACCGCCGTGAAACTCTTGGTCTTTCAGTGCAGGTGCGCTTGCGCTTTCGGTGCGTACAAGCTCGCCTTGTTTTACAGTTTTGAAGAGGTTATAAACCATAATCAAAGCACCAGAGAGGTAGAGTGCACCACCAAAGGCACGCATGATATACATCGGTATGATTTGCGTAACGGTTTCTAAGAAGTTTTTGTACTTCAAAAATCCACCGTCTGTAAACTCTTTCCACATCAAAGACTGCGTCCAGCCCGCCCAATAAAGCGGAATAGCGTAGAATAAAATACCGAGTGTGCCTATCCAAAAATGCGCATTAGCAAGTGATAAGGAGTATAGCTTGGTATTGTAAAGGCGTGGTATCAACCAATAGAGCATACCAAAGGTCAAGAAACCGTTCCAGCCCAAACCACCTACGTGTACGTGGGCAATAGTCCAGTCCGTATAATGGCTCATAGCATTTACATTCTTAAATGAAAGCATAGGACCTTCAAAAGTTGCCATACCGTAAGCCGTAACAGCTACTACAAAAAACTTCAAAACAGGATCAGTACGTACTTTATCCCAAGCACCGCGAAGGGTAAGCAATCCATTGAGCATACCACCCCAAGAGGGTGCTATAAGCATCACTGAAAATACAGTACCTAAGGCTTGCGCCCAATCAGGAAGGGCTGTATAAAGCAAATGGTGAGGACCAGCCCAGATATAAATAAATATCAGTGCCCAATAGTGAATAATTGAAAGACGGTATGAATATACAGGACGGTTCGCTGCCTTAGGAATAAAGTAATACATCAAACCCAAGAAAGGCGTTGTCAAAAAGAAGGCTACCGCATTGTGTCCATACCACCACTGCACAAGGGCATCTTGAACACCCGCAAACATAGAATAGCTCTTCCAAAAATCAACAGGTACGGCTAAGGAGTTTACAATATGCAAAACCGCTACGGTTACGAATGTAGCAATATAAAACCAAATCGCTACGTACAAATGACGCTCGCGACGGCGCATAATGGTCATAAACATATTCACACCAAAAACTACCCAAATCAAAGCAATCGCAATGTCAAGAGGCCACTCAAGCTCGGCGTATTCTTTCGTAGTGTTATAACCTAAGGCTAAAGTAACAGCAGCTCCTACAATAATAAGCTGCCAACCCCAAAAGTGAACTCTACCTAATATCTTACTGTACATAGGTGTACGGCAAAGACGCTGCAAGGAATAGTAAACACCTGTAAAAATCGCATTGCCAACAAAGGCAAAAATAATCGCATTCGTATGAATAGGACGAACCCTACCAAAGGTAAGCTCTGCTGTATTCATATTAAACATAGGATGCGCAAGCTCGAGTGCGGCCAGTAAACCGACGAGCATGCCCACAATACCCCAAAAGGCTGTGGCAAAAGCAAAATCACGCACAATGACATTGTCATATTCAAAGTGCTCTAATTTGGGGGGCTTACTTACCCTCCCCGCCTGCTGTTGCAGATTCTGTTCCGTCGTCATTTTGTTGTCTTTCATCGTTTTCAAATAAAATTCGCATACCCGGAGTTGTTGTATCTTCGTACTGACCGCTCTTTACCGACCACAAAAAGGCAGTAAGAAAACCGACAGCGACAAGGAGACTGACTCCAATAAGAATAAATATAATTTGCATGTCTGTTGGGCTTTTATTAGCTTATACAAAGGTACTAAGCCTACAGGCTAATTCCTATGACATTTGTCAGGTTCGAATATGATATTTGTCATATAGAAACCTGATAAATATCAGTTTTTGCAAAATTAAGATAGGCTGGCGTAGCCTACTCATTTTTACATTTACAAATATACTTATGTTTATTGGTAAATACTATGACATTTGTCAGGGTTTGACTATGACTTTTGTCAGGTTCAAATATGACAAAAGTCATACTTTTGATAAAAAATACCATAAAAACACTAAATAATTCTTAAACAATTTGCTTCTAAAACAGATAATATGTAATTGTTTGCAAAAAAAGAGTATGTTTGAGTAGATTTGCACGCTTATTTATTTATACCTTTTACAGTCCCCTTATTGTCATGTTAAAATGGCTTTTTCGCTTGAGCTGTCTCTGTATTTTATTACACATATCTATGGAGAAGGCATCGGCACAAAGTTTTATCGGTCGTTATATCAATAATTTTATTAAAGATACAAGCGATATTGCAAAACCGCAGTTTTTGGTGTATCCAACTTTAGCCTATTCCCCAGAGACAAGCTGGGAGATTGGTTTGAGCACACTGCAAGTGTTTTATGCTAATCGCGATACGACAAACCGATTGAGCGAAATCAATGGTTTTACATTCTTTACCTTAGAAAATCAGTATGGATTGTGGTTCGACCAAGCAATTTATACACACGAAGACAAATGGTTTTTCTTAGGGCGAACTCGCTTGCAGAGTTTTCCACTTTTTTATTACGGCATTGGTATGGATACGCCGAGCGAATATACAGCAAGGGTAGATGCCAATCAGATATTGCTCAAGCAGCGTGTATTGCGCAAAGTCAAAAAAGATTTTTTTATTGGTTTAGAACTTGATTTTCAACGTATAAGCCGTGTAAACTTTGTGCCTGCTGATGAAGCCAACCCGCCCTACTTACCACTTGGTGCTATGGGCTCGAACAATTTTGGTGTAGGTTTGGGGATTGTTTATGACAATCGGCATAATGTCTTAAATGTGCGTGATGGTTTTTTCTCTGAGTTAGGGTTTTTGCATTATAGTCCTCATTTGAGTACTTTTAGATTCAATACTTTGATTTCTGATACAAGGATATTTCGTCCGGTAGGTAGAAATAACGTATTGGCCGGGCAGCTCCTCGGTCAGTTTAGCAGGGGCGATGTGCCTTTCAATCAATTAGCTTTAATGGGTGGAGAAAGTATGATGCGCGGCTACTATACTGGGCGGTTCCGGGATAACAATCAAATAGCCGCACAAGCCGAAATGCGATTTTTACCCTTACCCTTAGGTTTTAGCAAACGCATAGGCGCAAGCGTATTTGGAAGTATGGCAACGGTTTTTGATAGGGATTTCTCTGCCCAAAATTTTGTATGGGCGGGTGGCGCAGGTTTGCGTTTTTTGGTTTTCCCCAAGAAGGATATTTTTACACGTGTAGATTTTGCACTTACCAAAGAGGGAAATGGGCTTTATATATTCATTGGAGAATCTTTTTGAGCATAACAGAGGATTTGTACCCAAAACAAACATAAAATGAAAAGTTTAATACCCCCGTTTTTAAAAAAAGGAGATAAAGTTTGCATTGTTGCGCCCTCAGGTGTAGTCGCAGTAGAAAAAATTGCATTAGCAAGGCAGTGGCTCGAGCGGCAGGGGCTTATTGTTCAGGTCGCTCCTCATGCTACGGATAATTATTATAGATTTGCTGCTACACGAGAGGCAAGGCTTTCAGATTTGCAAAATGCCCTTGATAATCCAGATTATCGTCTTATTCTTTGTGCACGTGGTGGCTATGGAATTATTCAATATTTGGATAATATTTGCTGGCGGAAATTTCGCTTATCGCCCAAGTGGATTGTCGGATTTAGTGATATTACAGCTTTACACCTCAAGCTCCAGCAGCTCGGCTACGCTTCTTTGCATGCGATAATGCCCGTGCAGTTTAGCTGGGAAGGCAATGAGAAAGCATTAAACTCGCTTTGGCAACAACTAATAGGTGAGCCCTCAATAATAAGTGGCGTATCGCATCAAAATAACCAAGAGGGGATAGCAAAGGGAAAGCTCGTTGGTGGAAATTTAAGTATGATTGTCAATAGTTTGGGTACAGAAACCTCCATTCAAACACAAGGGGCTATACTTTTTCTTGAAGAAGTCGGCGAAGCGATTTATGCTATAGACCGAATGCTATGGCAACTGCGAAGGGCGGGCAAGCTCGAGCTTATCAGTGGATTGATCCTCGGTAGTTTTAATCGATTACGCGAAACCCCTAATGAATACGGTGCAGAAGTAGCTGATGTAATTCGTGCGCATATTACTAACCCTCGCATTCCTATTGTTTTTGATTTCCCCGCAGGACATATTGCAGATAATCGCGCTTTAATGCTTGGTGGCCAGGGGTCTTTAGTCGTGGACAATACTGCTTATGCAATTAAGCAGAGTGCATTTCATATTGAATCCTTAATAATATAAGGAGGAGGCTGTTTAAAAACGCAATAAAATCAGCGCTTACAATAGTTACAAGCCTATATTTACTTGTGTATTTTTGTAAGACATTTTTCAGATGCCCCTTAATCCCCGCTTTGAAAAGGTGGGGAGTGGGAAAGTTTGGGCTTCCCGCCTAAAATTAGGAAGGGTTGGGGGGGAAGCTAAAAACAAAATATAAGTACTTGGTTTTAATATTATTTTTTTAACAGCTTTAATCTTATGCCTGAAAAAAACAGCGTTCGCCGTGTTTGCTCTCCACATTAAGCACCAACGAGGTAAGTAGTTTTGAAATGCCCGTCTTAATCAAGGCACTTAACAGCATTTTGTTTGATTTGTAGAGACTGAAAAAGCCTTGAACTACAGAGCGTAAAGCCCGGCAAAATAATAATGAATTATCATTATTTTGCGGGCTTATTATTTCTTAGCTTTTCCCCTAAAGGGTTAAGTTTTAGAGTGAAGCTACGTGCTTAGCCAATTTAGATTTGTTATTGGCTGCTTTGTTTTTATGAATGATATTGCGTTTTGCTAATTTATCAATCATAGAAAACACTTCGGGGAGCATTTTTTCAGCTTCCTCTTTGTTTTCTGCGGTGCGTAAACGCTTAATGTAAGTGCGCGTAGTTTTGAGTTGGTAACGATTGCGCAGGCGTTTCGCTTCGTTAGAACGAATACGCTTTAAGGCTGACTTATGGTTTGCCATACGATTATCTGTTTTTTTGCGATGTATCTATTTAGACTAAAACGAGTTTCTTATAAACAAGACTGCAAAGCTACATAATTACTTTTAAAATCCCAAAGAAATATGATTTTTTTTTAGATTTTGTAGAAATAGTGTTTTTTCCCGCCAGCTTTGCAGGCTTAGCAAATTCGGACTGCTTAACAATTTTTATCGAGAAATCTGAAATAAAGAAATCAAAATTTTGTTATTAAGATACGATTTTGTAATTTTGATCATAATACTTAGGCATTCGCTATCCAGCAATAATATTTCTTTGAGAAATGTTATTGCTAAGCCCATTTTTGCATAGCGTGGGGGTTTGCAAACCCCCACGCTATGCAAAAATGTATAGTAGTATGAATTTTGATAATCAATTTAAAGCAAACAAACCTTTAGTAAATATGAAGTTGAATAAGAAATTTTTCTCGGGCGTAGCAGTCCTTTTATTAGCTTTTGCTACCTTCTCTTGTGCTCCTGATGGGCACAACCAAGCCGAAATTGTAAGAGATTACAATGAAAACGACAAACGTATATACGGTAATATCGACGGTGAGCCTTTTCAATTGCAAAACGAATACGATGCACCCGATGGCATAGTGGATAGAATGTCTGACTTGCGCGACAAAATGTATCCAAAAGATTAGTCTATGAGGGTTTAGCACTCACCGCTGCTGAAAAGAGAGTGAGTGCTAAACCTTAATTTTTAGTCATTGACTGTAAACTGTCCCGGCGTAGTAAAGCTAATCATCCCTGCCCATTGGCACATTACTTTGCAAGTATCGTTCAAAGCAGGCATTTTGCCAATCATTACCTGTGGAACGCCCGGTATCCAAGGCGCTGGAATAACCGGTACGCAAGGCATCTGCGTAAGTACGCCTTTATTAGCGGCGGTAGCGGCGGCTACAGCAGGGTTGGCGGGGCTTCGGCAAGTACCAAAAGTGGGAATATTGGCAAAGGGTTTATTATCCATGATATTAGCCGCAGGCATTTTACCCGCCATCACTTTATTCGTGGGTGCTACAATAAGCGAGGCTGGAGCTGCCCCCATTGTGCAAGTCATCATCGCACCCATACAGATTTGTTTTCCCATGATATGTTGTGTTTAGAATGATAAATACGGTATAAAATTAGAATTTTGCTACTAAGCAGCAGTGCTTTTTTATTATTTCAGCAGGTCGCTGTTTATGAGCTTATTAAACAATTAAAAAGGCCTGTTGTTTTGTATACCTTTTGAGCACCACCCACGTAAAGCCTCATTATTTTCTATATCAAAGCGATTGCGAAAACTTTAACTCAAAGCCCATTGCTTTTAAATCTTCCCAAAAACGAGGGTAGGATTTAGCTACCGATTCGGGTTGAGCTAAGCGAATAGGCGATAGTAATGCTAAAGGTGCAAAAGACATGACCATACGGTGGTCGTCATAAGTTAATACGGATTCCTTAGGCTGAGGTTGTGCTTTGCCTTTATGAATAAGCAATTCCCCCGCCGCTGGCGTATCGCTATGGATACCGACTTGCAAAAGAGAGTCTTGTAAGGCTTGAATGCGGTCAGTTTCTTTGAGCCGTAAGTTATGTAAACCTTTCAAACGCATTTCCATCCCTCGCGCTGCTGCCAATACAGCAAGGGTTTGCGCTAAATCGGGCTCATCTTTGAGGTCTAATTGCCATTTGTTTTTATTTCCCCCTATTTTTACGATGCGTGCGCCGTCTCGTTCAAAGGTTGTGCTTACGCCTACTTTTTCCATAAGTTCTGCAATACGTGCGTCGCCTTGCAAGGAGTTGTGGCGCAATCCTTTAAGAAAAATATCCGCTTCTTTGGCTATCGCTGCCATAGCATACCAATAGCTCGCTGCCGACCAGTCGCTTTCTACCTCCCAATCTTGCCCTTCATACTCTTGATGCGGTATCATAAGCCGGTTTTCTGTCCAGCTCAAGAGCACTCCAAAGTTTTGCATAAGCTCAGCAGTAAGCTGTATATAAGGTGCGGAAAGTATAGGGGGCATAATGTCTAATATCAGACCCTTAGGCAAAAGCGGTGCCGAAAGCATCAATGCAGAAATAAACTGACTGCTAATATCGCCCTTAATTTTGAGTTGATAAACCTCTGAATAAGGCTCAAAACCTTCAATTTTTAGTGGTGGAAAGCCCTCTTTTTCCATATAACTAACCTTACCCCCAACTTGCCGTAGTGCATCTACCAAATAAGCTATCGGACGCTCATGCATGCGAGGGGAGCCACGAAGCACACAAGGCTGATTGCTGATTGTTTTATAGGCAGTAAGAAATCGCATAGCCGTACCAGCATCTTCGACATCGAGATTATCGCTCTTTGATGCAAGGGCTGCTGACAAAACTTTAGTATCATTAGCCTCTGACAAGCGATGAATCTCAAATTTTTGACGACTACAGGCTCGGATAATAAGTAAGCGGTTGCTCTCGCTTTTAGAACTCGGCAAGAGCACCTCGCCTTTGAGTTTTGACGTAGGGTGCGAAACCAAGACTGATGGAAGTATTTCGCGCATTATATTTTGGGTTTTTGTAAGAGTATGATAGGCTTATAAGCCTCAAGTTTTGATGCTTAAAGTAAGCAATTTTATACCAAATACAAAAAAAATTCCTTTTATTTTTGATAACCTAAGCACCAACAATTATAAATCCCAATTAAAATCAATTAAATCAAAACAATGTGTAAACAAACTGCGTATATAATGACATTACTTACTACTCCACACAAAAACTACTCACTCATGTCTCGTCCCCTCGCCTTGATTTGTCTATTATTTCTTATTTTTCCGCTCGCAGCCCAAGCCCAATCCGATAGATGGAAGGAGTTGGATAGCTTGGGGAGGGAAATAGCTACCGCTACTGATTTTGGAGAATTAGATATCAAGTTAAAAGAAATTAGTAAGACAATAAGTAAAGATGTTGGCGAAAAAGATACGCTTTACGCAAAAGCTCTTACAGAGATAGGACGGTCTTACTTTTATCAAAAAGATTACAAAAACGCCGATAAGCATCTTCAAAAAGCCGTTTTAATCCGTAAAACGCAAGCTGATACATTAGACTATTCTTATAGGAAGCTCATACAAACTATTGGTGCTACGTATGAAATACGTCAATTATATCCCCAAGCAGAAACTTACTATCAAAAGGTCAGTACACTCACTCAAAAGGCAGAAGGTAAGCAAAGTAAAGCTTTTACAGAAACACTACGTACGTTAGGCAATCTTTTTCTTGTGCAACAAAAATATCAAGAAGCCACAGCGTTTTACACAGAAGGCTTAGAAATTCAAAAAAACTTAGTAGGCGAAAAGCATATAGATTATGCTCCTTTTCATTTCTTGCTGGGTGTTGCTTACTACGAACTTAACAATTATAAAAAAGCTATTCTACATTATGAAGCGACACTATCTATATATGAAGCGCATTATGGCGAAAAGCATCAAGAAACTTTAAATATTACGAACCGATTAGCTAGTGCCTTCCACAAACAAGGTAACTATCAGCAGGCAGAAGAAATGTATAAAAAAGTCATTCAAATTCAAAAAGAACTTACAGGAACACAAAACCTTTATTTTATCCATTATAACGTGAACCTAGCTGCCCTTTACCAAGAGACGGCGCGCTACAGAGAAGCCGAAATTTTACTCTTAGAAATAAAAAGTTTAGCGGATTCTGTCATTGGGCAAGAAAATACAACCTACGCATATATATGCACTATCTTATCAAACACTTATTCTTATCTGGATCGCTACAGTGAAGCCGAAAAACTGCAAATACAGGCTAAAAATATTCACGAAAATGTCTCGGGCAAAGAAACGGGCAACTACCTCAATGCCTTATATAACCTCGCTAATATATACATCAAAAGCTACCGCTACAAAGAGGCAGAACTACTGACTGTGGAGCTAAAAAATAGCTACGAAAAGCTATTAGGCAAAAAGCATCCTTCGTATGCAATGGCTTGTCTTTTGAATGGTCAGATACTCCAAAGTCAAGGGCGGTACAAAAAAACAGAAAGTTTAATATTAGAAGCAAAGCAAATTTATGGCGAGGTACTGGGGAAAAAACATACCCGATATGCTGAGGCTTGTAACCAATTAGCTGTTTTTTATAAAAAAATGGGCTTATATAAGCAGGCACTACCGCAATACGAGCAGGCATTAGAAGTACAGAAAGACATAGTAGGCAGTGCGCACCCTGAATATGCGAAAGTAGTCTTTAATATAGGATTATTAAATTCTACAATGGGGGATGAAATTGCTGCTGACCAAGAAGAGCGAGATGCTTTTTATGCGGAGGCGGAGCTATTATTTAAAGAAGTACAGCGCATTCAGAGCGAAGCTGTTGGTAAAAATACGATCATGTATTCCAAAGCATGCACTTCTTTGGGAAATGTATATCAAAAACAACTCCGGTTTGAAGAGGCAGAAAAGTTGTATAAAGAAGCCGCAGACACTTATATTGAAATCGCAGGGGAAAAGCACATAGACTATATAATTACGCTAAACGCTATAGGCAGTTTGAATTTAGTACAGCGAAAGCCTGAAAAAGCGATTCCCATCTTTGAGGAAGTATTAGAAATAGCAGAAGCATTAGGTAATATAGAGAATGTGTACGTGGATATTTTATATAAAAACTTGAGTATGTCTTATTGGCTTTTGGGAGACTATGCTAAAGCCTATCAATACTCGAGTCTTTTGTTGGATAGAAACCTTACCGAAATCCAAAACCTACTCCCTATCTTTTCCGAGCACGAGCGCGAAGGCTATTTAGCGACTAAGAGTCCTAATTTCAATACTTTTCAGTCTTTTATGGTAGTTTATCATGAGCAGAATCCCCAAGCGATTAGTGAACTTTACGATTTGAATTTGTTTCGTAAGGGGCTCATTTTTTCCTCTACCCAAAAAATGAGGCAGCAAATCCTCAGCAGTGGTGATAGCACGCTGATTAGAGATTTTGAAGAATGGAAAATGCTCAAGCGTGAGTATAACGATGCTTTGCAACTCTCCGATGCCCAGCAGCAAGAAAAGGGCATAGATGCGAAGGCAATGGCTGAAGCCATTAACGAAAACGAGCGAAACCTCTCGCGCGCTTCCGAACTCTTTGCAAAAAATGCACAAGTGCAAACATACAATTGGAAGCAAGTACAAAAGAACTTGGAAAAAAATGAAGTAGCCGTCGATATTTTACGAAGTGTTTACTCTTCAAGTGTCAATGAAAGGGGGGAGTTAGAACAGGACACCACCTACATCGCCCTTTTCGTCTCTCGCAAAACCAAAAAGCACCCCGAGATGATTGTAATTGAAAACGGCGAGGAGCTGGAAACCAAACTTTTGAATTATTATAAAAAAGCTGTTGAGTTCAAAATAGAGGACGAAAACTCTTACAATCAATACTGGAAACCGATTGCCGATAAGCTCGAGCAGATGAACAAAAAAGGTTTTGATAAGATTTACTTCTCACCTGACGGCGTGTATCATCAAATCAGTTTGAGTAGCCTGCGCAACCCCGAGACCAATCAGTATTTGCTCGAGCAAGAGAATATTCAACTCATAGGCACAAGCCGCGATTTGATAGAATACGGCGGCGATGAAAAAGATTTGAGCCAAAACTTTGAAAACTACCGCGCTTATCTTTTGGGTTTCCCGACCTACAATCTCGAAGAAGATATAGAAACTATCGAGGGCGACGACCGTAGCTTCTCGGCATTGCAACGCATCGTAGGGCAGCGAGGTAGGATAGCCCTACTCCCTGGCACCAAAACTGAAGTCGAGAATATTGCAAGCTATTTCAAAGCCAAAAATATCAAAACCCAGAGTTTTATAGGTAAAGAGGCGAGCGAAGAGAACTTTAAAAGTTTTAAATCGCCTACGATTCTGCACGTGGCTACACATGGATTTTTCGTGCCGCCTATTGATGAAGAGGACGTAAAAGATTTGGCTACTGCCGAGACGCGCACGCTATTAGAAAATCCTTTTATGCGCTCTGGTTTGCTTTTGGCAGGTAGCGAAACGCCCAACCCTGAAGGCGAAGATGGGGTGCTCAATGCTGCCGAAGCGATGAACTTAAGCCTCGAGGGCACCGAGCTCGTCGTGCTTTCGGCTTGCGAGACGGGGCTTGGCGATGTAGTATCGGGCGAGGGTGTGTACGGTTTGCAGCGTGCGTTTCAGCAGGCGGGTGCAAAGACAGTACTCATGAGCCTTTGGAAAGTATCTGACGAAGCGACACAGGTTTTGATGTCGGCATTTTACCAAAACTTACTTGCAGGGCAACCCAAACAGAAAGCCTTCAAAAATGCCCAGCTTTCGCTCAAAGCGCAGTTTCCTGAGCCTTATTATTGGGGTGCTTTTGTGATGATGGGGCGGTAGGCGCAATAAGGGCCTTTCCAAGTTTAAGTATTTGGAAAGGCCTTTATGGGTATCAAAATTATTCTTCTTGATACAAATTACGCACTTCAAAATCATCAAAATGCACAATTTGTGTATTGCAAACAACGAGCTGGGCTTCCGAAAATACTGTATCATCAGGCAAAGTGCGCTTCAAAATAACCTGATTTTCTACGAGTCCTAAAATTTCGTTGCCCTCTATGCGCAGTGTAAGCGTAAATGCCTTTTTGCCATCTGAAGTATAATTGGTTCTTTTGGTAGGACTTGTAAAAGTACTTTGACTTGTTGATAATGCCCTATAAATAGATTCACCATCTGGATTTAAAAATATTTGATAGGTTTTAGCATCGGTTGTAACAAGTGCAAGTCCGAAGTGAAACTTTTTGTCTTTGCTTTCTATCCACTGTGCCTTGACGCTTACTTGCCAATTTTTATAAAACTTATCTGTATTGGGAAGCATCGTATAAATACTTTCACAAGTGTTATCGCCTTCATTTTTATTGAATACCAATACACTATCTTTGGGTTTGATACGCAAAAACACTTCATCTATATCATTAAAAGCGCTATACACTTCGTCTGGATTGCTAAAGTCTTCTTTAAAAATAACGTTACCTGCTTTGTCCTTAATGCTCAAATCATCAAACAAAACTGATGCACCCTGACAGTTGCGCATCGCAATATGGTTGATGGAAAAACCTTGTGGGAGGCTTATAGTACTTATTTTTTCTCCATTGACAGCCCAAGTCATTTGCCTGCCTGCGACTTCGATGCGCCAACGATAGATTTCTGATGCCCCTTGAGATATAGGAAGTGAGCCTGAGGTCCAGTCGTTGCTAATCCACTTTTTATCCTTACGATAGCTCGTTCCTGCTCTATTTTTATCATTCAAAACAAGACTATAAAAATGGTCATTATCTTGCACACACATAAATCCAAACATGCCAGCACGCTCGCCCTTTACTTCGGCTAAACCCTCAAAAACAAAGTCATTTGGAATTTTTATAGATTTTCTATTGATAGATTTCCAATAACACCAATCTTGTTTTTTATCGAAAGTAGTGAACTCATAAGCACCGTCTATTACTCGGCGTTGGTATTCTCTTTTATCAATGATTGGAAAAATACTTGAGTCTGCATTAGAAAAATCTTCTGAAAGCAGTACAATAAGTGGCTTTGCGGGTGGGGGTTTGAGGGCATACCAAGCCGCAACTGCCCCAATAATAAGCACTGCAATAGCTATAATCGTGATTTGCTTTTGTTTTTTTTGTTCTTTAGCATGCATTTCAGCAGCAATCTGACGATACATATTATCGACTTCTCTGTTATCGAGGGCAGTCATATCTGCTAAGGCTTCCCGAGTAGATGCGCGTATATCTTCAGTGTCTTGCTGTTTTTTTAGCTCTTCATCTCGCTCAAAAACTCGGCGGCGCAACTCTTCTAAAATTTTATCTTCTTTGCTTTTTTTAGACATTACTTTGGGGATTAGTTTGAATACAATATGATAAAATTCAAATAGTTAAGGCTTTATAGCAATAAAATTTTCCATAGCGTCGTAGGTTTGACAAACCCTATGGCGAGCATGGAAAAACCACAAAAACGATTGCCGCTATATTTTCTTGATAGTTTGTATCCTAAAGAGCCTAAGGTAAGCAGTTTTGATACACTAAAATCAAGCGCTTTATAAGGGCTGTATTGCAATTGTTATTTTTTATGGCATACTTTTTTCGTACTGTTATACATTTTTCCATAGTGTGGGGATTTCAAACCTGACGCCATGGAAAAATGAGCTTATGACTAACATTTCTTAGAGAAATGTTAGTTCTGACTGACAAATGTATAGTGGTCCGAAAACTTATTTAAGTTAGTATTTTTTTTCAAATAAAACAAAAGTTTTGCATTCTACGTTTTTTAGAAAAATCTATTTGCAAAAAAGTTTCCTAATTGCTTTTTTTTTTGTAAATTTCAAAAAGATTTACTGACTGCCTTACAAAGCCAATTTTTTATATTGGTATTGCTTTGTAAATCAGCCACTTTAGATATAAAACCCATTTTAAAGCATATTTTATCCGAGTTATGTCTCGAGAATACACAGAAAAAGATAAGTTAAAAATTTTTAACGAAGAGTTTATGCCGCATGTAGATGCGATGTATAATTTTGCGTATAAATTAACGCTTGCAGAAGAGAATGCAAAAGATTTGGTACAGGATACGTACTTAAAGGCTTTTCGTTTTATCGAGTCTTTTGAGCCTGGCACTAATGCTAAGGCTTGGCTCTTCCGTATTTTAAAGAATAGTTTTATCAATGATTTTCGTAAAAAAAGTAAGCAGCCCTCAAAGGTTGATTATCAAGAAATCGAAGGATATTACAACTCTTCGGTTTCTGATACAGATTATACCATAGATTTACGCTCCGAGACAACCCAAAATTTGCTCGGCGACGAAATTACGAATGCTGTAAACTCCCTACCTGTAGATTTTCGCACCGTTATTATTCTTTGCGATTTGGAAGGATTTACTTACGAAGAGATGGCTACTATTTTAGATATTCCTATTGGTACTGTGCGCTCAAGGCTGCACCGTGCGCGCAGTATTCTGCGAGATAGACTAAAACAATATGCCCAAAAAAGAGGCTATAATACTGATAGTTAGCCTTTACTTATCCAAAAAAACACCTAAATTTTCTTTTCAAAGAACGCTTAGGTGTTTTTTTATGGAGTTTTACGACAAATTTGCTAAATTTTAGCCCTAACAGTTTGCTAAAAACGGTTAGTATTAGAAACTATCTAAGCCGATTTACTAACTTGATGTACACCCTTTTTATGGGTGCTTAGCCTATCTAAGTACTTGCATAAATGTAGTTTACGTTATTATTTATGTTTGGTAGGGACTCCAAACACGGCGATAGTAGCTGCCTATGGCTAAATTTTAGAAATAACATTTCTTTGAGAAATGTTATTTCTGGCTAGCGAATGTACAGTAGTATGATAAACTATATTAGTAGAAGCGCTTATTCTTTTTTATCTTTTTTTCCATCTTCGAGTTCATAGTTAATGATTTTGAGCTGTCCTTTTTGTATCCTAAAAATAGGCACAAATTGATTGTCAAAAGCATTGTTATAGTCTAAAAGTGGAGTAAATGCACCTTCTTGTGCTACTTTTTCTCGCATATAAGTAGTAAAATTTTCGCCGTAGGCTACGAGCATATTGCCAAAAAAGTGTAAGGCTTCGTATCCAATATAAGCAAAATCAGAAGGCATGATTTGCATTTTTTCGATAAACTTTTTAGTAAACTCTTCATTGTGTTCATTTTGAACAAAATAATCTGGATATAGGATATAAATTTCTTTTTTTTCAAAAATATCGTAGCTAATTTGCGAAAAATTGAGCCATTCTTTTTCTACAAATAATGGAATATCTGACTGTGATGAGGTGATGACACTTACTATGCTTGCAGCCAATGCTTGGTCTGATGTAAAGGCAACGACGTGTGCGGTTGTATCACTTTGTATGAGTTCATTTTTTTCTGTTTGTGAAACACTCCTACTGGCTTTGGGCGCTACTTTGCTCAAAAAATTTTGTACATTTCTAAATGTATTTCGGTCAGATACAATTTGTTTTATCTCGACTTCACGGCTACCTTTTAAGCGGAGTTCTTGTTGGTAAAGGTGTGCAAATACAGAATCGCGCTTAGAGTCGCCGTAGATAATATAACTTTTAGGACGCTTCATTTGACTATAGGTATAGGCAGCGATTTGCTTTGCTTGCGTACGTAGGCTTGGGTGTAGCAGATAAGTTTGCTTTGAGTTAGCAATAAAATCTGGATTGCTTGTCAGCGGGTTAAGCAGAGGAATATGCTGTTTTTCAGCATAATTAGCTAAGGGTGTAAGTTCCTCTGGATAAATTCCACCAATAATTAAGTCCACGTTTTTGAAATCTTCATGTTCTAAAATACGCCGAATGGTAGAGGGGCTTCGTTTCGAGTCATATACCAATAGTTTGATTTTTTTGTCTTCGGCTTCTAAGGTTTCTTGTGCTACTTTAATTCCAGCATACAAATCCCATATAAATTGCATATCCCTAAGTGAGTAGCCCTGCTCGCCGTCCATAAAAGGCAATATAAGTGCTACGGCATAAGTTTCTTTCTTTTTAAGCAACTGTGGGTTTTGCGTTTTACTCAAATTAGATGTACTTGCTAAGTTTTTATCAGGAAACTTTTCAAGGATTTGCTCTCTTATTTTTTGTTCTTCGGGGTTTGTGCTCCCTTCCAGTCGTAGGGCTAATACTTGGGCTAGCACTTTATCCTTAGGGGCTGCTTTATATGTTTTTTTAAGTATTTCGGTAGAAAACTCGGGCAAATATTTCCATTTAAGATTTTCACTTGCTTTTAGAATTTTAGGATTTTTGATTTGTTTGAGGTCTTTCATGGCACTTTCGAGTCGTTTTTGTTCGAGTTCGATAGCGGCGCGCAGGTAGTAAGCCTCTTCGATATTTTCCCAACCAGAGTAGTCATCAATAAGTCTATTGAGCACTGATTGCGCAAAGTTTTTGTTGCCTGCTTTGTATGCGGCTAAGGCTTGAAAATAATGGGCATAGGTCGTGTACGCATTTGCTTCGTGCTTGCGTGCTATGGGCGAAAAAGCCATTTGCGCTTTTTCAAAGTTTCCTGCATCTAATAAGGCTTTGGCGGCTTTAAACTGTTTATCAAAGTCTTCGGGCTTTTGTGCTTGCGTAGCATTTTGTACACAAAAAAACAAAAGCATAAGAATCATGTAAAATATTCGCATCATATTCATTCAAATAAAAATAAGTGTTTTTATGTTGTATTTTGGTGTGTTGCTGCTTATTCTGTTTTTGCTTTTTGAGGGAGCAAATCTAAAATACCTATGGTCTCTGCGGCTATGCTATCGGCGTGCATGTGTTGTTTGCGAAAGCGATTTTCTGCATACATAGTAGCCTGATTTCTATAAAAAGGTGAAAATACTGAACCTGATTGCCCCGTAGGATTTATGCTTTCAGAATTTTTAACATCTGCAAAATCTAATACAATACGCATGGCTGGTCCATAACTTGCTCTGTACTCTCCTTCGCCGTTGAGTTTAAACTGTATATTGTTTAGGCTTCCCATACCGCCTGGCACAGGCATCGGGCCGACGTTAAAAATTGTTGCCATGCTTGGCATTCCTCTTGCTATTGGGTGTACGTGCTCAAGGGTATGTACTTTTCCCCATTGCCAAGTATTTACACTACCACCAAGTTGCGTACTAAGTTCCTCTACGGTTTGTAAAAAAGCAGATGTAATGATTTCTTTTGCTGTTTCTTCGTGATTTTCTGTATGGATATTATCCCACCAAACACTCTTATCATTGGCTATCAAAACAGGGATTGCACGTTGCATAAAATGCGTAGATAAAAAGGCTTTAAAATCGGCTTCACCCAGCTCATCAGCCATAGCCAGCCTTAGCGTATGATATAGCCATTTGTAATAAATGGTAGGTGCAAGACTTTCAATAGCGTGCTCTCCTTTCCAGTTTTGGAGCGTACTGAAAACTTCTTGACGGAGTGGGGTTTGCTCTACTTCTACGCTGGCAAGCTGTGCAAGCATTTGTTGTGCATTGCTTCTATGTAGTTGTACGGTATCATCAGCAAGCATAGTTTTTATATCTTGGGTATCAAATTTTTCTTTGCTTTCAAGATATTTTTCTATGCGGTCCGCACGCATTCGGGGGGCATAGTATCCATAATAAAATTCAGAATGATTTTGAAGTTTTTGAGGTTGATTGGCTGTAAAAATAAATCCTTCGGTAGGGTTTATTTGTTGTGGATTTTCACTAAAACTGTGATAACCGAGTGGCTCGTGGCTGCGCTTTGTGCCATCGAGAATGAGTTTGCTATTGATGCCTTCTGGTCTTTTGATGAGTTTGGCGGCTGCCCAATAAGCAATATTGCCTTCTGCATCGGCATACATAATATTTAGTCCTGGCGCTACGATTTGAGCGGCGGCGTGAGAAAACTCCTCAGGCGTTTTAGCATCTATAAAAGCGTGTGCAGCTTCTAATAATGTACTCGGGAATTGATTATACGTCCAGAAAAGCGAAAGCGACTCTTCGGATTTAATATTGCTAAAAGGCGAGCTTGCCGTAGGTGAAAGCAAGTTGCCATGGCGACTTTTGCGCACCTGTAAAATATGTGGATCTTTGCCCTTAATATGAATTGTATCCCTACGAATTTCAAATTTTTTCCATTCACCTTCAAACTCATAAAGCGTACTATCCTCGGGATTTATTTTTTCTCTATACAAATCCATATCGTCATTTTCGAACATGGTTAGTCCCCAAGCTGTTTCTAATGTATGCCCTACTGGGGGGAAAGGAAAACCCGCCAAAAAATTACCATAAAGATCGAGGTCTGGCGCATGCAAATGCGCCTCGAACCATACCGAAGGTTGCGAATAGGCAATATGCGTATCATTAGCAAAAAGGACTTTCCCTGAGGCTGTTTTTTGAGGGGAAAGAATCCAACTATTGCTACCGACCCAAAGGGGGACGGGAATTTTGTCTAATGCCGCAGAAAAAATAGCAGCTACTTCCTGTGCCTTTTTTTTCGTAGAATTAGTCTTGAGCGTATCATTGCTATGATTATTTTGAGGGAGATTTTCTCCGTATCCTGAGGGTATGAGCTCCGCCAGGTAGCTGCTATCGTAGTTTTGGTAGATTTTATCTAATATAGGTTCGGTGCGTAGTGCAAAGGAAAAGCTAAAAGCCATATAGCCCGTAATTAAATACAAATCTTCGGGTTTGTACTGCTCGGGGGCAATGCCTAAAAGGCTAAACTCTAACGGCAAACGGTTTTCGGAAATAAACTGATTGATACCTTCTAAATAAGCAAAAGCAGCTTTTTGATAAGGCTCATGACGACTATTCATGTATAGGGCTGCCGAGGTACAAGCATTTTTGTGAAGGTCTAACTCACGGAATAGAATATCCGTGGCTAAGAAGTCTTTGCCCAAAATTTCTGAAAGCCTGCCTGAGGCGAGGCGGCGAATCATTTCCATTTGAAAAAGGCGTTCTTGTGCATGCACATAGCCTAATGCTAAAAAAGCATCTTCGCGATTTTGAGCATAAATATGAGGAATAGCATGCGCATCATAAACTACCCGTACCGTGTCTTGCAAACCACTAATTTGTAGCTTGCCAGCGTATATAGGTTTAAATTGATGCAGATAACTCCAAGTCAGCGCACCAGCTAAAATAAGATAAAGGCAAACGTGTAAAAAACTTACCACCCAATTGCGCTTATTCTTTAAAAATGATTTTTTAGACTTAGATTCCAAAATGTCTGCTTTTTGTTAAAGGATACAACAATAAAGATTATATCGTTTGAAATTTCAAACGCAAAATAAAAAAAACATTTTTAATAATGCTATTTTGCGTGCTATATTTGTCAAATACTTTTTCAATTGGACGTAAATTTAGCTATCTATGTAATACCGTAACCTACTAATTGAAAAACGGCTGTACATCAGCTGGGTAAAGCAACTTAGGTAGTTGTAGAACGAATAGATTTGCAAATACTTTTAGTACTGGGCTAATGTAGCAAAGTTGTCGTGTACCTGAAATACTTGAATAATACATGGCGAAAAGCAATTTATGCTCAAATTTACAGTTTTATTGGCGTAAAGCCAAATAGAAAATATTTTTTGCGTTAGAATTTTGTCATCTTCAAAGCAGAGTATGTGCGTAAAACGTAGGCTATACTCACAAAAGCCTCGTCGTTAAATAAGAATATTACTGTATTCCATACTACTGCAACCCCCACGCTATGCAAAAAGGGGCTTAGCAATAATATTTCTTTGAGAAATGTTACTTCTGGCTAGCGAATGTTTAGTAGTATGATTGTATGTTTACTTTTTTTCTTGATTTTTCATTTTTATGAACCTGCGCCTTTTAGCAGGGTAAGACTTCAATACAAAGGCAAGTATTGCCTAAAACAAAATAAGTCATCGACAAAAATCGATGACTTATCCCAAATAAATCCTATCCTAAAAACTAAGTATTCTAATAGCGAGCGTCTCCCGCTACAAAACGAATACCTTGTTTCGGAGAATGATCTTTATCGCATTCTCCTTGTACAAATATACGGATTATATACTTATAAGATTTTACTCTTCGATTATAAGCCTACATCGCTCGATAGATAGGCGTATCCCTTCGATAAAGCCTTTGTATATGGCAATTAAATTTTTGTAATTACATTTTTTTCTGTAATTTTGCGTTGTTGTTTTTCTAAAAAAGCTGTGCGTTCTTATCAAGGCAAATAAGCGGTCTCAAAAATACTTAGTCATTGTATGCTAAACCGTACGGCAGTATCTTAGAAATTACAACGTTTAGCAATTTATAAATGCTGTATCATATAGGTACAGAACCAAGTCCACAAGCTACAGACTAAAATCAAAACGTGTCAAGTCTGTTATTTTTTATTACAAATTTTTAGCACTTAGCCGAAACTAAGACATCGCTATTATGGAACATATCAAAACTGATTATTGCGTATTGCTTTATTATTGCTTTACGCCTATTAGCAACCCCGAGCAATTCAGGGACGAGCACCACTTATTTTGTATTTCGCTTAATCTGCGAGGGCGTATTATCGTCGCTGCTGAGGGCTTAAATGGCACTGTATCAGGTAAAAAGTCTGACTGCCAGCAGTATATGGATACGCTAAAAGCTGACCCCAGATTTAAAACTATGGATTTTAAAATTGAGGAGAGCGAGGGGCATACATTCAAAAAAATCAATGTACGCCTCAAGTCTGAAATCGTACACGCAGGCCTGCCTCATATCAAACCCTACGAACGCACGGGCAAACACCTTTCCCCCGCAGAGTTTAAGGCACTTAAAGATCGAGATGATGTTGTAATTCTCGATGTGCGTTCTGACTATGAACATCAAGTAGGGCGTTTTAAAAATGCAGTTACACTTGATATTCAAAATTTTAGAGAGTTTCCTGAAAAGCTCGAAACGATTAAAAAATTTAAAGATAAAAAAATTCTCACCTATTGCACAGGTGGTATAAAATGCGAAAAAGCCTCTGCCTATCTTTTAGAAAATGGTTTTGAAGAGGTCTATCAATTGCACGGCGGAATCGTACGCTACGGCATCGAAGAGCAAGGCTATGATTTCGAAGGCAAATGCTATGTCTTTGACGAGCGAATTACGGCTGAGGTCAATACTGTAAATCCAACAGTAGTCAGTAAGTGTATTGTCTGCGGTACAGCTTCGGAGCGCATGATAAATTGTGCTAACCCGACTTGTAATAAGCACGCAGCAATATGCGAAAATTGTGGGTGGGAAATGGAAGGCGCATGCTCTACTGCTTGCAAAACACACCCCGAAAAACGCCCTTATGACGGGACAGGCATATATAGCAAAAAACAAAATGGCTATAACCCACGCATCGGTTGGAAAATGACGGCTAAGCACGTAGCCGAAAGTTGCAAACCATAAGTTTGTACAATTTTAGGAGCTGAAGTTGCGCATATAACGTACTGATAGACAATAACTAACAGTTTTTTGAAAACTGTTAGTTATCAAATTGGGTAACTCCAGTTAGGAGGTGGGGTGACGAGTTTATTTTCTTTAAGTAGGCTTATTTCTATGAATATTTTAGGGCTAAATTCCTTATTTGCCATTTGTAACTTATCACTCCTTACCACTGTTTTATGGCAGAAAAAGAGTTAAAAGGCAGTTTGAAGGATTACCTTCACATGCACTTTATTGTATTACTTTGGGGTTTTACTGCTATTTTGGGTAAGCTCATCAGTATCCCTGCGCTCGAGATGGTATTTTTTCGAACGCTTATCGCTTCTATCACGATTGGGCTTTGGCTTTATGTATGGCAAAAACGGCGTTTTAATATCGGCATGCCCGCTATTGCTACGCTCGGACTGACAGGCATAATCATTGCTTTGCATTGGATATTCTTTTTTGGGGCTGTCAAAGTGGCTAATGTTTCGATTTGCCTTGTGGGCATGTCCACAACTTCATTATGGACTGCTTTTTTAGAACCCCTTTTTAAAAAGAAAAAAATACAAATCTATGAAGTGCTTTTGGGAATTGTCATTATTTTTGGGCTTTATGTCATTTTTACCTTCGAGGCTTCAAGCAACTCGGATTATTTTATAGGACTTTTGATGGCACTATTTTCTGCTTTCTTAGGTGCTTTATTTTCTACAATGAACGGCAATTTTGCCCTGCGCTACGACCATTGGGAAATTAGCTTTTTTGAACTTACGGGGGCTTTTATAGCTTGCGCTTTATTTTTTCCATTTTATACAGAATTTTTAAGTCCTACGGGTGAGCTTAATCTTTTGCCGACACTTGAGGACTGGGGCTGGCTTTTGATTTTGGCCTGGGTCTGTACTGTATATGCTTTTGCAGCAAGTGTAGAGCTACTCAAACGCATTACGGTTTTTGCTTCTAACTTAATTGTTAATCTCGAGCCTGTATATGGCATTGTATTAGCAGCTTTAATTTTTAAGGAATACGAAAACCTCGATGATAGTTTTTATTACGGCACTTTGATTATTTTAATGGCAGTCATAAGCTATCCTATATTTGAGCGTTGGCGTAAAAGGCGTAAGCATAATTTTTAGATAGTCAAATAACTCAAAAAAATGCTGTAACTTTTTTTGAGTTATTGGGTTTTTTCTGTATATTTCCTTTTGAAAATACATATCACGATACATTTTTCCATAACGTGGAGTGTGTAAACCCCACGCTATGGAAAAAATGCGCTTAAAAAATGCGCTTAGCAATAACATTTCTCAAAGAAATGTTATTGCTGGCTGGCATTTCTGGCTGGCAGATGTACAGTAGTATGTTGAAAACATAATGTAGAACTCACAGGGTGTACGTCATTTAGTGCATTCATAGGCTTTTAATAAGGGATTATTCAAAGGATAACCTACCTATATAATAATTTTCGGAGCTGTTAAGTTCTTTTGCGTTTGGTGAGTACACCGAATACGGCGAGAATATTTGGGTAACATATTTCTTGGGGGCTTCCTAACTAAATTTACGCAGTTAGCGTTAAAAAAGCATAGAAATAGCATGCTTTTTAGCAATCTTGTTTATAATACCAAACTTGATAATGCTTGTTAGCTATACTGCAACTACTACAACACAAAAATACATAGCACTTTAGCATTTTTGCATTTTACTTTTTATGGCAAAAAAGATTCAAAACCGATTGGGATTTAACTCTTTTGAACGGCGGAGCTTACTAATTTTTACAACTTTTGTAATTTTAGTTATTGCTCTGGCGAGCTTGCTATTGGTATCCGTGCGTGGTGTATTTTTAGAAAACCAACGTTTGGCAAAATGGCATTTTATCAAATACGAAATCAATGAAATCAACTCTTCTATCAACGAATCTTTTGCACATTTGAGCCTCTCGGCTTACTACCCCAATGGTGCTGTACACCGCCAGACGGCTTTTGATATTTTTAATAAAAAAGCAACACCAGCTTTGGATACCTTGCAGCGATTTGTGTACCGCGAGCAGATGGATTTTATGACGGAGATAGACGCGCTCAAATCAGATATGGATATGTTCATTAATTCTTATGAACGTATTGAAAATCAAGAATATAAAGATGCCGTACTCGGAGATTATATCGCACTTGTTATTGTCCCTCAGGTAGCAAGGCTTGCTGACCGTACGCAATCCATGAGCGAATCTATAAGGCTAAAAGAGGTAAGATTAGAAAAAGATTTGGAAAAAAATATCAACGAACGTATTTTTATTTTCGCCCCGCTTTTCTTGTTTATTATCATTGTTTTCTTTATTTTTATTATACAAAATAATCGCTTTTTGCACCAAGATTTAGAGCATGTTTTTGATTATTTGCGTGCGCTTCGCAAAGGTGATATCCCGCAGCGTTTAGATTATAAAGTAGATGAGCTCCACCGCATTATTAGAGAAATCAATGCACTTAGGCGCACCTTTCAGTCGCTCGAGGAGTTTAGCTTCTTGCTTAAGGAAGATAAGCAGCTTGTTCACAGTCAGATTTTTGCAGAAAATAGTCGCTTAGGAGTTGCTTTTGATCAAATGCAAGAGAGCTTAAAATTCTCAAGGCAGCAAATAGAAGCGAGGCGTTGGCAAAATGAAGGTGTAAGGGAGCTTGCTCAAATTATCAGACAAGAAACACGAGGGCAGGAGCAACTTTGCAAAGATTTTATTTCTTACTTAGTTAGCTATATTGGTTGCGAGCAGGGCGCATTGTTTGTGTATGATGAGAGAAAAAAAGTATTACAACTCGAGGCAGCTTATGCTTATCAAAGGTATAAGTTTATAGACAAAACCCTTGAGCCAGGCGAAGGATTTGTCGGTGAAATATTTTTAGATGCACAGCCCCGCTTCATAACAGATGTACCTAAGCATTATAGCCAAATTATATCTGGTACGGGGGGCGAAAAGCCCGCTCATTTGCTGTTTGTGCCTATCAAAACGCAGTACAAAGTGGTAGGAGTCGTAGAGCTTGGCAGTTTCAAACCCTTTCCTGAACCTACACTTGGCTTGATTGAAAGGGCAAGTGAAATCCTCGCCGCAGACCTTGCCGATATCGCAACGCAAGAACGCATGCAAACACTACTTCAAGAAGCTAAAGAAAGGGGGCAAGAATTGCAAAATAACGAACAGCAACTCAGCCAAACCGCTAAGGAGCTAACGCAAATGAGAAATGCACTTAAAGAACAGATGAAGCACCTCGAGCAACAGCTCGAAATTTTTCAAAACCTCTTTAAATATAGCAATTTTGGTATCCTTATTACAGACCCCACAGGAGAAATTAAAGATGCAAATAAAAAAGCATTACAAATTTTACAAACTACAAAAAGCGATGCACGCAAATTGAGAGTCAGCCATTTTATACCCACTATGAGAGGACTTAATACTTTAGCAAATCAAAGCACTTTGCAGAGCTATAAATTGTCTGATAATCAAAAAGTTATTAAAGCATTGGTTAGTAGAGTGCAAACTCAGCACAATTATCAATATACAGTCTTAATTGTAGATAATGTGTAAGGCGGAGGGAATGGGTGCACCTTAAAGTTGGTAAATCAACTTAGGTAGCATCAATAACTAACACTGCTGCCAGAACTTTTAGTTGTTGATGCTTAGTAAATTAAAGAAATGTTATTGGCAAACCATTTTTTCAATTATAGAAAAATGTATGTTAGATGTCTGAAAATATAAAAATTCGATATTCAAAAGGATTATTTAATGCAAGATAAAGTTGTAATTATTACGGGAGGCTCTTCGGGAATTGGTAGGGCTTGCGCAGAAAAGTTTGCAGCAGAAGGCTCAAAAGTTGTTATTACAGGTAGAAATGCCGAAAAACTCAATGAAACAGTAGCCGAGCTCAAGGCGCAAGGTGCCGATGTTTTTGGCTTTGTATCTGATGTGAGCAGCGAGGAGGATAATCAAAAAATGGCGCAAGCTGTCATAGCGCATTATGGCAAAATAGATATTCTCATCAATAATGCGGGTATTTCAATGCGCGCACTTTTTGAAGATGTAGAATTAGATGTCATTCGTAAGGTTATGGACATCAATTTTTATGGGGCACTTTATGCTACAAAATATTGCCTACCTGAGATAATAAAACATAAAGGCTCTGTTGTTGGAGTTTCTTCTATTGCTGGCTTTAGAGGCTTACCCGCTCGAGCGGGATATTCTGCTTCTAAGTTTGCTTTACAAGGATTTTTAGAAACTTTACGCACAGAGATGCTCAAAAAAAACGTGCACGTACTTATTGCATCGCCTGGATTTACAGCTTCTAATATCCGAAACACGGCTCTTACTAAAGATGGTAGTGCACAAAAAGAATCTCCAAGAGATGAGTCTAAAATGATGAGTGCAGAAACTTGTGCCGCACATATCTACCGCGCAGTAGTAAAACGAAAAGCCTATCTTATACTTACTTCACAAGGCAAACTTACCGTATGGCTCAACAAACTTTTTCCTGTTTTTATGGACAAACTCGTATATAACGCCATGGCAAAAGAGCCCAATTCGCCATTGAAGTAAACACAAAAGAAAATTAGAAACAACATTTTTTTGGGTGTAGATTAAGTCAGTAAATCGCCTTAGTTCTCAGCACTAACAGTTTTTCGAAAACTGTTAGTGCTGAGATTTAGCAAGCTTGTCCTGCGCCCCTTCTTTCCTTGAGAAATATTGTTTCTAATTTCTATATAATGATTTACACGGATACAGTATCCCCAGCAAAAAGCGGGAATTTATCCATGTATTGATTTACTTCATTTTTGATCGCTTCAAGTGAGGCTTCGTTTTGATGTTGCGTAAGCACTTGATCTATAAAATCTACAATGCGTTGCATATCAGCTTCTACAAGTCCTCTTGTAGTTACGGCAGCCGTGCCGATGCGCATACCAGAGGTGATGAAGGGAGATTTGTCATCGAAAGGCACCATATTTTTGTTGATGGTAATATCTGCTTTTCCGAGTGCTTCTTCGGCTTCTTTTCCTGTGATATTTTTGTTGCGTAAATCAATGAGCATCAAGTGGTTGTCTGTCCCCCCAGAAATAACTTGATAGTCTTTGCTCATGAAAGCTTTTGCCATAGCTTGTGCATTTTCTTTGACTTGCACTGTATAATCTTTATATTCTTGCGTAAGTGCCTCTCCAAAAGCAACGGCTTTGGCAGCAATGACATGCTCGAGCGGTCCGCCTTGCGTACCGGGAAATACGCCACTATCTAAAAGCGAAGAAACAGAGCGAAGTTTGCCTTTGGCAGTTTTGATGCCAAAAGGATTTTCAAAATCCTGCCCCATCATAATAATTCCACCTCTGGGCCCTCTTAAAGTTTTGTGCGTCGTAGAGGTAATCACGTGGCAGTGTTTAAGGGGATCGTTGAGCAGTTTGGTAGCGATAAGTCCAGAAGGGTGAGAAATATCAGCTAATAAAATTGCACCTACGGCATCTGCAATTTGTCTTAGATGTGCATAATCCCAATCTCTGGCATAAGCTGAGGCACCGCAAATAATCATTTTGGGTTTTACTTCTTTGGCTTTTTTCTCCACTTTATTCCAATCTATGAGCCCTGTTTCTTTTTCTACACCATAGAAATTAGGTTTGTATAGCTTGCCTGAAAAATTGACGGGCGAGCCGTGCGTAAGGTGTCCGCCATGCGAGAGGTCGAATCCAAGTATTGTATCGCCTGGATTGAGCAGTGCGAGCATAACAGCGGCGTTGGCTTGTGCGCCGGAGTGAGGTTGTACGTTTGCCCAAGTAGCGCCGAAGAGTTTTTTGAGGCGTTCGATGGCAAGGTTTTCTACTTCATCGACAATTTCGCAACCGCCGTAATAACGTTTGCCGGGCAGCCCTTCGGCATATTTATTCGTCAGGACACTACCCATAGCATCTTGCACTTGCTGCGAAGCAAAATTTTCGGAGGCGATAAGTTCTATGCCTGTGCGTTGGCGTTGGTGTTCTGCTTCGATTAAATCAAAGATTTGTTTGTCTCTTGTAATCATAATAAATGTAAAGGTAAAGTGATGTAGGTATCAAGTAAAATGTAAAATCATTGTATAGGCTTTGCGCAAGCACTTTTTATTCTTTGTTATTTTCCTCCTCCTCTTCTTCCAAAAAGCTATAATAAGCCCTGCCAAGCTCAAAGAATCCAAAATCCTCACGATAAAAAGCAAATATAGACTGAATTTGTTTTTGTTGCAAAGATGCTAAGGCTTGCATGACTTTGCTTTTGAGTTTTGTATTTTCTTCAAAAATTTCCATTAAACTCACTTGGGGTAGGATATAAAGTTGGTTATCTTCTTGCTTACAAATAGCATTATACAAACGATGCGAACGTGGTAATAGTGCATTTTCGCCAAAGTGCATGCCGCTTTTGAGTAAGGCTAAGGGTTCAAAACTGTCATCTATATCGAGTTGCAACGCAACCCTTCCTTTCTTGAGTAGATAAAGAGCTTGGCTCGGGTCATTTCTAAAAAAAACAACTTCGTTTTTGCCATAACTGCGTTGGTGCAGATGCGGTATAAAATTGAGAAGCTCTTCGTTTGATAAATCTTTAAAAATAGGATTTTTACGCAAGAAATTCATAATTTCTTTTTCTTGCTGTGAGTAGGTGCGTGCAAAGGGATTAAACATGGTATTCAAAAGGCTTCTGTTTTTGAGAAATATTTTTCTAAGTTAATAAAAACCCCAAAAAAATGCAACTTTTTTGGGGTTTTGTATAGATTGATTTGTTTGCAGGAGTAATTTAATATTTATTTTACACCGTGCATCCATTTGCGCAACAGCGGCGAGAGCAGAAGTAGAATCAACCCGCCAATAGCACCCGTAGCAACAAAAATCATAAAAAATTCTGACATAGACTGCTCTTGGGCAATTTTATCAATCAACCCAGAGAGTGCACCTGCGATATAATTACCAATCGCTGCTGCCAAAAACCATATACCAAACATCAAACCGACAAGACGCTTCGGCGAGAGTTTGTTTACAAAAGAAAGCCCTACAGGAGAGAGGCAAAGCTCGCCCCAAGTATGCAGCAGATAAGCCAATACAAGCCAAAGCATGCTTACATTACCCGCAGGGTCGCCAGGGTTAATAGAGGCTGCACCAATGACCATAGCCACAAACCCTAAGGAAAGTAAGAAAAGCCCAAAGGCAAATTTTACAGGACCATTGGGGTTAAACTTACCCAAACGAATCCAAAGCCCCGCAAAAAGAGGAGCAAAAATAAAGATAAATAAAGCATTTATGCTTTGAAACCAAGTAGCAGGTACTTCAAATCCTTTTTGATTATTTCTATCTACTTGGCGGATATAGTAGCGACTATTCTCTTCGCTTATCTGCGGGCCAGACTTTATTTGGCTGAGCAAGAAGGGGTCTAAGGCTTTCTTGTCTTCTTTAAAATTGCGAATAACGATAAACTCACCAGCAGTATGCGTAACGGAGTCTATTTTGTTATAGGCTAAAAATCTACCTTGTTTAGTTACTAAGGGCGTATTTGAAGCCAAGTCCTTATAAGTTGTGTCTTTAGGACTAAAGTAATCAATAGTTGTCGATACTTCATTTTCTGCCAAAAAGGATTTGATATAATCCATTTCTTGTAGTTCTTGGCGGTTTTTGAAACTATCTGGGAGCGCATAATGCGTAATTCTATAGGCTTGAAATTCTTGTTTTTTGAGCATTTCATCATAAGCCTCCGAGCTTGCTGCTTTATTTTTCTTATCATTAAAAATTTCTGCAACGGCACGCATAGCAATAGAATCAATACTTGTGGCTCTTTTGCTCTCTACTTCTTTGATGGCATAGTCGCTTGTAAAAAGTAATCTATCCGAATATTTATAAGCAAAAATATTCATGGAAGAGCCTGCTTGCTCAAAAGCTACCCAAAATAAGATTGAAAATACCGAAAGCACACCAATTACTGCCAATCGCTGTATTTCTACGGTAGTGAGCTTTTGCGGCTCATCGAGTTCTTTTTGTATTTCTTCTGCTGTTTTGGGTTTAGGCTTTAAGCCAATATCGCCCAAAAGTTTGCGTCCTACGTAAAACTGTATTAAACCTAATACCATACCAACACCTGCTGCACCGAAGCCCCAGTGCCAGCCCACAAACTCGCCAAGCGCACCGCATACTAAACTACCTAAAAGCGCACCTAAGTTGATGCCCATATAAAATATCGTATAACCAGAATCTTTCTTTGGACTATTAGGGGCATAGAGCTGCCCTACCATTGAAGATATATTAGGCTTAAAAAAACCGTTGCCTATAATAAGCAACCCTAAGCCAGTAAAAAAGAAGGGTAAAGGCTCAAAAGCCAAAACGCCATGCCCGAGTGCCATAAGCACACCGCCAATAAATACTGCCGAGCGATAGCCCAAATAGCGGTCGGCGAGCCATCCACCCAAAATAGGCGTTACATAAACTAAGCCCGTGTACCAGCCGTAGAGCTGCCCCGCTTCACCAGAGCTCCAGCCTAAGCCTCCATTTACAGTTTCAGAAATCATATAAAGTACGAGCAACGCGCGCATACCGTAATAGCTGAAACGCTCCCACATTTCAGTAAAAAACAAAAGAAATAGTGCCTTGGGGTGTCCTAAAATAGTGCCACCTGCCGCTTGTTCAGCAGCTTGCTCTTCAAAAGCATTATCATCCTCGGGCGTATTTGATTTAGCCATTTTTTATGGGTTTATTAGGTTTTAGAATTAGTTAATTTGTGTGCATTCTTGCAATTTGTTTTCCTATTGAATGGCAAATTACTAAATTTTTTTTTGTTTCAAAACGATATAGAATTTGTTTTCGCTTTTTTTTCTCAAATAAGGCTCAATATCTTTTGTAAAAAATCGAAATTCTTACATAAGCGGTTTTTTATGTTGTTGATTTGGAAT
>JAFIER010000238.1 GCA_020832465.1 Bernardetiaceae bacterium
TTTCCAAATATAGCGATGCAACAACGCCAATATAAGTTATAAATATTGTTTTCGGAACTTTTTGGTATAAGATTTTTCTATAAAAGAAAAAAGTGCCGTAGCTTGTTGCTGTGCTTGCACTTCCGAAATTTCGGCATTTTCCCAATCAACATGTATTTTGCTTATTTTTTTACGAAAACGAACTTTGCTACGCCTTGCAAGCAATACTTTATTAGGATACAAACGAAAACCTAAAAATGGCAATCCGTGTGTAGTTTTGTTCAAATAACTTATTTTAAGCGTAAGAGCAAGTCTATCGGTTAGATAATGTTTTATCTGCTGTTGAACTTTTTGTAAATACTTATGGTCGTTGTGCCAAACTACAAAATCGTCCATGTAGCGAACATAAGCCTTTGCTTTTAGCTCCTGCTTTATAAAATGATCTGCAAAAGCCAAATAATGATTAGCAAAATACTGACTTGTCAGATTTCCGATAGGTACACCTTTGCCTTTTTGTGTTTCATAACTCTTTAAAATGCGTTTAAACAAAAGCAATAAATCTGCATCTTTAAAACGACGCTCGAGTTGATGATATAAAATATTGTGGTCTATGCTATCAAAATACTTTCTTATATCCATTTTCAAGAAGTACTTGTACTCTTTTTGCAAGCTAAAAGCTTTATCTAAGGCACGAAAAGTACCTTTACCTATGCGTGTGGCATAGCTATCAGATATTTGAAATTTTTCAAAGTGTTCGTGACATACATTCATTATAGCGTGGTGCAATATACGCTCGGGGAAGGATGCGGCGCAAATTTGTCGCTTTTTCGGATCATATATTGTAAAATAATGATAATCTCCGACCACAAGCTGCCCTTTGAGTATCTGACTTTGCAAATATTTTAGATTAGTTTTAAGATTTTTGCCGTAAGCCATAACCTCTTTTTTATGCGACTTTCCCTTCTTTGCCTTATAATATGCCAATAGCAGATTATTCCACTCTGCTATCCTTGGCATTAGATACCCTACTCGCTTCATCAGATAATTGTTTATAACATTCTAAAAATTGAACACCGTACTTTTCAGCCTTCATTTTTCCGATGCCTTTGATACTCGTAAGCGCACCGATACTAAGCTCAGGAAGCTGTGCCATTTGTGCTAATTGCGCATTCGTAAAAATTACAAACACAGATACAGCCTCTTTATCTGCGATTTCTTTTCGAGCTTTGCGCATTATAGCAAATTTTGCAAAAGTAACCTCGTCAAGTTCTTTCCGATAATCTACTTTGCTTTTCGGAGTCTGCTCCCCTAAGGTCGGCAACAGATAACTCACGCAAACACACCAATAGGCATTTGCAGGCATCGTTACCAAATGCTTCTCGACTTCTATAATTTTATGACTACTCAAAAAAGCATTAAGCTCCTGCTCAAAAACAACCGAATCTAATATCGGTATAGTAAAAAGTTTAATTTGCATCATAATCATTTTGTGTCATGCACCTATCAAAAAGTGCTAATTCATAATTAAAACCGACGCACCCTAAAGGGTACGATACTGAAAAAAATTCCCCGCTTCGCGGGGATAACCACAACAATACCCGAACGGTTTTGGTCTTGAAATAGCCTTCTACATTTCGCTCACGCTACATTACGTTGGCTATTTCCCGACCAAAACCTCTTGAGCTTAAATGAGGTAGGAGTAAAACCAACAGCTAAACTACAGGGAGAGCAAACAAGCGGCAGCCGAGGCTTGAAACGGCTGGCGGGGTTGTTGAAGTTGCGGTTCGCCACACGGCAGTAGTCGGGGTAGAAGTCCCACGAGCCACCGCGCAGCAGGCGATACGTACCTCGTGGCTTATCTACCCAAGCCGAGCCATCCTTAGTCGCGCCTTTATAGCGATTGTGACAGTCGTCTTCGCACCACTCCCGTACATTTCCACTCATATCATAAATGCCGAGTTGGTTGGGCTTTTTGAGTCCGACAGGCTTGCTCTCTTTGTGGCTATTGCCGTTATACCAAGCCACTTCGTTCACATCGTTACTGCCCGCATACTCAAAGCCCTCTTTGTGGTGTGTGCCTCCACGGGCGGCGTATTCCCACTGCGCTTCCGAAGGCAAAGCAAACTTCCATTCGCTCATTTCTTCGTTGAGTTTTGTGATAAACGTTTGGCAATCATTCCAACTCACCGTATCCACAGGGCGGTCTTTGCCTTTGAAATAAGCGGGGTTCTCACCCATCACGGCTTCCCATAGCTGCTGCAACACAGGGTATTTGCCTATCCAAAAGTCGGGGAGAGAGACTTTGTGTATGGGTTGTTCCTCTTCCCTTTTTTCACTTCCCATCATAAACTCTCCGCCTTTGACGAGGATAAGCTCGATGGGGATTTTTTTGTAATATAGGGTTTTGGTTTCCGTCATATTTTTTGGGGGTTATAGCCGTCGTTGAGGTTTGAAACCGTCAACGAGGGGGTTTGTCATTCTAATTTTTGGGTAATATAAGGAATTTTTTAAAAATACTCTCGTGGTGTCTGGTTCTCAAACGTGACACAAATAGTTTCTCAAAACCATTTTGCAACACTCGGTTTTGAGAAACTGACAGCACGTGAAAGGAGGGGGTGCTTCTGGTCTTATATTTATGGTTTTAGTTCTGTGTTTTTGTCTTAGAAAAAGGGCTTTTTACCGAATAATTTAGTAGCTATGTAGATAAAGGCATAAATTTGTATGTATAAGTTTGTACCTTCGATATACAACTTATTACTCACCATTTGCGTTATACAAAAGTCAATGTGTATTTTTTTATATCAAAAATATTTTTAAATTGTGTAAAAAGGTTACTTTTGCTTTTGCATATAACTAACTAAATTCTAATCCATGGCATCGAATCTATTTAGAGGCTATAAAATAACAATTCTTATTACGTTTCTTATCATTTCCATAGGTGCGCTTGGTCTGGGTTTTGCTCAGTTTATCAATCGTTTGGAATATGAAAAGTACTTGATTCGCAAGCAATTTGAACGGAGCGTATCTAATCTGGAGCTCATTATAATGGCTTGTGTCAATCACGTAGAGGGTATGCGCATCGAGAGTGAGGATTATTTTAATAATAGCCGTCAGAAAACTGACCGTGAGCCTCTCTTTGAATTTTTAAAATACGATAGTGTAGCAAAATACACCCACTTAGATAGTCTTCCTTCTGGTTTTCCAACCGATATGACGGCAAATTTAACAGGTCCTTTTGATGTAAATAACATCAAAGGCACAGACCTTGAGCGCGAGGTAAATATGGCACTTGCGCTTAATACTTCTTTTAAAGTAACGTCCTATCAAACGCCTAATGTAGCTTGGATTTATTATACATCACCACGGCTTATTTCTATTTACCCTTGGGTTACATCTTCGGTTTTTAAATATACAGACGATTTGCTCAGTCATGATTTTTATAGCCTTGCCGAGCCTCGTAAAAATCCATACAGAAATCTTTTCTGGACTCCGGCTTACATAGATGAGGCTGGCAAAGGCATGATGGTTACTTGCGCTGCCCCTGTGTATGACTTTGATGAGTTTATGGGTAGCGTAGCACTTGACCTTACATTTGATTCTTTGAATAGCATTATTTCTAATTCACAGCTCAACTTAGGCGAAATTTTTATTATCAATCGTCAGAATCAGTTGCTTGCCCACCCCGATTTAGTTAGTTCTTCAGATAGCAGTGTCAAACGCTTACAAGATGTATTCGATACAAAGCTATATGAAAAAGTTGGCAATCTTTGGGGTTATGAAGACCGTTCGGTGCATCTGGCTGCGGGTTATTTTATCTACTATGAAAAGCTACCGAATACAGATTGGAAACTTATTTATTTAGTCCCGGAGTGGGATTTGTACTTTTCAGTATTGGGTAAAATTGGTTGGGGTTTACTATTTGTAGTTGTGAGCATGTCTGTTGTTATGCTTATTTCTAACCGTATTATTACAAAAGGATTTATCCAGCCTGCGAGTGGTCTTGTGGATCACCTTCAAAAAGAACATGCCGGTGTCGATGCTACTATAAATGCCAAAACACCAAAAAGTTGGAAAGTTTGGTATCAGATTATTTCTGATATTTTTAGTCAAAACCGCCGCCTCGTCTCGGAGCTCGAGGCGCACAACCGCAAGCTCGAGCAGCAAGTAAAAGAACGCACTGCCGAGCTCGAGCAGCAAGCCAAAGAACTTGCTCAAAAAAATGATGACCTTATAGCCAGTGAAGAGGAAATCAGACAAGCTGCTGAGGAGCTTAGTGCTACTAACGACCATTTGGCTTATGCCAATCAGCAACTCATAGATAGGGAGGAAAAGCTCAATTTACAAAATCACAAACTCGAGGCTGCCTATAAAGAAATTCAATTGCAAAATGAGCATACTTATGCCAGCATTTCTTATGCAAGGCGCATTCAGCAAGCTATTTTGGGAAGTCAGGAGGGGATTATCGCTAATTTTAAATCGGGTTTTATTCTTTTCGAGCCCCGTGATATTGTATCAGGAGATTTTTATTGGCATTCCCAAGTAGATGATTTACAGATTCTTATAGCAGCAGATTGCACAGGGCATGGCGTACCAGGCGCATTCATGACGGTTATGGGCAATGCGCTACTGAATGCTATTATCTTAGAAGAAAAAATCCGACAGCCTGATTTGATTCTAAGTCGCCTTGATGAGAAAGTACAAGCGGCTTTTCAAAACCAAAACAACGGACACTCGCGCCGCCACGATGGCATGGATATGTCTGTATTGCTTATTGATAAAAAGAAAAAAACACTTGACTTTGCAGGAGCGAAATCCCCGCTTTGCTACGTCAGGGAAGATAAGATGTATCGCATTAAAGGCTCGCCCTACCCTATTGGTAGTTCACAATTTTCAAACAAACACTTTGAAAATCACCAACTTGAATTACAAAAAGGAGATAAAATTTATATCTTTTCCGATGGTTACCAAGACCAATTCGGGGGCGCAGAAAATCGTAAATTTATGAGTAAAAATTTCAGAAATCTTTTGCTTAATATTGCAGCCCTGCCTATGAAAGCCCAAAAAATAAGGCTCGAGCAGGAGCTTCAATCTTGGAAAAATGAGCAAAAGCAAACCGATGATATTCTTGTTATTGGGTTAGAAATTTTATAACTTTGGGTAAAATATTTGAAAGCAGCGTTTTTAGCAAGGGCTATTTCATATTGATACTCGGTAGCATACCCAAACAGCAACCCAGTTAGTTTTGGAATGCACACAGGTTTGGCATTGAGTCATCATTTTTTTTAGCTTAGAGAAACAAAGTGTCTGTTACGAATATGACATTTCATAAAGTTGCTCAAAAACGCAATATGACAAACTTAATAACTACCCTATTCTCCCTATGCAAAAATACGATTACATCATAGCTGGCGGTGGCTGTGCGGGGCTTACTTTAGCCTATAAAATGGCTTGCTCTTCGCTCTGTCAAAAGCGCATTCTTATCATTGATAAAGCTATAAAGCAACGCAATGACCGCACCTGGAGCTTTTGGACAAACAAAGCCACAGATTTTGATACCATTGTATATAAATCTTGGCAAAATATTGAGTTTATTACAGATAGCCGTGCGCAGGTTTTTCCGCTCCCTACGATGCAATACAAAACCATAAGAGGCATAGATTTTTATGATTTTGTAGATAAAAAATTATCCGAATTTGCTAACATCGAGCGCAAGCAGGAAACGATAACCCAGATTCAGGAGGTTGCTCAGGGTATTGATTTGCATACAGAAGAAGGAGGTCATTACCGAGCGGATTTTATATTTGATTCTTGCTTTTCGCCAGATGATTTAAATTTATCAAATAGCCATTCGCATTATTTATTGCAACATTTTAAGGGCTATGTATTGCGAACAGCGGAGGATAGTTTTGACGATAGCAAGGTAAGAATGTTTGATTTTCGTGTACCTCAGCGCAATGCGGTACGTTTTTTTTATATATTGCCCTTTTCTAAGCGTGAAGCGCTTGTCGAGTACACTATTTTTTCTCAATCCTTAGAGCAAGAAGCCGATTATGAAATCCCCTTGCGCACTTATATAGACGGTCAGCTCGCCCTTTCCAATTATGAAATCATAGAAACAGAGTTTGGCGTAATCCCAATGACCGACTATGCTTTTGAGCGCAAAATAAGTGCACGGCACATGAGCATAGGCACAAAAGCAGGCATGGCAAAAGCCACTACAGGCTATGCTTTTTTGCGCATTCAGCGCGATGCTGATGCGATTGTGGCTTCACTTATCAAAAAAAATACGCCTTTTTACGATAAGTTCAAAAAAAATTCTTTAATTCGCTATAATGATACGCTACTGCTCGATATTATGGAGCGCGATGCAGAGCGAATTCGTCCGATTTTTATAGATTTGTTTAACAATAATCCGATTGAAAGATTATTAGGATTTTTAGATGAGCAAATCAGCACCATTGAAATTTTTAAAATTATGCTCTCTGTGCCAAGCGCACCCTTTATCAAATCTATTGGACGAGACTTACATAATAAAACGCTAACAAAATGATATTATTTTGAGTATTTCAGAAATATTACTCTACTTAGCCATTCCGATATCGAGTGGGCTGGTAGGCTGGGGCACAAATATTTTGGCTATAAAAATGACCTTCTACCCCGTAGAGGCTATTGGCATAAGACCCTTCGTATGGCAGGGAATTATACCCTCCAAAGCCCTTAAAATAGCCAATAAATCCGTCGATTTGCTCACAGGCAAACTGCTCAAAATAGATGAGCAATTTGCTAAAATTGAGCCACATAGAGTAGCTCAAGAAATTCAAACAGACCTCAAAGCACTCTCACGCCGAATCATAAACGAAGCCATGGAAGCACAAGCACCAAGACTTTGGGAAAAACTGCCCGATTCGCTCAAGCAAACTGCTTATGAAAGAGTGAGCGAAGAGCTCCCAGAGGTTGTAGTGCTTGTATTGCAAGATGTAAAAACAGAAATAAAGCAAATTTTAGATTTAAAAACGCTTACTATCAAGTCGCTGACACAAAATAAGGCACTGCTCAACGAAATCTTTATCCGATGTGGACGTGAAGAGTTTCGTTTTATCGAGCGTTCAGGCATTTATTTCGGGACGGGCTTCGGCATTATACAGATGTTTGTATGCTATTTTTATAATCCTTGGTGGCTGCTGCCCGCTTTTGGTTTGCTTATCGGATATGCTACAAATTATCTGGCTATCAATTTGATATTCAGACCCTTAAAACCCCGATATTATTTCTTTGGAAAAATTAAGGTGCAGGGGCTTTTTCTCAAAAGGCAACACGAAGTAGCTGATGAATATGCGGGTATTATCACTGAAGAAATTCTGACTACACGGAATATATTTGACTTTATGTTGCGAGGTCCGGGTTCGGCTAAGTTTGCACAAATTGTGCGCAGCCGTGTAGTACATGCCATAGATGACCTCACGGGAAGTGCAAAGCCTATTATCAATATTTGGGCTGAAAAAGAACTTGCCGCTATCAAAAATATTGCCGTTTATCGCTTCTTAGAAGAGCTTCCACTCACTTTGCGCGCCTCTTTTCCTTATGCAGAGGAAGCATTGAATATGCGTGAAATGTTACGAACAAAAATGAAGCAACTCACACCTACAGAGTTTGTGTCGTTTTTGCGCCCCGCCTTTCAAGAAGACGAATGGATACTCATTTTGGTAGGTGCAATTTTGGGTATGCTTGCTGGCATTATGCAGTTTATACTTTTGTTTTTGTAAACATATAAGTTGGAAATAATATTTCTGCTGGTAGCAACAAAGCGCCAGCTTCGTTCTAAACTTATTACCGAAGCAGGAGTCCCGAAGCAGGAGCTTCGGGCTACAGCGTAAAAAATAATATTTAAAACCTGAATTATTTATATTTGCACTTTTTATGTACTGTTTTATTGCTAACTTATCAGAGTCGATGCTTGCCCTGCTTATTCATACGGGGGTTTTGGCTATGATTTTTGTTATTTTTCAAATTTTGTATAGCTACGTGAGAAGCAGAAAAGCTGATGACAGCGATTTTGAGCAAATTACAGATATTGATTACTATGAAATGGCTTTTTTGAGAGACGGTGCAGTAGCGGTTTATACATTAGCAATTTTTGAGCTTCATCGTAAAGGTTTTATTCAAAAAGAAAATAATAACTTTTGGCGAAAAATGCAATCTACTCCTTTCATGCTCGAAATGCCCCTTATAGAGCGCTACATCTTAAAAAAAATGCCACCACATAGTGAAACTTTTACTGATAAATGGCTATTCAAAAAAATAGCTAACGAACTCAAAAAAGTCTGTAATGATATGCAAAAAAAGCTCGAACAGAAAGAACTACTCGCCGATGATAAAGATTTTCAAAATCACAAAAAAATACAGCGATTTATGAGCTCAATTGCTTTATTATTGCTTTTAGAGCGTATAATAGCTGTTTTTTTTCAAACAGCAAATATTGGTTATCAAGAGTTGCTTATCATGAGCCTGCTTACTGTACTGCTCGCTGTCTATATTATGTATTTTGTAAGACTGCCCAAACGCACAGTGCGAGGCGATATTTACTTCAAAAATATACAAGCCATTTATACCCCACAAAAGGAAACCTTGCAAAAGCAAATCATACAAGGCGAGCAGTGGCTCACTTGGTATGACCTCGATTATGCACTTCTTTTTGGCATCTATGGTAGAGAGATGCTACAAGGCAGTCCGATGATTACTACATATCCTATTATTACAACCTGAAAAATTACTATTCCTAATTTTAAACGCTTCACCAAACTTTATGACAGAAGAAATAAACTTTGAAAAAATAAGCTTAGACCTCGTAAATCAAGGATATTCTATCTATAAAAATTTCTTGCCTACAGCAGAAGCGCAGCAGATACTTGCGCATTCCTTGCAGATTTATAAGCAAGATAATTTTCAGCCCGCCGGCATTGGTAAAGGCGACGAGTGGCAGCGCAATCAATCCATTAGAGGTGATGAAATCTATTGGATAGAAAACCCTGAAAAAACAGCCCACGTAGCCAATTTTTACGCTAAAATTAGAGCCTTAGCCCTTTTTTTTAACAGAGATTTATTCATTGGTATCAACTATATCGAGATGCACTTTGCGATTTATCCCGCAGGAAAATTTTACAAAAAGCATTTTGATAGCTTTAAAGGTTCTGACAAGCGAAAAGTAAGTTTTGTCTTATACCTCAACCCCGACTGGCAGTCAGACGATGGTGGTGAACTGCGCATTTATACCCGAGATAAGCAACAAGTAGATGTACTGCCCGAAATGGGTACACTTGTTTGCTTTTTGAGCAATGAAATATTACATGAAGTACGCGCACCCAAAAACCGTAAAAGAGTAAGCCTTACAGGTTGGATGCGTAAAGATGAGCTTAAAGATGTATTAGTAGATTTTTCACGGTAAAAAAATTAAACAGTACTTTTCAGTGCGTACAACAAACTTTAATCCCAAAACAAAAGTATGATTCTTATTGCAGATAGTGGCTCTACTAAGACCGACTGGCGGTGTGTGCAGCCCGATAACACAATTAAACAATTTATATCAGGCGGCTTAAATCCGTTTTTTATGGATACCGATGCTATATACCTTCATCTTCAGAAAAGATTAGCAGATAAAATTGATACCCAATCCGTAAGCGAAGTGCATTTTTATGGCGCTGGTTGCTCTTCTGATAAAAGATGCCAAACTGTAGCCCAGGCCTTAGGGCAGTTTTTTGAGCATGCAAAAATATTCGTTGCACACGATATGCTCGCTGCCGCACGTGCGCTTTGCGGACAAGAAGCGGGCATAGCCTGCATTTTAGGTACGGGTAGCAATGCCTGTAGCTTTGATGGCAACGAAATCCAAAAAGATAGCATCAACCTCGGTATTTGGCTCGGAGACGAAGGAAGTGGGGGCTACTTAGGCAAAACCCTTGTACAAGCCTTTATGTACGATGAAATGCCCAAAAATTTGCGTGAATTATTTCAATCTCAATATCAACTCAGCCGCGAAGACTTGCTCGAGGCAGTATATCAAAAGCCGCAGCCGAATGCCTATTTAGCAACGTATAGCCGTTTTTTATACAAAAATCTAAACGAAGCATTTTGCTACCGCTTAGTATATGATGCTTTTGTACTTTTTCTGCGTCGGCACGTACTTCCATTACAAAATTTAGAGAAAAATCTTCCCGTAAATTTTACGGGTTCAGTAGCTTTTCATTTTTCTAATGTATTGCGCAAAGCCTGCCAAAAAGAAGGGCTTATGCTTCGCCATATCGTAGAAAAACCCATTGCCGGGCTTACGCTTTATCATCAGTCGGCTTTCGATTCTTGAGTTTTTCGTTGTTTGCATGACGCTCGGCATCGCGTTTTGTCTTTTTATCTAAATTTCGCTGCAAAGCGGCTTCTAAATCTACGCCTGTTTGGTTTGCCAAGCAAATAATCACAAAAAGCACATCGGCAAGCTCGTCATCGAGCTGATGCGCCTCATCAGATTTTTTAAATGACTGTTCGCCGTACTGCCGAGCGATAATGCGGGCAACCTCGCCCACCTCTTCAGTCAGGATTGCCATATTTGTGAGCTCGTTGTAGTAGCGTATGCCGTAAGTTTTTATCCAGTTATCTACGATTTTCTGGGCCTCTTGGATAGTCATAAGTCGTTAGTAATTATGTACAAAAATTTAAATTCGCATAAAACGGGTGTATGATCAAATATTATACAGCTGGACATTCTCCATATAGAAATAACATTTCTTTGAGAAATGTTATTTCTAAGCCCTTTTTTCCATCCATAGCGTGGAGTTTGCAAACCCCACGCTATGGAAAATGTATAGCAGTATGATCAAATATTATACAGCTTTTTAGCCCCCACGATGAAATACTGATTTTTACCCGATGAAGGCTTGATCATTTAGCAAAATTGTTTTGCGTCCCATAAAACGCTTTAAAAACAATTTTGTTTTTGCCTCAACTTACTTTGAAAATCAAATATAACTGCTTATCAAAACCAAATAAGCAACCTTAAAAATAAAACTATTTTTAGGCTAAAACGCAAAATGATAATTTATATTTCAGGTTTGTTTTGAAAGAAACTTTACCTAAAATTCAATTTTTGATTATTTTTTGATAATATTGCAGTTGAAGCCCCAAAGAAGCCCCAAATCAATTTTTTTAAATTCTAACATCATAACAATATTCTATTTACTTTACCCAATTTCTTCAAAATTATGAGCGATACGCTTAGCATTAAAAAAATTCTGTTTTTTATCTTTTTAGTTTTTTTTACCGTCCCTAATCATCTATTACAAGCTCAATGCGACCAAAGCACGGAAGGCACAGACTTCTGGCTGGGCTTTATGCACCATAGAGAAGCTTTCTCAAACCCAGTGCTTTCAGTAATCATTACCTCAAAAGATGCCACAACAGGGAGCGTTTTTATCAATAGTGGGGCTACCTTACAGCAAAATTTTACGCTAGCAGCCAATAGTTCCATCACGGTTACAATTCCGATTACGCAGGAGATGCTTACCTCTGAAGTTATCGAGAATAAAGGCATTAGAGTTACGAGTGTTGAGCCTGTTACGGTTTATATCCTGAATTTTAAGCAATTTTCAGCCGATGCAGCCTTAGTTTTTCCTATCAATACGCTCGATACCGAATACTACACCATGACGTATGCGCCAGAGGGTCCAGCAGCTTATCGCAGCGAATTTTTGATTATTGCTACTGAAGATAATACGACTGTTACGATTACGCCTTCTGTGGCTACACTCGGCGGCAATGCCGCTGGCGTGCCATTTAGCGTTACGCTCGATGAAGGGCAGACCTATCAAGTACAGTCTGCAGGGAGTAACAATGCTATTGATGACATTACAGGCAGTAAAATCGTGTCGGACAAACCCATTGCGCTTTTTAGCGGAAACTTCCGCACCAGAGTGCCCAATAATCAATGCTGCTACGACCACTTAGTAGAACAAATTCCGCCACAATCTGCTTGGGGGCGCAGTTATATCACTACGCCACTGGCGACTCGCGCTTACGATATTTTTAGAATCCTCGCCTCCGAAGACAATACGAACGTTACTATCAATGGCGTACCAATCCCTGTACTCGATGCGGGTGAGTTTTATGAGTTTGATACTGACGGAAGTAATGTACCACAAGTGATTGCCTCCGATAAGCGCATCATGGTAGCGCAATTTGCGCTGGGGCGCGATACGGACGGACTTCTCAATGCCGACCCCTCGATGATTATCCTTGCCCCCAATGTACAGATGCAAGATAATATTACTTATGAGGCATTTGCTGGCACTACGGTAGCAAATTATATGACTAATATACTGACACGAACAGACAATACAGATAATATTTTGTTAGATGGCGCACCTGTTGCCGGCTGGGCGGCTATACCAGGTAGTAATTATTCTTTTGTACAAGTTACAGGAATGACTCCTGGCACTCACACACTTGATAACTCGGGTAGCGATAGAGGTTTTTTAGCCTATGTATATGGCTTTGGCAACGCTGAATCCTTTGGTTATTTAGCAGGCATGAACCTCAATACCGCTCTGGACTTAGGTGATGAGCCACTTTTTTGCTTCGGTGGCGTGGACAATTATGAACTCGATGCCGGTCCCGACTTCGATAGTTATGAATGGAGGCTACTCCCCGACCCCACAGTGATTGCAACAACAAGAACCTATAACGCTACCGAATCAGGATTTTACTCCATTGCCGCTACCGACCCTGCGGGCTGTACGCAAATCGATACCATTGAAGTAGCTTTTAGTAGCTTGCCCATTGCCGAAATTCAATACGAAGCTACAACGCTCCTTGAAAACCAAGAGATTTTCTTTTGCGATAGTGAAGGACCCCAAACCTTTACAGCCAATACCGACCCCAACGACCCCGAAGTTACCTACGAATGGCGAAGGCTCGATACCGATGCTATTGTCAGCACCGCACCTACAATGATAGCAGACGATTTTTCTAACACTCTTAGCTATCAACTTATTGCCTACAATGCCATAGCAACTTGCGCTGATGACTTTGCAGCCAATGATACCACTACAGTTATCGTTACTTTCGTTCCAGAACCTACGGCTGATATTCGCTATAATGGCAATACGATAATCCCTGCCGAAGGACTTATAATTTGTGCAGAAGAGGGTACGAGAGTGCTCAATGCCCTCAATAATGCTAATGCAGACTACGAAGCCAATATTACCTACCAATGGAGAGACCTCACCAATGGCATAGATTTAGGAACAAACCCTACGCAAAATACCAGACCTGAAAATATCCCAGAAGCAGGTACAATGCCCATCACCATCGAGTACGAAGTCGAAATGACCAACACGCTCAGCAACTGCATCACCACAGATATAGTAGAAATTACATACAATCCCACGCCCAAAAATGACCAAAATGTCATTGGCGTAGGTGGATTGTTTTGTGGAAGTGGTGATATTGAAATTATTGTAGAAAACGCCGATGCCAATATCACATACCAACTTTTACGAAACGGTGCGCTCGAAGCAACGCAAACTCCTGATACCGATGGCGATTTGATATTCTCAGAAATAAATATTACTGCACCTACTGGCACATTTGGTACTACAGATTATACATTTACAGTACGTGCTATAGACGAAACACGCGATACAAACTGCGAGATTATGCTCCTCGATAATACCATACTTTCCGTATTCCCCAACCCCTCCTTCAATATTACAGGAAGCAAAACAATATGCGAAGGAGAAAGCACAACGATCAATTTTAATATGACAGGCAACCCGCCCTATCAAATCCAGTTCGAAACTACTATTGAGGGCGTAACGACCTTAACCGATACGCTCGTTACCGTCAATAATTTTACGAGAACTGTTACCCGAGGCACTTACAAATCCCTATCTATTACCGATGATAACGATTGCTTTAATAATGACGGTGGCTCACAAGCTGTTATTACTGTACTCACACCGCCTGAAATGGAACTCGAAGCAAACAAAATAGAAATTTGTACCGACGAAACCCTTATCCTGACAGCGAACGGTGCTGATAGGTATATCTTCTTTTTCAATGGCATTCCCATACAAGAAGAAGCCTCTAATACTCTCGAAATGGATAGACTAGCACCCGGCACTTATGAAGTCTATTCCGAAGGATATTTTGCCGCCGCCCCTACTTGCAGAGGTATCAGCGAAACTATCACCATCACGGTCAATCCCATTCCGCAAGCCTATATCGGTGTGCCCACAAGGTTTGTTTGTGAAGATGTACCCGTAGTGTTTGAGGCCGTAGTTACCAACGGTCTCGATGGTGATAACTTTATCTACGACTGGCAACGCCTAAACGAAGACGGCACAAGCTCGCCCGTAGGTGTCGGCGAACCTACACTAAGCGTTTTAGATACAGGGCGTTACTTCGTGATTATCACTGATGCGGGAAGCCCTACGCTTTGTCAAAGTGTAAGCAATACCGTTACTGTACGACCTTTTGGAGATATTCCGCTCTCGCTCGGAGAAGATGTACAGCCAGTCTGCGACCCCGATGGCTTGCCTTACAGACTTGTCGCTTCCGACATCATTCACGGTTCGAATATCGTATATGAATGGTACAAAACGGGCGAACCCGATATTATCGGAACGGACAGTATTTATGACGTTACAGAACCCGGTTTTTATAGCGTTATCATCAGAGACGAGAGCTCGACTTGCGCCGTGAGTGATACGGTAAGGATTGATTTTAATTCCAATCCCGATTTCGAAATTGCGGGCTACGACCCCGATAACTGCCTCGAGGAACAGGAACTTTTCATACAAGCCACCAACCTTACGGGTATGATTATCAATTGGTTCGGTCCTGGTATTGTAGCTGTTGAAAATGACGGCTTAAATGCCACAGTCAATCGCAATGGCGTTTATACTGTAACTGTCAATGATACGGCTGCCAATTGCATCACAACAAAAACCATCGAAATTTCGGTCTATCCGCCGATTGCACTCAACTTGGATTTGAATGTTGATGATGAAGTCGTCCTTTGTCAAGATGCCATTTTTACCGTCGATGCTTTCTTACCTTCGCATGATGCTGATTATGAATACGAATGGATTGCGCTCAATGGAGGCAATTCAGTTTCGAATACTTCTGTTTTGAATGTAGATTTTGAGTTGCAAGGCGAAACCTATGAATTGCGTCGCTACGAAATTCGCATAAGCGATCCCACAAGTCCGGGTTGCGAATCTAAAGATACGATTGCGGTGCGCTTTGAGCGAAAAGCAGAAGTCGAGATTGCCGAGTTTAATCCGACCCTTTGTTTAGGCGAAAGCCTACAACTCGTCGCCGAAACACAAGCCACAGATGTGAGCTGGAGCGATGGCACGACAGGCAGAACCCTCACCATAGAACCTACTGAGCCCGGACTTTACACCTACATCGTAACAGCAGGTTTTGATAACAGTTGCCAGCCTGTTTACGATACGGCTACGGTGCGTGTTACGAACAAGCCCGATTTAGACCTGCCCGAAGAGGTCGTACTTTGTGAAACTGAAACTATCAGACTCGATGCTTTTGATTTCAGACACGAGCCGCGCTATATTTACGAATGGACAAACCTCGAGACAGGCGAAGTCATCAGCAACGAATCCGAAATCGTTTGGGCTTTTGATAGCCTGCCACAGCCGAATTATGAAAATACACGCATCAGCGTTGCCGTCATCGATACGCTTGGCGGTGGAGACTGCCGCACCGAAGCTACGGTCAATGTACGGTTTGAGCGACTGCCTGTGTTGGAAGTGAGCGCATCGGATTCCATTGTTTGTATCGATGAAACGGTTACGATTACGGCTACGGGCGCGGAGGGTTATCTCTGGTCAAATGGTGAAGAGGGTGCAAGCATCACAGTTACGCTCGATAGTGCGGGCTGGCATCGCTTTGATGTGATTGGTTTCAATCCGAATGCTTGCGATTCTGTAAGCTCGCGGATTTGGATATTTGCCAAGCCGCTGCCGATTGTCAAAGCGCATACGGATACATTGGTAGAAATTTGCTTGGGCGAGAGCGTTACGCTTACTCCCTCAGGTGCAGATACTTACGAATGGACGCACGCCCCACAAGAGAATGGCGACATCACGGTAAGCCCGACGGCAACTACGGATTATATCGTTATCGGTAGAGATTCTTTGGGTTGTGAAAATAGGGATACGGTTAGGGTTGTAGTTTTCCCTACGCCACAAATTGAAGCTGAGTCTTTGCAGTTCTGCGAGGGCGAGACTGTCAAAATTGGTTTGAATACATCTATGTTGGATAGTGCGACCTTGGCGACAGCGGAGTTCCGTTGGAAAACGGGGGAGCGAGGCGATAGCATTGAAGTTTTCCGCACCGATACCTATTGGGTAAATATCAAAGTGGGGGATTGCGAATACCGCGATAGCATTCACGTAGCTTTCAAAGCGCACCCCGTATTGGCATTGGCAAATGATACGACTATCTGTTTTGAAGATGCGAATTTCAATTCAAGCCTCAGGCACGAAATCGAGGTAGAAGTTACGAACAAAGACCCCGAGGCGACTTATGATTATCAATGGGTGCGCCGTGAGGAGAATCGCGTTGTAGGTTCTAATCCTGTACTTTCGGTATCAGATAGTGGTACTTATGTAGTTACGGTAACGGCAAATTATCCGAATGCTTGTAGTACTACGGATTCGATGTTGGTTTCAGTAGTTTGTGAGCCGCGCATTTTCATACCGCAGGCATTTAGTCCTAACAATGACGGTTTGAACGATGTATTCCAGATATTTGGTCGTCATGTGTATAATATTGATATGCGTGTATTCAACCGCTGGGGTGAGCCTATTTTCCATAGTTTTTCTGCGGATTTAGAAAATATGACCTATTGGGACGGCACACACAAAGGCAAGCAAGTGCCTACGGGCAGCTATATGTGGCAGATTCGATACAATAGCAAAGACCGCCCCGATGAGACTATTCGTTCGAATGGTGTGGTGGTGATTTATAGATAACTGCAATTTTTTGTCAGAATCAGGATTTACAAGACTATGTCATTTGCAAAATATAAGTTTTACAAATTGTCATCTTGTAAATCCTTTTTTTATTGCGTATTTAACATTCATAATAATTATTTTCAGATACTGATTGGAAGTCGGAATTTATCGCTGGACGATAAACGGTCGTTCTATCGGACTTAAACTTAAACCATCGGGAGGGTGTTCTTCGCCCACTTCCGAGGTATTCCGTCAGGTTGATAGTAGTCTTCATACCCAGCCAATAGTTAATGCAAACAGGATTAAAGGATTCGTAGAATTAAGCAAATCCTGATTCTGACAAAAAACTACTGACTTGGTTTGAAATAACCTCTCTCAGGAACGGACAAAAGTCTATGCTACCCTCTCTCAAAGCAGTTATCATAAAAATAAAAAACCTCGAGCTATATAAGCTCGAGGTTTTTTCTATTCACAAAAAAAATCATGAAAACTGATTAAGGGAAAAGAATGCCGTCAAATTGATTTACATTTACAGGTGCTAATTTTGCATTGTAATGACGGTTTATGTCTTGAATGAAGCGATTAGCAGCGATTGCATATCCTCTGTCAGAGAGGTGTACGCCGTCTAGGCTAAATGCACCGCCGGTTACGAAAGTAGCAGAATATGTAACACCATCGAATACGAATCCCGTTACAACACGGTCAAAGAAGTTATTCATATCTACCAATGCCCAGCCATTTTCTTGGGCTGCATTAGCAATAATACCGTTAAAGGTTTCGATAGCATTTCTGATATTTGCTTGTTCAGCAGGGTCAAGTACAAGTCTATCTGGAAGCACAGGGAATGCTTGGAACTCTGCTGAGCCTACAAATCCTAATACTTCTAAAAGAATCAAATCTTCGGGTGTAGCTTGACGCACACCAAAAGGATTTTCTGCACTTTGTGGTACGGCTACCAAAAACGGATTCGGACCCTCAGAAACTGTGGGCAATGATGCCAAAACAGCAGCGAGTTGCGCCTCTATAATAGCCTGTACTTCTGGCGATTGCATTTGTGCATTTGTCTGCTGCTCTATGATATTTTGTACAGTATCTGACTGCATTTGCGCTGCAAGCTGTGCTTCTATAATTTGCGCTACTGCGTCAGATGCCATTTGAGCATTTACTTGCTGTTGAATAAGAGCTTGTACCTCATCGCTTGCCATTTGTGCGTTTACTGCACCCTCGATAGTAGCCTGTCCTTCTGGACTTGCTACAAAAGCATCAGCAGCTGCATCGGCATCGGCTTCTGATGCACCCGCATCAAGAGCCTGCTGTCTTGCATTTTCGCGTACTGCTGCTGTAACTTGTGCTGTAACTTGCTCACGTACTGCCATAGTAACCTGTGCTGTAACTTGCTCACGCACTGCGGCTTCTACCTGCTGGCGTACTTGCGCACGAACAGCCTCTACTACCTGCTCACGAACAACTGCACGCACGGCAGCTTCTACCTGTGGGCGAGCCTGTGCTTCCGCTGTGGCGCGGAAAGTAGCATTGAGCTGATCTGCTTGCTCTGCACTCAAAACAAAAGCATTGTAAGCTGCAGTTTTGAAAAACGGAATATCCAAAATATTAGGAATATTTGCAATTGCACCCTGTACATTAGGATTTGCAGCTTTGAGCGTAGCAATCGTACCGTTAATGCCTTGCGCAAATACATCAGTTGGCGTTATTTGATTTCCAGCAATACCAAAAGGATTATCTGCTGAGCCACCAGATGTACCATAGCCCAATACGTCATTATTTCCTATCCAAAGTGTCACAAAAGTTGGATTCTGAGCCGCTGCATCACCCGCTGGTGTAGCGTCATCAGCAGAAGCCATACGTCCGTAGAAAGGATTGAGTGCAGCATAGCCAGGTGTTACTAAATGAAACGAGCGCGCGCCAGGTACGCCTAAGTTTTGGAAAGGACCTTCGCTACGCACGTTAGTAAGTGCAGATGCGCCAGAGGGGTCTGGAGCGGGTAGCAAGCTTCCGTTAGATTCAGCAAGCACTAAGCGAGGTGAACCGGCACCATTATTACCACCACCTTCGGGCATGAGGGGTTGTTTGAAAGTAGATGCGCCTCCTGCCTCTGCTATTTTATCCGCAAGCATAGCTGGGTAAGAAGCGATTTGCCCTCTTCTATGCAAAGCACCATCAGCATAGCCCGCAGTGAGTGAGTTGCCAAGGGCAACAAAAGTAGTAAAATCAGCTTCACCAGGCGTAGGCGTAGGCACGTCGAGTGCTGGATCTGGTTCGCAAGCCGTAAAAAGTCCTAATGATAGGAACAGTAAGACTGATAAATATTTGTATTTTATGTATCGCATAATAACACAGTTGTTTTGTATCTACAAAAATATAGATTGTGAATGATTATGAATTAGAATAAAAATGAGAGCGCAAAACCTGGTACAATAGCACCAGCGTGGAACGTACCACTGATTGTGTTCGCCTCTGGTGCAGCTTCTTGCGTACGTGCTGCTCTATCAACAATAAGTAAATGCGCATCTATATTGAAGCGATTTCCAATTGTATAACCCGCACCAATTGTATAACCTAAAGTATTTGAATCTGGGCTTTCAGGGGTCATAAAACCATCTTTTACAGATGTTTGGTCATAATAAATACCCACACGCAATGCCAACTCATTCATAGGGCGATATTCAGCACCGAATCGGAAGGTAAATGTATCCTTATACTCACGACGGCTTACCGTAGTGGTAGAACCAGCTACAGGCTCGGCATAATCAAAACGCAACTCTTCATAAGCAGACCAGCCTACATAATTGATGTCTGTAGTAAGCATAAGTTTTGCAAGTCCTGTCTCCTCGTCTCTACCCATAGGATAAAAAGCCAAGCCTAAGGTAGTAACAGAAGGCATAGGTAACTCCGAGTTGAAAGTAGTATTAGGGAAATTTCCACGTACTGAATTAGGCACGTCAAAAGTAGCATCGCCACCTTCAATAACAGCATTCACACGAGAGCGGTAGTTGAAACCTATTGAAAACTTATCCATAGGCTGATAGAATACGCCTAAGTTAAAACCAATAGCAGTATTAGCTGTGCCCTCAAGTGTACCTTGTGCGCGCACGCCATCTTGCCCAGTAATAGGCAAATTACGGTTGAGCGATACACTACCCATAGCAATATTCAAACCCGCACCTACGCTAAGATTATCCAAAATTCTGTAGCTAAATGTAGGCTGAATAGAAAAAGTTTGTAAGCTCAAACGATTCAAAGCATACTGACCGAGCCAGTTATCCTCCCACTCTACAGTAGAACCAAAAGGCGTTACAACGGCTAAACCCGCTGCCATTTTGTCGTTAATTTTGTAAACTCCGTATAAAAAGAAAGGCGTACCTACTGGGGATTGTGTGGACGCAGTATAAGTACTGTTGTCCGCAGCGAGGTAGTTAATCTTAGAATTTACAAAGTTTACACCCAATTGCACTTCGCTCTTCTCGAGCATAGCCATAGCACCAGGGTTAAAAAATACACTTTGTGCACTGACATAACCCGTTGCGGAGTTACCTAATCCAGTAGCACGGCTGCCTTGAAGCAGTACTTGATAACCACTTGCTTGTGCTACACTTACGCTAAGGAGTGCGCACATCAATAAAGAAAGAAAATTTTTTCTCATGGTTTAAGGTATGTTTAATGGTAATTTAAAAATAAAAGCTCTGCAAACATAATAAAAAATATCACAAACACGAACAATAATTTGCGATATTTTTATTCATACTGTAAATATATTGCAAAAAAACAATAAAAAGCAATAAAATGATGTTTTTTTTCATAATAAAAAATTATAACCACCACATTTTGCATTTTACTTTTGTAACATTCTGTTAATAAGTACGCTATCGCTATGCCATTTTTTACTGCATAATGCGCTATCTTTAATTTAGACAAAAAGCAGGTTTATTTCCTTAGAGTTCCCATTTTTCATTGAGCACTCCAATGGCGTGATGCGCAGTGAGGTCAAACTCACAAGGCACTATAGAAGCATAATTATGCGCAATTGCCCACTCGTCAGTATCCTCTCCCTTATCAGGATTGATAAACTTACCAGAGAGCCAATAATAGGGTCTGCCATAAGGGTCTTCTCTTTTTTCAACACTTTCGTGCCAAGCCGCCTGTGCCTGCCGGCAAATCTTAACACCGAGAATAGGCTCTTCACGAGCCGCTGGAAAGTTTACATTCATTACCGTAGCCTCAGGCAAACCTTTGCTTAAAGCCTCCGATGTGATTTTTTTGACTAATGCCCTAACGTGTGAAAAGTCAGCATCATGTCCATAATCACAAAGCGAAAAACCAATGGCATTCAAGCCACTCATAGCAGCCTCCATAGCCGCAGACATCGTACCCGAATAAAGCACACTCACCGAAGTATTACTCCCATGATTGATACCACTCACTACAATATCGGGTTTGCGCTCTGCAAGCACCTCATGCTTGGCTAATTTAATACAATCAGCTGGAGTACCCGAAGAGTGATAGGCTTCAACACCCAAATCTGAAAATACAGGAGAGGGGAAAAGTTTCAAGGGCGAGTGAATCGTAATCGCATGCCCCATGCCCGACTGAGGACTATCAGGCGCAACGACAACAACCTCTCCAAGCTCGCACATGACTTCTACCAATACACGAATGCCCTTGGCTGTAATGCCATCATCGTTTGAAACCAATATTAAAGGACGTTTTTTGTTACTCATATTTTTTGTTTGAAATGATAAAAATGCTAAGTATAGCTTTATAGTGTTTAGTTAGTATGAGTTGTTATCCAACAAGCATAAAGGCTATATATAAGTTTGAATATAGGAATTTTTTTTGAAAGTTAGAAGGCATAAGCAAGTAGAAATTAGTTTTTTAACCTAACAAAATCAAAGCGTAATACCCATTTTTTGCATCAAAACCATTGCATTCATAGTGCCACAAATGCCTTTTCGTATTGTATAATCATAAGTAAACTCATCGCCTTCGACCCTTACCTCAAAATTAAAATTGCGAATATTTTGTGGGTGCAAATCTGCTAATGCGCCGAGGGCAAGGTCATGAGTCGTAACAAAACCCGTTGCGCCAAGCCTCACAAGTTGCTGTACTAAGGCTTCCGAGCCCGCATTTCTATCTTTTGAGTTCGTACCTTTCAAAATCTCATCTAAGAAAATAAGACGGCTCTCACCTGCTGACAAAATATCTATAAGTGTTTTTAAGCGACGCAACTCGGCATAAAACGAAGACTCGTTATCTTTGAGTGAATCTGCTACACGCATACTTGTGTATAGCTTAATAGATTGCAAAGAAAAACGCTCTGCACAAACCACACAGCCTGCCAATGCCAATACAGTATTGACGGCTACCGTGCGCAAAAAAGTACTTTTACCCGCCATATTAGAGCCTGTAATCAGTGTAATATCCCCCTTTTTGGCTAAATAAAAACTGTTTGCTACACGGCTCTCGGCAGGGAGTAGGGGGTGTGCCATAGCTTCAAAATCCAAAATAGCACTTTTACTCTCCGTAGGATAAGCAAAATTAGGCTGGTTATAAGCTATAGCCGCAAAGGAGCATATTGCATCGAGCTTACCTAAGCGAGCTACAAGTTGCGGAAAGCCAACATTATGCTTTGTCCTCCATTTTTCTAAAGCGCTTGCAGCGTGCAAATCCCAAAGTAGAAAACCGTTGAGAAAAAGTGCAGCAAGCATATTAAGACGGTAGTCCATATTTTGTGCAAGGCGGGCAAGCTGGGCTAATGCCTGATAGCCCGTTTGTGCTTCATTTTTGAGATAAGCAGATTCAAGGTGCGTTTCTTCCAGCATTTTGGCTAAAGCTGCATATTTTGTAAATAGCTTAAACTTACGACTTATCTGCGCATGCGTCTCGTTGATAGCTCCACCAAAGGCAGCCACGATGCCGAGCATCAACAAAAAGCTCAAAATTGCTAATTGCCAAGGCAACAGACCCGCTATCGAAAGTACAATTACAACAGCATTGAAAAACGGCATAACCCACTTGAGCAAAGGCACTAACTTATGAGAAGTAAAAAATACAGGCGACTCAAGCCACGATTGAATCTGTATAATATCTTGCTTACTCTCTTGAAAACCCTCTCCTTTTGCCCTAAAAGCAAGCCTAAAATCAGGCTTTTGAGATAGCTCTTTCACGGCCTCTTGCCTTGCAAGAATTGTTTCCCAATTTTCTGGTGCTTGCAACCACTCGGCTAATAGCGTTTTGCCATGCTCAGTGCTACAGCGATTTAGGTAGGCAAAAAGCGAGGCATGACCAAAAATATCGAGGTCGCCACTATACTCATGGTTCGGATTTTTATGCTCATCGCCACCTTCTGCGTGGCTATACTCACCTTTTGCGCGTTTTTCCTCATCTTCGGCAACGCTTATAAGTTGATTGCAATCCTCAAGTAAATGATTTTTACGAAATTGCAATTGTACCAAAAAAAAGAATGCAAAAGTGCCCACCACTACTGTGCCCAAAGTTAGATATAAATTAAAATCCGAAGTATAGAAACCCGCTACCACAATAAGCACAAAAAGCAACAGACGAGCAGTAGCTAAGGTTTTGATTTGTTTTTGTAATTGTGTTTTTTCAGCATTTTTTTCTGTAATAATACGATGGTAAAAATCAATGGCATTCATGGTGTTTTGATTGTTTTGATAGAATGTTAGCTTTGAAGACAAAGACAAAACTGTGCGAATATTTCGGCTAAAAATTCCGAAATTCCAATAAAAAGAGTACTTTTGTGGTGCTATTAAAAAAGACGCTACATCGCACTATAATAGAATAGCTTTGCAAAAAGACAAAAAATTACGCTTCTTTACAAATGCAAACGACATAAAGTTTGTGTTTATCGTGGGTTTTATACGAAAAGTAGCCTGATTGTACAGAAAAGTCATAAAAAATATTTTCAAAATATGGTTGATAAATTAGAAGAAATAAAAACACGCTTTACGCAAATCGGTGTAGAAATGACAAAACCCGATGCTATGAGCGATATGAAAGCCTTTGCAAAACTTAGCAAAGAGTACAAAGATTTAGAAAAAATCGTTATACAATACGAAAAATACAAACAAATCTTAGACGGCATTGCTGAAGGTAAGCACTTGCTCAATACAGAGAAAGACCCTGAAATGCGCGAACTTGCCAAAGCACAAATAGAAGAACTCGAACCTGAAAAGGAAAATATAGAAGAGGTCATCAAGCAATTGCTCATTCCAAGCGACCCAGACGATGACAAAAATGTTATTTTTGAAATCCGTGCAGGTGCAGGTGGAGACGAAGCCGCTATTTTTGCTGGCGATTTATACCGTTTGTATCAGCGTTTTGCAGAACGTATGAAGTGGAAGGCTGAATTGCTTTCCTTTACAGAAGGAACCGCAGGAGGTTATAAAGAAATTATTATGACCATATCTGGCGAGGAAGTTTATAAATCCCTTAAATACGAATCAGGAGTACACCGCGTTCAGCGTGTGCCCGCTACGGAAAGCCAAGGAAGGGTACATACCTCCGCAGCAAGCATAGCAGTACTACCAGAAACCGATGACGTAGAAATCAATTTGAATATGAGCGACATCAAAAAAGATACTTTCCGTGCATCAGGTGCGGGCGGTCAGCACGTCAATAAAACAGAATCCGCAGTCCGACTTACCCATATACCCTCTGGACTTGTCGTAGAATGTCAAGACGGACGCTCGCAAATGCAAAATTATGACCAAGCACTAAGGGTATTGCGTGCCAGATTATACGACATGGAGTTGCAAAAACAAAATGCCGAAATTAGTGCCGCCAGAAAAGATATGGTAGGTAGCGGTGATAGATCAGATAAAATCCGTACTTATAACTATTCGCAAGGAAGGGTAACAGACCACCGTATCAATTACAGTATATTTAACCTGCCCAATGTAATGGACGGCGAAATATATGATTTTATCGAAAAACTGCGCATTGCAGAACACAATGAACGCATGAAAACAAATGCCGATAGCGAGGCTTAAAATTAAATATTACCTCAAAAAAATAAAATCAATATGCAATTTTTTATGCAAATGAATACATCTATTGCCTTACGCAACTTGCTTATGCTCACCCTAATTTTTATCTTGGGTGCTTGTAATAACAACAACAATCCAGAGGAGGATTTACCCGACTTTCTCAACGAAGCAGAGCGAAGAGCAAGGGAGCAGCAGATTATCAATAGCTACCTGACTCAAAATGGATTTGAATCCCAGCAATTGCCATCGGGTTTGCACTATGTACTTTTGGAAGAAGGTAGCGGCGAGCGTCCGCTAAGTACGGATATTGTATCCGTGCATTACAGAGGCTATATCCTTTTTGGCAATCGTTTTGATGACTCTTACCAAAGAGGCACACCTATTCGTTTTCAGCTCGGCACAGGACGAATAGCTACAGAAGGGGCTGCTATCGTAGAGGAAAATGCACCTCGTGTGATTCAAGGCTGGATTGAAGGACTTGCACTTTTGAGCAGAGGAGAAAAAGCATTGATTATTTTGCCTTCTAATTTAGCTTATGGAAGAGAGGGCATTAGAGGCGTAATCCCACCTTATTCCGTGCTGGCATTCGAGGTCGAACTTGTTGATTTTTAATCTAAAACAAACTATGCAGTTTACACAAGCACCTATTTCAGGCGTATGGATTTGTGAGCCACACCTCTTTGAAGACCATAGAGGATATTTTTTTGAAAGTTTTAACCTACAAGATTTTCAAAAAGCAACGGGGCTCGCACCCAATTTTGTGCAAGACAATCAGTCGCGCTCTTTTAAAGGTGTAATGCGTGGCTTACATTTTCAAAAATATCCCGAAGGGCAGGCTAAACTTGTAAGGGTATTAGAAGGAGAAATTCAAGATGTAATTGTCGATATGAGACCCAATTCGCCAACATTAGGACAAAGTTTTAGTATTATGCTCTCGGCTCAAAATCGCAAACAACTTTATATCCCACGTGGATTCGCACACGGATTTTTAGTGCTTTCAGAAGAAGCCGAATTTTTCTATAAATGCGATAATTTTTATATGCCAGAGTACGATACAGGAATTTTCTTTGCAGACCCCGCACTCAATATCGAGTGGCAGTATCCGATAAACGAAATGAAAGTGTCTGAAAAAGACCAAAATCTAAAATATTTTGAAGCTATGGCTTATCAATAAAACTTATCACCCGCAGGCATGAAAAAACAATATTTTGTCGCTAATGCCTGAACTTAAACAAAAAAAAACAATGAAAGTAAATGTAGATAGCGAATTGCTTTACAAACTATCTCACCTCTCAAGGTTAGAGTTTAGTGAAAAATCTGAAAGTGATATGATTTCTGATTTGAATGGTATTTTGGGCTGGATAGAAAAGCTCAATGAAATAGATACAGAGGGCATCGAACCACTCACTCATATCTCAAGTGAAGTCAATGTATTGCGTGAAGATCATAAAGAGCCGCCCTTAGATCACGAAAGTGGACTTAAAAATGCGCCTAAGCGCGACTCTGATTATTTTAGAGTGCCTAAGGTTATTGAGTAATATGCTCTTGATGCTTATCAATGCCATCTAAATGCTTAATGCAATTGCGTTTAATAATCGAAAATTTTTCGTTTTCGTAACGCAAAATATACAAACATACATTTTGATGCTCGAAGTTATCCATTTGACTCAAAGGTTGCTCGAGCATCAAACAAAGTAGCAGTCGCATAGCTCGTCCGTGCATGCAAACCAAAATATTCTCCTCCTCGGGAGAAGCCAAAATATGTGCTAAAGCTTTTTCTTGCCGTGCTTTTACTTCTAATGGACTTTCACCGCCAGGCGTTTTGCGATGTAGCTCACCCCTGCGCCAGCCTTCAATCATATCAAAATAAGCCTCATCTTCCTCTGCCGTAATTTCGCGTCCTTCTCTATCTCCCCAGCTCATTTCGTTAAGCCCTGTAAGCTGTGTCCAAGGCAAGCCCATATTGATAAAATTTTCTACTGTTTGATGCGTACGGCGCAAAGCAGAGGTATAAATTTTATCAAATGGAAGATGCTTATAAGCCTCAAAAAAACAGTTTGCCTGCTGCCGACCTAAGTCATTTAAATTTGAATCTACACCGCTACCTTGTACGAGTTTCATGCGATTAAATTCAGTTTGTCCATGCCTTATGAGGTATATGGTCTTGCGAGGTTGGGAGAGATTTATCATTGTGTTGCCTTTTAATGGTTATGCACAGAAATTAAGAAAATAAAATTTGTCTTTTTTGATGATGCAGCATCAATTTTTTGGTTCTTCTAAAATTTATACGGAAATATGTTTCCCACTTCATCGAGTAAAACACACGTTTTTAATCGTGGGAGCTAAAAAGCAGTATAAATCGTAGAAAAACCAGATTTTTTAAACAGTTGCAAATTTCACACAAAAAAACTTAAAAACCTATCATTTTTATTACAAATTTTGTTTTTTTTCTTTAATTCTCCGTTAAACATTACGCTTAAATAACACCAGTTATTCATCTTTGGTTTCCCTTACACGCCTAATTCGCTGTTTAGCTATCTTTTTTATTCTCAAATAGGGCTACAAACCCGCCGCCTCGAGATAGGCCACATCGCCTTTAATTTTTACCCTTATCTTGACCTCCTGCTCGGGTTCGTAGTGCCACTCCTCAAGGTGCAAACCACTGAGCCCAGGCACTGCACTTTTTATATGCTTATCTCTGCGCAAAGCACGGATATGATTTTCTAATTCTAAATGAAAAGTACGCAACCCCGCTGGCAATGTATCGGGTTCGGTTTTTGAGATGCGAAAAGCATCATTACTTACAGCTTTTGATCCCCAAGGGCGAGGCTTGCGCAAAGCATATTTTTTGGTCATAATTAGCTTATAAACCTTACCATCAACAGTTATTGTAGCATCATCGGCTATTTGGCAATAGCAGGCTTTGCTATCATTACGCAAACCTTTGGAAGCAATATAATTTGTCCTGCTAATACATACAATGACCGCCTCCGCATTCCCTATAGGTGTGCGCAGTGCACGCTCTGTACGCAATACACCCCGAACCGTCTTTTTATCGCTTTTGGAGCATGCTGAAAGCAATAAAGCAAGTATTAAAAACAAAAAAATACGCCACATAAACAAATGAACAATTGAAAATGAATAATTGAAACTGCTTAAAAAACTATGTTAAAATAAAATCCTATCTCTTAGATATAGCCTTCAACCACCCCCAGCCCATCCTAATCTTAGGTGGGGAGCTCGAAACGGGGTGGTTGAAAAATGCCTTACAAAAGCATACAAGCAAATATACACCTGTAGCTATTGTAAAAGCTAATTTTATTGAGTTTTAAAAAATATTTTTAAACAGCCTCATTTAAGAACTAACCCTTTTTTGAAATCTGTTAGGGCTGGGCTCATTGCAAAGACCACACCGCTACATCATTATTACCCTCCCCTCGAACTGCTCGAGAGAGAGCCTGTGCTATACTGCCCGCAGAGCGTGAAGTGCGGTTGCTAATCGATGAAGAAAAACTCCCATAAATACTACTCATACCCGCAGAAGACGAACCGCTCAAGTTTAACTTTTATATCCTTACTTACGGATTTTACACTTATTAGTTTTTTTAACACCTCATCATATAGCATAGCAAATTTCTTTCCTATCTTCTTTTTGTCTGAAGCAAGATTTTCAGGATTTTGGGATTTGCTTGATTAAAATATAACCGCCCCTTTATCTCCTGCTTGAAACCTCAAGGACGGTCGAAGTCCTCCTTGACGGTTGAACGAAATTGTCTGAATCAAGATTTTCAAGATTTTAGGATTTACTTGATTGGCGTAATCCTGAAAATCTTTGAACCCCGTGAATCCTGATGCTGACAATTTCCAAACCTCGGAAGCGGTCGAAGACCCTCCCGATGGTTGGAAATCAAAGGACAGCGCAAGCACCCTAAAGGGTACGATACTGAAAAAAAAAATTTCGAGGCTGAGCCTCGTTTATTGTATCTTGAGTAAAATCCTTTTGTATATAGGTTTTAGTCGCTGCGTCCCTTGCTTCCTTAAACCTATATACAAAAGGATTTATTTTTTTTAGCTCTAAGAATAAGCCAGAAGCACCGACTGACTATAAAGAGAGCAGGCGAAAACCGTTGTAGTAGTCACGGTAGTCCGGCGCGTTGAGGCCACGATCTGCTATACGGCAATCAGTGGCATCGTTGAGCCACGAGCCGCCGCGCAACACACGATGGCTAGCACGAGGATTATCTGTCCAAGCCGAACCATCGCTGGGCGCACCTTCGTAGTTTGAGTGCCAATCGTCTTCGCACCATTCAAATACGTTTCCGCTCATATCGTAAATGCCGAGTTCGTTAGCTTGCTTTGTCTTGACAGGGTGTGTTGTGCCTTCACTTCCGTGCTTACTTTGCTGATAATTCCCACCATACCAAGCTACCTCATCAATATCATTAGAACCCGCATATTTATAGCCTTTACTTTTATTTCCTCCTCGAGCAGCAAACTCCCACTCAGCCTCTGTAGGTAATCTAAAGGTTTTGTCCGTAAGGGTATTGAGCTCTTTGATAAACGATTTGCAATCATTCCAACTCACGTTCTCCACAGGGCAATCGTCGCAGCCTTTATTGTAGAGTTTCTCGGGGTCGCTACGCATCACCGCTCGCCATAGCTTTTGCGTTACCTCAGTCTCAGCAACATAGTAGTCCGATAATGTAACCTCACGCACTGGCTTTTCATCACTCGCACAATCGCTACCCTGCTCGGAGGTGCAGCCCATAGTGAAGGTGCCGCCCTCCACATAAATCATAGTAAAAGATACGCCCTTGACCTCTATGGTGATATTTTCGCCATTGGGAGTAGGGGCCTCCTCATCTTTGGGTGTTTTTATCCAATCTATAATTCTCTTGGCGATGCCTTTTTTCTTTGCTTTTTGGGCTGCGGTTTTGAAGTCGGCTTGGGCTTGCTGGGTTTTGCCTGTTTTTTGATATACTGTGCCCCTCGCTTCGTAAGCTCTAAAAAAGTCTCTATCTTCTTCGATGGCTTTGCTTTGTGCTTCTGTGGCTTTGTCGTAGCGCCCTTCGGCAGCATACTGCGCCCCTTCGAGGTGTTTGGTGTATGCTTTTTCGTTTTGAGTAGCCTCTGTGGTGTAGCTTTTTACAAGCTGCTGCGCTTCGGGTTTGAGTTTTTTCTTACCCTCTTGCACCTCGATACCCACATTGAGGAGTTTAAGAATTTCGGTGTACATTTGTTCTTGTAGGCTTATTAGGTTATCGGCTTCTTCCGAGATGGACTGCCAGTAGGCTTGCTTGGTTTGCAAGTCTATAAACTCGCATGTAACTCTCCAAGTACCTCTGATATTTTTTTTATACATACCCATCACTACGATATTGGCATTGAGGTCTTCGCTCATTTTTACGATTTCGTTGATATCGCAATAGGTATTTCTGTTGAGTTGGCGTTGTTGCATAGCTGCACGCACGGCAGAAGAAGGCACGCACTCGAGCTTCTGCTTATCTACATACTCGAGCGCATCGTTAGCCGTAGATGTAAAAGCCCCCTCTATGAGTGGCTTATCAGCCGAGTCGTCGCAAAAAGGCAATACAGCAATGCGCTTTTTTTCCGCAGGCAGCGGCTGCTTTATCATAACGATGGTTAGGAAGGTCTCGCGCTCCTCTGGTGCTACCCGATACCGATGCTTATACAAAGGTGTAGCCAGATAATAACCCTCCTTTATGACGGTAATATCCACAGACGCATCACGAAATACAGCCAGCGTCGGAATATCAAAATACCCGTTTGGTGCTTTGGTTCTATCCGAAGCATCGGCAAAGAAAATATCAACGCCTGCAATTGGATTGCCATCGCTATCTACTACCCTACCCGCAAGTTTGGTTTGCGAAGGCACGGGTCTTTCTTGCGCCAGCAGGCAAGTCGGTAGGCACAAAAGGATAATGAAAAGTAAGTTTTTCATGAGTGTTGGGGCGTTTTTGTTTGAAAATATTTTTTAAGAAAAACAGACTAAAGTCTGTTCTACAGCTAATCCATAATCGTAATCTTTTCTTTGCCTTGAAAGACTTTATAAGTGTGTGTCTCTTTTCCATTATCTTCAAAAACTACCTGCAACTCCTTATCAGTTTTCGCAAGTGGCAGCTTCAAGTAGCCGTTTTCATCGGGCTGATAGGCATTGCCATCAAATAAAAATTTCTTAACCTGCCCCAGGTTTCCCTCTATCTTCAGGCTGTAGAGTTCTACTTGGGGTTTGTCTGTTTTCGGTGTATGGGGAACTTTTTCAGGTTCTTTTTTTGCCTTTTTATCATCAGGTGGGGTAGGTTTTGGTTCTTCGGGTTTAGGCACTTTGATAGGATAGAAATTCAAATCGCTCCAGTCTGTAATTTCCTCTGTCTCTAAGGAGATGAGCGTATCGATTTTAAAATCAAAATCCACGTTTTCAAACAAGAGATAAAAATCGAGCGATGCTTTCAAATCCGAAGCATTGACTTCAAACTCATATTTTCCGTCTCGGTTGCTACTTCGCTGCCGCTCGAGTTGGGGTAGTTTTACTTTGAGGTTCTCGAAGGGTCGGTTATCCACATAAATAATACCCGAGATGATTAGTTTGTCATCGCAGTTTTTGGGTTTGATAATAGGTGCGGCAGGATTCCACCAAAAAAGTACCGCAAAAACAGCCAGTCCGCCACCCGCTTGCATTCCTTTGAGTGAAATATTCAAAAATCCTATCATATAGCCTCCCAAAAATCCTCCACCTAAGGCAAACACAATGCGAATGCTGATATACATAATATCCGTAGGACAAGGAATCAAAACAGCCCCTCCAAAACCCAAAAGCACAAAAGCAACTCCTAAGCCCAATAAAAGCAAGGGATTTATGGGCGGTGCAGGCGGTTTTATAGAACCATCATCTTTTTCTGTTTTCTTATTGTTGCTGGTTGCGCCGCTATTTTTCTTTTTCAGCTCCGCCAATTCTTTTTCAGCACGCTCGATTTGCTTTTTAAGGGTAAATTTTTGGCTTCCAGAAGCAATTGCCCAATCTTCCTGTAAGGCTTCTATTTTTTCCTCGAGGATTTTGATGGTTTTTTGGCTCATAGTGCGAGGTGGTTTTAGTTTAGCAATTTCATCACGCCCTAAATTTAAATATTTTTTTGAAAAATATAGCTTGTCGGAAGCAATATTTTCAAGATTAAAATATAACCGCCCCTTTATCCCCTCCTTGAAAAGGTGGGGAGTTTGCCTACAACTCCCCACCTAAGATTAGGCTGGGCTAAAACCTCAAGGACGGTCGAAGACCTCCTTG
>JAFIER010000124.1 GCA_020832465.1 Bernardetiaceae bacterium
ACACAAACCGCGTAGTTTTGAAATGCACCCTATAGAAATAGAAACGGGGCTTCGAAGTAGATTTAGCTTTTTGAATGCTACCCTAGCCTATATAACCTTTATACTTGTGCTGTAAAAGCCCAATTCTAATTATTATAGCCTATTTTATGCTTGTCAAATCATGGCAGGCTCAAATAGTTTTATTGTGCGGATTAGATTCCTATAAATCAATCAAAAATACCGATTTATTTATACCGTTAGAGCTTATTGATTTTTTGATAATGTATGTTTTTGCAGATTATACCGTGTGTTTGTATTTTTCAATAAGTGTACGCGCAGTAAGTTGTTTCGGTTACAATAGCAAGGAGGCCAAGTGTATTGATAGAAATTTATTGCATAAATTCTATTTATACGACGCTTAAGTTTAAAAAGTTGCAAAGGTTTTAAGGAATCTGTCATATTTCGTAGCGAGCTAACTATTGATCAAAGGAAAGACCTTGTTTGGATAGATGGTTACGAATATTTCATGCGCTCAAAGTTTATATAATTTGCTAATTATCAAGAACTAACAGTCTTACAAAAGCTGTTAGCACTGAAATTATCTAAGTCAATCCAGCAACTTGACGTACACCCAGGGTGAGCTGAGGCTTTGAAAAATGTTATTTTTTTTGTATCTTGTACTAAAATTATTTTTTACAAGAAAAAACATAAAAACAGGATATGAGTTTTTTAGTAGCTGAATGGCGTAGATTAGCTATTGCAAACTACGAGGTGGAGCCTCAAATTTTGCAAAAATACCTGCCTAAATATACAGAGTTAGATATTTGGAATGGTAAGGCTTATGTAAGTGTGGTAGCATTTATGTTTAAGAATACTAAGGTTTTGGGCGTAAAAGTGCCTTTTCATATTAATTTTGAAGAGGCTAATTTGCGTTTTTATGTGCGCCACAAGTCTGCTGGTAAGTGGAAGCGAGGTGTTGTATTTATTAGCGAAATAGTGCCTAAGTTTGCTATTGCAGCAGTAGCCAACCTGCTTTATAAAGAGCATTATTCAGCAATGCCTATGCGTCATGTATGGTTTGATAATGAGAAGGAGTTGCTTACAAAATACGAATGGAGATATAAAGGTAGTTGGCAGCGTTTTGAAATTAGAAGTGAGGCTAATTTATTAGAAATTCCAAGTGGGAGCGATACAGAATTTATAACAGAACATTATTGGGGGTATTCACGTATAAATGCGCATAAAACCGTAGAGTATGAGGTTACACACCCAAGATGGCATCATTATAAAGTTAAAGATTATGAAATACAGGTAGATTTTGCTAATCTTTACGGTCATGAATTTGCCCATTTGAGTCAGGCTATTCCTGATTCTGTTATGCTGGCAGAGGGTTCGCCTATTACGGTCGAGAGCCGTAAAATCTTAGCAGTGCAGTAAAAATTAGACTAAACCATAATAACAAAAAATAATAAAATAGACCTTGAAATTCTTTAAGTTTCCAAAATACGCTTCTATATTATTGCTTATTAGCTTTATAAGTTTTTTAGCCAGTTGCACTGGGTTGCGTAAGCTACCTGCGGATAGCAAACTCTATGAGGGGAGTACGCTCGAGTGGGAGATGGCAGAGGGGCGCATTCCCAAGCAAAAACGAGTACAAGCCGAAGTAGAAAATGCTTTGCGTAGTGAGACAAATCAAAAAATACTTTGGATGCGTCCTCGTCTATCCATTCATAATACAATCAAAAAGCCTAAAAAAGAAAAAGGCTTATGGCATTGGTTAAAATACAAAGTAGGGCAAAAACCCATTCTAATGAGCGATATTGATGTAAAGCGTACAAGTCAGTTATTGCTTAATCGCTTAGTTATCAATGGTCATTTTGAGGCTTCTGTTAAATCTAAAATTATTGAAGAAGAGAAAATTGCTAAGGTATTGCATCAAATTCAAGTATTGCAACCTTACCGATTGGATTCATTACATTTCCCCAAAACAGGTAACAGTCATTTAGATAGTGTTTTTAGACAAGCGCAAAGAAAAACTTTAATTAAAACAGGTGATCCTTATGATTTTAATTTACTTAAGCTCGAGCGCGAACGCTTAGATGGTGCACTCAAAGATGCGGGTTATTTTTATTTTAACTCGGATTTTTTGATATATAAAGCCGACTCTAATGCTACTTATCGTAAAATCAATATTTATTTACAACTTAAATCCCAAGTACCGCGAATGGCATTGCGTCCGTATGAGCTTAGAAAAATTTATATTTTTCCTAATTATCAAGTAGCACGTGATACAATTCCAAGAGACAAAAGTTTTATTGTAGGTGCGGAAGCCGTGGCTGACTCTTCTTTTTTTGTGTTAAATGATGACTCCCCTTTTAAATCAAAAGTTTTAGCACGTAGTATTCATTTGCAATCAGGTTTGCACTACTCAAGGCAGCGGCACGAACAGACTTTGCGCCATCTTATGAGCTTAGGTGCACTTAAATTTGCAGATATTCGGTATAGTCTTTTAGATTCTATTGCCAATGGTAGAGGTTTTTTAGATGCTTTTGTACAGCTTGTGCCGGCGAAAAAGAAATCCGTCCGTGCTGAGCTAAATATGGTTTCGAAGTCTAATAATTTTGCAGGGCCAGGGGTAAAGTTAAATTTTAGAAATCGCAATGCACTCAAAGGGGCCGAGCTTCTTATGTTGAGCCTTGACGGACGCTTCGAGACACAAATCAATAATCAGGCTTTGCGTTCCGATGGAGAGGTAGTGGGTAACCAAAGGGGTGCATATTCTTATGAGTTAGGGGCATCTGCGGATTTATATTTCCCTCGTTTCGTAGGACCTTTTAAACTGCCGCCTCGCTATTTGCCCAAAACAGTTTTGCATGCAGAGGTCCGCCTGCTCAATCGTGTAGGTTTTTTTAATATGCTATCTTCTAAAATTGAATATGGTTATGTTTGGCAAGAATCGCCCGCTAAAACTCATCGTTTTAATCCGGTATCTATCAACTATATTCATTTGATAGATACAACATCAGCTTTTAATCAAGCGATTGGTAATAACCCATTATTGCAAAGAAGTTTTGAAAATCAGTTTATTATAGGGGGTAACTATTCGTTTACTTATCAGAGTGCAGCTGAAAAAAGAGAGAATGCACCGCCAAATCAAAATCAATGGTTTTTTAATGGTAATATCGATCTTGGTGGCAATTTACTCTATGCAGCGCAGCGGCTTTTGAGTGGTCGTGAATCTACGGTAGAAAACCCCTATCGTCTTTTTGATGAGATTTATACTCAATATGCACGTTTTGATATAGATATACGCTATTACTGGAATTTTAGTGCAGAGAAACATCACAAAATTGCTACAAGATTGATTGCAGGCATAGGCATACCTTTGCGAAGCACAGAGGTGCTTCCCTATACAAAACAGTTTTTTTCGGGCGGTCCTAATAGCATTCGTGCTTTTCAGGCGCGCGCCGTCGGACCGGGCGCTTATGTTACGAGAGATACCACAAGTGGACAGTTTTTTGACCAGACGGGCGACTTGCGCTTTGAGGCTAATATAGAATATCGTTTTCCGATTTATAGTTATTTCAAAGGTGCGCTTTTTGCTGATGCGGGCAATACCTGGCTTTTAAATGAAGATATAAATCGTCCCGGCGGTTTGTTTCAAGCACAAAATTTCTTTTCTGAATTGGCTTTAGGTACGGGCTTTGGCCTGCGCGTAGATGCTGACTTTTTTGTCCTTCGCTTAGATGCAGCTATTCCGTTGCGCCGGCCTTGGCTTGCGCCAGCACAGCGTTGGCAGTTTGCAGCCATTGATTTTGGAAGTGGCGAGTGGCGACGCAATAATTTGGTTTTGAATATTGCAATAGGCTATCCTTTTTGAAATTTAAATATCAAAAAATTTGTAAAATTCAATGAAAAATTGTAGTTTGCATATTAAATTACACACAATACTATAATGCGTGAGAATGAGTGAGCAAGATGATATGATAAAACGTCTTTTGAGGCAGTACGAATACTATCAGCCACAAGAGACTTTGGCACGTGTAGCGAGTAAAAATAAAAGATTAACTATTGGGCTACCCAAAGAAACTGCTTTTGGCGAACGCCGTTTGGCACTGCGCCCCGAGTCCGTGCATTTGCTCATCAATCATGGGCATCAAATAACTATAGAATCGGGGGCGGGTAATGACGTGCGTTATAGTGACCGTGAGTATAGCGACTTTGGGGCAAGTATTGCTTACAATGCCCAAGAAGTCTATGAAAGCTCAGATATTATTTTAAAAGTTGCACCGCCTACTCTTAAAGAGATTGAAATGATGCAACCTCGCACTACGCTTATTTCTACTTTACATTTGGCTAATGTCAAAATAGAGTATTTACAGGCTATAAATCGCAAGCGCATCACTTGCATCGCTTTTGAAATGATACAAGATAACGAAGATGAACTGCCCGTAGTGCGCTCTATGAGCGAAATAGCTGGCAGTGCTGTATTGCTTATCGCTGCTGAGTATCTTAATAGCGAAAACGGACAAGGTATTATCGTCGGTGGTATAACAGGCGTACCGCCTACGAATGTAGTTATTTTTGGAAGTGGTACTGTCGGTGAGTATGCCGCACGAGCTGCACTTGGGCTTGGAGCAAATCTTAAAGTTTTTGATAGCAGCATTCCAAGGCTCCGGCGGCTAAAATATAATCTTGGCAATCAACACCTCTTCACTTGCACCATCGATCCTGATACTATCGAAGAAGCACTCATAGATGCTGATGTGGCCATTGGCGCAATGCGACCCGAAAACGGGCGCACTCCCTGTATTGTGAGTGAGGAAATGATTTCTAAAATGAAACCTAACTCCGTTATTATAGATGTAAGTATCGATAATGGCGGTTGCTTCGAGACTTCTATTATGACCTCTCACGAAAAACCCACTTTTCGTAAATATGATGTTATTCATTATTGTGTGCCTAATATTGCCGCAAGGGTAGCGCGCACCGCAACCAATGCTTTGAGTAATATTTTTACACCTTTGCTACTGAGAACGGGTGAGTTTGGCGGTATGGAAGACATGATTTTTAACGATAACGGTTTTGCCGCTGGTGTTTATGCTTATCAAGGTGAAATTACAAACGAAAACTTAAGCCGAAAATTTAATATGAGATATAAAGACCTCGGCTTGCTTATAGCTGCAAGAGGTGGGTTTAAGGATTAGATTTTAGGAGTTTTAAAAAAAAGTAATTTTTCAAACTATGGCACAAGAGTATGACAAAATCTTTAAAGAAAATATAGAGCCTTTGATTTTGCCTATAGCAAACGAGCTACTTAATCTGGAACTTACACAAGAAAATCTGCAAGAAGTACCAGATACATTACAATATACACTCGAACGAGAGCCTGATTTCTTAAAGCGAGTCAAACCGCCTGACGGCTCTGATGAATATATACTGCATATTGAGTTTCAATCTACTGACAATACTGAAATGATTTATCGCATGGCAGAGTATTATGCCATACTCTTACGCCTATATCAAATCAACATAAAGCAGTATGTCTTCTTTATTGGTAACAAGAAAAAGCTCAAAATGCCAAATCAAATGAGTTATGAAAATTTTGAATTTAAGTTTGAATTGATTGTTTTTCAACAAATTCCTTATCAATTATTTTTAGACTCGGAAAAACCTGAGCAGTGGATATTAGCTATTTTAGCAGATTTTCAGGGTGATGAACCAGAGGTGGTCATAGATAAAATCCTGAATAAAATAAAATATGCTAATATGGAAACCTTACCCATGGGGAAGTTTGTTAAGCAGTTAGATGTACTTTCAAATATTCGTAATTTACAAAATATTATACTTCAAAAAATAGTTATTATGCCATTTACATACGATATAGAACAAGACTTGCGCTACCAAGAAGGGGTAGTTATTGGTGAGAACCGTGGCAAAGAAATCGGCAAAGAAATTGGCAAAGAAATCGGAATGACTCTTGGTGAAGAGCGTAAAGCGGTTAAAGTAATAGTCAAGATGCTTAGCGATAATTATTTAGATATAGCACAGATAGCTGATATTTTTAGCGTTGATATTCAATATGTTAACCGTATATCTCTTGCGTTGAAAGAAGAGCATAAGCGCGACATATTGAAAAAAGATTACCTATCACGTCAGATTTTTACGCTTGAAGAGTTTGAAGAGCTTTTCAAAATGGAAAAGTAATAGCAGTTAGACTTACTCACAACTACCTTCTTACAAAGATAAACACAGAAAATATTAGGATAATTTTTGTAGCTTTCTTATCTTTGTGGCATGGACACAAAACAAACAGATACACAAAAAGAAGCTGCTGAGCGATTTCAAAATATCGTCTCGCATGCTAAAGAATACGGTTTCGTATTCCAATCAAGTGAAATATATGATGGCTTGCAGGCTGTATATGACTACGGACAAAATGGCGCTGCCCTACAAAATAAGTTACAACAAGCTTGGTGGCTTGCCATGACTCGCATGCACGAGAATATTGTCGGTATTGATTCAGCTATTTTTATGCACCCTAAAGTATGGGAGGCATCAGGGCACGTCGAAGGTTTTAATGACCCCATGATTGATAACAAAGATTCTCAAAAACGTTATCGTGCCGATATGCTTCTCGAAGAGCGCGCAGCGCATTACGAAGCGCAAGGCGAGAGCGAGAAAGCGAAAGCCCTACTCGAAAAAATGCACGAGCTACTCAAAGCAGAAGATTTAGAAGCCGTGCGCAATTTGATTATCGAAGAAAATATAATCTGCCCTTTATCCAAAACGGCTAATTGGACTGATGTCAGACAGTTTAATTTGATGTTTTCTACACAAATTGGATCGGTAGCTGATGCTTCGGATAAAATTTACCTACGTCCTGAAACAGCACAAGGCATTTTTGTAAATTATCTTAATGTGCAAAAAACAGGACGAATGAAAATTCCATTTGGAATTGCACAGGTCGGTAAGGCTTTTAGAAATGAAGTTGTAGCCCGTCAGTTTATTGTCCGTATGCGTGAGTTTACGCAAATGGAAATGCAATTTTTTATTAAACCCGGCACGCAAACGGAATGGTTTGCTTATTGGAAAGAGCAACGTCTCAATTGGCACAAAGCCATCGGTAACGATACAGACAATTTACGATTCCACGTACATGAAAAATTGGCGCATTATGCTGACGCTGCCGAGGATATCGAGTTTCATTATCCTATCGGTTGGAAAGAATTAGAGGGTATTCATTCACGCACTGATTTTGATTTAGGCAGACACGAAGAGTTTTCTAAAAAGAAAATCAGATATCACGATCCGCAAGCCAAAGAAAACTTTATTCCCTATGTTATAGAGACTTCTATCGGACTTGATAGGCTTTTTCTTGCGGTGCTTTCACAAGCCTATCGTGAAGAGGAAACCCAAGACGACAAAGGTAAAGTCCAAAAAAGAACTTATCTTGCACTGCACCCTGCGCTTGCGCCTACGCAGGTGGCTATATTTCCTCTTGTCAAAAAAGAACCTTTGGTAGAAAAAGCCAAAGAAATTTGCGACTTATTGAAGTACGATTTAGATATTTTCTACGAAGAGAGTGCATCTATCGGTAAGCGTTATGCCAGACAAGACGTGCTCGGTACGCCCTTCTGTATTACTGTAGATTTTGACGGTTTAGATGACAATACGGTAACGTTAAGACATCGAGATTCTACAGAGCAAGAACGAGTACCTATTGCCGAGCTAAAATCCAAACTCATAGCAGCTTGCGCAATGGAAAATATTCTGAGAAAATTATAAATTAGAACAAGCAAGAACTCACAGTTTTTGAAAAACTGTGAGTTCTAACTCCAAATCCATGAAGTTATATCTCGTCCCAGTGCCTATTTCGGCTAAGGCATCAGTCTCGCCAGAGATTAAAGAAATTATGCCTCATATTACACATTTTTTTGTAGAAAATTTGCGTAGCGCACGTCGTTTTATTGCAAGTTTGAAACTGCAAATTGTAATTGATAATTTAGTTTTTTATGAAATAGGAAAAGGACATACCCAAGAAGAAATAATAAAAAACTGGGCAGCCCTGCCCAAAAATAATGTAAATATTGCATTGCTTTCTGAGGCTGGTGCACCTTGTGTCGCAGACCCTGGTGCTTTTATTGTGGAATTGGCACATAAATCCGGTGCAAAAGTGTTGCCTATGGTTGGGGCGTCTTCATTTGTACTGGCACTGATGGCATCAGGTATGAACGGACAATCTTTTGCTTTTCACGGATATTTGCCGATTCAAACTGCTGAACGAAAAAAAATATTAAAAAAATTAGAAAACGAAAGTCGCAGCAAAAAGCAAACACAAATATTTATGGAAACCCCATTCCGAAATCAAGCTATGATAAAAGATATGATTGATGCCTTACAGCCTAATACAAGACTTTGCATCGCCGCTGATATTACAGGTGAAAGAGAATTTGTATATACCAAAAATATCAAAGAATGGAAACTCAATATGCCTAATATTCATAAAATTCCCGCCGTTTTTGTATTGGCGGCTTATTGATAAAACCAAAATAATCAAGAGAAACCTCATATCAAAAACATAATTCAACATAATTCACAAAGGCACTTTTTGTGCCACCCGAAAGTTCATAGATAGAATGTAACGCTAATAATTGCGAGAATAAAACTTGAAAATGCCCGATTAGATAAAAAAATAGTGTTTGTAAAAACAAAAAATCGGTAACATTTCATTTCCAAAAGTTACCGATTTCATAATGTAGAAAAAGAAGCTGCTTCAAACGAAGCAACTACTTTTGGTGTGTTTAGCACAATTTTTATTTCCAAACCAGCTCAAAATACAAAATAATGTAACTGACTATGAAAAAATATCATTCAATAGGGGGTAGGCTATCTATGCTTAGTTAGTATAGGTGTAGGCAAATAGTAAACACCCGTAAAACAAAACTTTATCACAAACAACAATAAAACAGCAAAAACAACAACATTTATTTATATCAAGTACTGCGCTTTTTGCAATACAAAATTAACAAGGAATGATATGCTAATATTAGCTACTCGAGTATTTGTAAGTTATTATTGAGCAATGAGTGCACTTTTATGAGAATTTGCACTCAGGCTTAGCTATTTTGATTACCTCTTCTGGGGGGTATGTGTAATAAAACTCGAGGGGCATACATAAAAAACTAAAAAGAAGAGGTGCTTTTGCATCGATTAACCTATATTTTTCGTAAATTTGCAAAGCAAAATTGCATAGCTTTACAATTAAAATTGCAAAGGCTTAAAAATCAAGAATTTGACACCTTTTTACCTATATTATGTTAGATAAAATCACCCAAACAGTAGCTAAAATATTCGGCACAAAGTCTGATAGAGACCGAAAAAAACTACTTCCTTACGTAAATGCTGTTAATACAGAGTATGACAAGCTACGCGATATTTCTGATGACGCTTTAAGAGGACGGACGCGTGAAATTAAGGCGCAAATCAATGACTACCTGCGTAGCATCGATGACAAAATTGCAGAGTATAATCAATATATCACTGACAATGCTCAAAAACTCAGCATTGACGAAAAGGAACAAACCTTTGAAAAAATAGATGAGCTTGAGTTGGAAAGGAATAAGGAACTCGAGCTTGTACTTGAGCAGGTGCTACCCGCTGCTTTTGCAGTTGTCAAAGAAACGGCACGTAGGCTTAAAGAAAATAAACAACTTGTGGTCGAAGCTACAGATTTTGACCGTCAGATAGCGGCTCGCCGTAAAGGTGTAGAAATTACTGATGACGGAAAAGCGATTTGGGCAAACAAATGGGTTGTAGCTGATAACGAACTCGAATGGGATATGCTCCATTATGATGTTCAAATTATTGGTGGTGTCGTTTTGCATCAAGGAAAAGTAGCAGAAATGGCAACGGGCGAGGGCAAGACCCTTGTCGCTACCTTCCCAGCCTACCTCAATGCACTTGCAGAACGAGGAGTACATGTCATTACTGTAAACGACTACCTTGCTAAGCGTGATGCCGAATGGATGGCACCCCTTTTTGAGTTCCATGGTATGCGATTAGATTGTATTGACAAATACGAACCCAACTCCGAAGAACGCCGTCAAGCCTATCGTGCTGATATTACTTATGGTACAAATAACGAATTTGGATTTGATTATCTAAGAGATAATATGGCACGAAATCCAGAAGAACTCGTGCAGAGAAAGCATCATTACGCTATGGTCGATGAAGTCGATTCTGTATTGATTGATGAAGCCCGAACTCCTTTGATTATTTCCGGACCTGTGCCTAAAGGCAACGAACACGAGTACAAAGAATTTAAACCGCGCATAGAGCAACTCGTAGAGCAACAACGAAAACTCGTACAAGATTTTCTCACTACAGCTAAAAAAGAACTCGAAAATCCTAATGGTGATAAAAAGGCAGGAGGGTTGGCTCTATTCCGTGCACATCGCGGTTTTCCTGATTATAAACCCCTTGTAAAGTTTTTGAGTAAAGAAGGTATGCGACTCGCTTTGCAAAAAACAGAAAATATCTACCTCGCTGATAACTCACGATTAATGCCAGAGGCAGACGAACCTTTGCTTTTTACCGTAGATAAGAAAAATAATAATGTGCAGCTCACCGAAAAAGGGGGCGATGCAATGACCAAAGCCAACGAAGACTCAGGCTTTTTTATCCTCCCTGATATCGGTTCTGAAATTGCTAATATCGATACTGATGATTCGCTTGACGAGAAACAAAAAAATGAGAAAAAAGAACAACTCATTCAAGATTATACCGTCAAAACCTCACGCATTCATACCGCTAACCAGCTGCTCAAAGCCTACGCCCTTTTTGAAAAAGACGTAGATTATGTCTTGATGGACGATAAAGTCAAAATCGTAGATGAGCAGACAGGGCGTGTGATGGACGGCAGACGCTATTCTGACGGCTTACACCAAGCATTAGAAGCCAAAGAAAATGTTAAAATAGAGGACGCTACACAAACTTATGCTACGATTACGTTGCAAAACTACTTCCGAATGTACCACAAACTTGCTGGTATGACAGGTACGGCTGAAACGGAAGCTACAGAACTTTGGGAAATTTATAAACTCGATGTAACTGTTATTCCGACTAACCGACCCATCGCTCGTGAAGATATGCAAGACGTGATATATCGCACAAAAAGAGAAAAATTCAAAGCCGTTGCCGAAGAAGTAGAAAGGTTAGTAGAAGCCCAAAGACCTGTGCTCGTCGGTACGACCTCCGTAGAAAACTCCGAAGTATTGAGCCGCTCACTTCAAATGAGAAAAATTGAACACCGTGTGCTCAACGCCAAACAGCATCAACAAGAAGCCGAAATTGTAGCCAATGCAGGTAAGCCTGGCGTCGTTACGATTGCGACTAACATGGCAGGGCGTGGTACGGATATTAAGCTCCCACCAGAATCTAAAGCAGCTGGTGGTTTGGCTATCGTAGGTACGGAACGGCACGAGTCGCGCCGAGTTGATAGGCAGCTTCGAGGACGCGCCGGACGGCAAGGAGACCCTGGCTCATCGCAATTTTTTGTCAGCTTAGAAGATGATTTAATGCGAAGATTTGGCTCCGACCGCATCGCAAAAATCATGGATAAAATGGGACTCGACGAAGGCGAAATGATTAAGCACTCTATGGTAACAAAATCCATTGAGCGTGCGCAAACAAAAGTTGAAGAAAATAACTTTGGCGTAAGAAAGCACCTCCTCGAGTATGACGACGTAATGAATAAGCAACGACAGCTTATCTACAAACGACGCAAGCACGCCCTCTTTGGCGATAGGCTTACGCTCGATATTATGAACATGTTTTACGACCTTGCCGAGCAGGCAGTAGGCGATAAGCAAGGCACTTACGAGGAATTTAAAATAGTCGTATTTTCTCACTTTGGATACACCACACAAATAACCGAAGAAGAGTTTAATGCAACTCAAATTGATGACCTGAGCGAAAAACTTTATCAAGAAGCTTACGCAAAATACCAAGCCAAAAATAAAGAAATTGCAGCAAGAGCTACGCCCATTTTTAATCAAATTCACGAAGAAAAAGGCCAAACCATCAAAGAAGTTATTGTGCCTTTTACCGATGGTAAAAAGAAAATTCAGATTATTGCAGAGCTTGAAAAAGCCGTGCAGACAGGCTGTGAAAGTATGATTAAGCGAATGGAGCAAATGATTACGCTTGCCATTATTGATAACCTCTGGAAGGAGCATCTTAGAGATATGGACGATTTGCGCAGCCAAGTACAGCTCGCAAGGTTTGAACAAAAAGACCCTTTGATTATCTATAAATTTGAATCGCTCAAACTCTTCGAGCAACTCATAGACTTAATCAGTGAGCAAGTCGCTTCTTTTCTCTCAAAAAGTAGGCTCGAAGAGCCAAATCCTGACGAGCTTCGCAACGCCGAAATCGAACGACGCAAAGCAGCACAAGCCGCTGCTAAAGCCAAAGCGCAGCTTCAGACAAACAGAGAAGAGGACGTCTCTACGCAAAGTGATAATCAAAGGGCTAACCCCACGCAACAGCAAGAGGTTCGTAAGCCCAAACCAAGACGTGCAGATAATATGCCCGGAAGAAACGACGTCGTAACCGTGCGCTACCACAACGGGAAAACACGAAAAGATAAGTTTAAAAAAGTAGAGCAAGATTTGAGAGCCAACAAATGTGTATTGGTATAAGAACCGCAGTAGGCTATTGCCCTCTTTTGGTATAAATTATGTAATAAAAAACCCAAAGTATCGGTATCGGTACTTTGGGTTTTTTTGATTGAATCTCAATACGCTAAGCACTTACTCAGCAACTACTTTAATCTTGATATGAAAAAATATAGGCATTTTTATTTTGCGATTCTCCTATTGCTACCGCTGGTATTCAGTAGCATAACTACTTTAGCACAGCAGTCAGCTACGCTCAATTTTAATAAGCATAATTCTGTATTGCGTTCTAATGTTATCAATGCTTTTGCGCAAGATAATAAGCAAAATATATGGATAGCAAGTGAAAAGGGATTATATCGCTACAGAGAGGGTGAATTGTATTATGTAGCCTTCGAGGAGCATAGTCTTACGGCTTTGCATTTTGATAAAAAAAATAATTGTATCTGGACGGCAGTTTGTCAGAGCCAAGGTACGAGTAATCTTTTTTGTATAGATGCCGAAACAATGGAAATAAAGCCTATTAGTATTTTTTTTCCTAATACTAGTGCTGCACAGTCCAGCTGCGAAGTGCGCCATATAGCCACAGATGCAAAGGGAAATATTTGGATAGGGACAGCGCGACGAGGTGTGTTCTCGGGGCGTATAAACCCGCAAACTAAGGAGCTATGGGTGTACCTCCCTTCTGGTTTGCCGCATTCATTGCGTCAAACGGCTATTTATGCGATGGCTACAGATAGAGAAAAAGAGCGTATGATTATTGCATCTAAGCAAGATTTATTTATTTATAATGTAAAGCAGACTTTGTGGCAGAAAGATAGGGACACTAAGGGCAGGGTAAATGCCGTTTGTATAGATGAGGCTGGTATAGAATGGGTAGCTTTTACAGATGAAAACCGTCATTATCTTAAAATTGGAACAGAAAATTATCTTTTTTTTCGTAAGTCTAATATTGACTTTCGTTTTACGGAGCTTTTTGTTATTCAAAATAAAGTTTGGGCAAGTAGCCCTACAGGAATTTTACATTATGATGGAAAAGATTGGCATAAAATGCTTGATAAAACAGCTTTCTGTGTGTTCCCTGATTACATCAATAAGCAAATATGGGTAGCTTCTGAAACCGAAGGGCTCTTTGTGCTACCCCTATACATCGAGGGCGAGGCATTGTTATTAGAAAATAAATCCGAGCGTGAGGAAAAGCAACATTTTACTTATGACCCAAATACAGAAGTTGAGCAGGATATGCCCTATATTTTAGATGTTAATTTCAGGGACAATGATGCTACACTTTTGCCTTCTTCTTACGCTGCACTCAAAAAGTTAGCTTACTTTTTGCGCCTTAATCCTGATATTTGTGTAGAATTGAGCGGGCACACAAGCCAAACTAAAATTGGAGGAGATGCTAATATCAATTTAAAACTCTCCCACGCACGTGCGCAGTCCGTAGCGCAATACCTTCTCACACAAGGAGTCGGAGAGCGACAGCTCAAAATAGAAGGCTATGGCGATGCAAAACCATTAGAAGATTTACACCCCAACCATTCTAAAAATAGACGTGTAGAATTTAAAATATTATCAAAAAGGCTTAAATTGCATTGAAATAGGCATAAAGACCTCTTTTTTTAGAATGCCGGCGTTTATATTTGCTAACTTTTAAATTTTTAAACCAACAAAACTATATTTTGAGCACAACATACCCTAAAATTACTGTAGTTACACCCTCTTATAACCAAGGGGTTTTTATCGAACAGACAATTCGCTCGGTGCTTTCGCAAAACTATCCTAACCTTGAGTATATTATCATAGATGGTGGAAGCAATGATGCATCTGTGGACATCATTACTAAATATGCGCAGGCACTCACCTATTGGGAGAGTAAGCCTGATAGGGGGCAGAGCCATGCCATAAACAAAGGATTTCAACGTGCAACAGGAGATATTATCACTTGGCTTAATAGCGATGATACTTTTACAGAGAATGCCCTACATAAAGTAGCACAGTATTTTACGCAAAATCCCGAGATTGCACTTTTGCATGGCAAAACCATCATTTGGGGAAAAGGAATGGAAGAACGCATAGATGGGGCATCGCCTAAGGATTTAGAGGCAAGAGCTTTGGGAAGTTTACCTTTTCCACAGCCCTCTTCTTTTTTTAAGCGACGCATGTTCGAAGAGTTTGGTGCACTCTCTGAGGATTTACACTACGGTATGGACTACGATTTTTTTGTACAAATCCTGCTCAACTATCCCGCTTTGCGTGTTGATGACGTATTTTCACGTTATCTTTATCATGAGGCAAGCAAATCTGTAACTCAGCATGCACGCTTTGCAAAGGATTATGCCTTTGTTTTTAGTAAAATATTGCGTGCCACGCTACCCGAGAGCCAGCCGCTGATTAGCCAAATGAAAAGCTTAGGCTTATATGTAGAAGGTAAGGAAGCCTTTGCTTTGAGTCGTCAAATTGATATATCGGTGCTTGAGCGTGCCTTTTGTCATAACTTATATAGCCAATTAAGATTTTATTATAGCATCCCTGATAGCAAGGCGGTATATCATATTCTTAAATTTTTGAAAAAAAATTATCTGAATTTTTACAAAGATTACAGCGAACTCGCATCGGTCTATTGGCGTAGTAGAATGCTCCCCGATGCTTGCATTAGACTCTTAAGAGGGTTCAAAAATTAAGAAATTAAAGATTTTGAGTTAATAAAATATGTTTTATACGCACTAAAAGGTAATAAAAATTGCTTTACGCATAAAAAAGAAAAATTTTGTTTGCATACTATAAAGTTTTTTGCTATTTTAGTAGTCTAAACAACAGATATAACAAAAAACATAACTGCTTTGCCCAAAAAACAATTTACATACTACTTAGCACTACTATTTTTTATATTGCTGATAACCCCCTTATCGCTTTGGGGGCAGCGCTCGTCTGAGCGTTATTTATCGCAATATTTAATAGATACATGGGGCAAACAAGATGGTTTGCCAAGTAATACCCTCTCTTCTATATTTCAGTCTTCTGATGGGTATCTTTGGATATCGAGTTATAATGGTTTGATTCGCTTTGATGGAATGAATTTTAGTATTTTTAATGAAGACCATAACGAGGCTATCAAAGTAAACTCTATGGCAGATATTTCTGAGGACTTGACCAATGGCAAACTTTGGATAGGCACAAACGGAGGTGGAGTGATTTGTTACCATAAGGGTGCTTTTGAGCGTTATGGAGAAGCTGAGGGCTATCCTGAATATCCCATACAGTCTGTGTATGTAGATAGTAAGCAGCGTGTATGGGTCGGTACGCGTAATAAAGGATTATTTGTATTTGAAGGGCAGCGTTTTCGTAGAGCTTTCGAACAGCTTGAGTTGATTGCTGAAGTTTCAATCAATAAAGTGCGTCCGTACAAAAATAACGATAAACAGTTTCTTGTCGCTACAGAGGGCAAAGGACTTATGCTTATAGATGAGCATAAAGGCATTATCAAAATTTGGAATACGGATAATGGCTTGCCAGACCCTAAAATACGAGATTTTGAGTACGACTCAAAGGGTAATTTATGGATTGCTACTATGGGAGGGGCGGCTGTATTAGACAAAAATTATAATTTACGCATTATCTCAAAACTCTCGAATTACGCTGTCAATAGTATTCAAGTAGATGGTGAAGATTTTGTCTGGTTCGCTACTACCAACGGACTGCTGAGACGTAATCCTAATAATAAGCAATACGAAACACTTGCTACTAAAGATGGCGTATTTGGTGGCAATATACAGACGATTATCATAGATAGAGAAAGTTCTGTTTGGTTGCCTACTTATCGTATGGGGTTGCTAAGGATGCGTGCGGGTAAGTTTATCAATTATACAGAAAACAACGGCATAGCTACACCCTCTGTGAGTTCGATTGCAGAGTGGAGCGAAGACACTATTTTAGTCGGTTCTGATGTGGGTATCATACACCGTATTTATCAAGGGCAAGTGGATAATTTTCCTATAAAAATGGAAATGCCACAAGACCGCGTGCGCAATATGCTTAGAGATAGCCAAGGCCGATTATGGGTATGCACTGATTTTGGACTTTTACAGCGCAATCCTGACGGTAAAGAATATTGGTATGATAATACTAATATCTTAAAAGATAATCAAGTGCGTGCTGTTTTTGAGTTTGCAGGTAGAATCTGGATAACTACACGTTCTTTTGGTATTTTTAACATAGATCCCGAATCGCAAAAAGTTGTTTATTATGACAAGACAACTGGGCTTAGTTCTAACTTTGTGATGTGTATAGAAGAAGATGAAATGGGAAATCTTTGGATAGGATATAATGATGCGGGAATAGATGTCATTCGCCCTGAAGACGGTACTGTTATTAAAAACTACAACACAAATAGTGGCTTACCTTCTGATCTAATATTCCGAATTTTTATAGATGAGCAAGGGCATAGGTTCGTGATGCATAACAAGGGCTTTGCAGTGATTACAAAGGAAAACCAAATTTTTGATTTTGGAAAGGCACAAGGGCTGCCACCTTACAGTCTTTTTGATGTACTGAAAGATGCAACTGATAATATGTGGTTTACGAGTAGCATTGGTGTAATTGTAGTAGCGGCTGCTTCCATAGAAAGTGTTATCAAAAAAGACAGCAACAGAGTATCCTATGAGCTTTTTAATAACCAAGATGGTATGTATCAAGAAGAGTGTACTGGTGCAACCTTCTCGCTCAAAGATAGCAAAGGCAGACTTTGGTTTACGACCTTAGGAGGTGCGGCTATGATAGACCCGCGCAGTATTCCTATCAATATGAACGTCCCACCAGTGCATATCGAGCGAATTAGGTTAGATACTATGGCACTCCACCCTAAATCTATAGCTACAGACGTGCCATTTGAGGTAGAAGCTACTGTGCAGCGTGTCGTTTTTGATTTTACGGCTTTGAGCTTGCTAAGTTCTGAAACTATTGAGTTTGCTTATATGCTTGAGAACTTTGACAAAGAGTTTATTTATACAAGCCAAGAGCGAAGAGCCATTTATACAAACTTGCCACCTGGTAAATATACTTTTAGGGTAAAAGCTGCTAACAGCGACGGTGTATGGAACAGTGAAGGCGTAAGTTTTACGTTTGTAAAAAAGCCTTATTACTATCAAACTGCATGGTTTTATGTGCTCATTATCCTTATTTTCTTGCTTATTGTATTCGGATTTTATAAATGGAGACTCCGCCAAATCAATATCAAAAATAAAAATCTTGAGAGGCTTGTCGCAGAACGAACCGCAGAGATTAATAATCAAAAAGAAGAAATCGCAGCACAAAAAAACCAAATTGAAGAGCAGAGTGAAGCTTTAAAAGGCTCCTATGAGCAGATTAAAATTGTTTCCGAAATCGGAAAACAGATTAATACAAGCCTTGAACTCGATACACTTATCAATATTTTATATTCAAATATACAAAGTCTGATGCCTGCTGAGGGCTTTGGTATTGGTATTTATAATGCAGATGAAAATCGTATTGAGTATAGAAACTACATAGAGAAAGGTGAAGTATTGCCTTATCACGTCGAAAGCGTTGGAAATCAAAAATATTTTTCAGAAATAAGCCTTACTGGAAAGCGTACAATTCTTATCAATGATTTAGAAACCGAATATAAATCATACGTAGAAAAAATGAATATTAAGGCTAGCGAAGTGCCCAGCTCTTTGATATATAAGCCTTTATACTTTGAAGACAACCCTATTGGATTGCTCACCGTACAGAGTTTTGATAAGAATGCCTATAAAAATTATCATATTACAATTCTTGATGCCTTAGGTACTTATGTGTCGACAGCACTTGCTAATGCACAATCTTATGAAGTCATTAAGCAAAAAAATAAAAATATTACGGATAGTATTCGCTATGGCTATACGATACAGCAAGCCGTATTGCCGACACCCGAAGAGTTAAGAAAGGTAGTAGCGCAGTACTTTGTTTTGTATCAACCTAAGGATATTGTATCAGGAGATTTTTATTGGTGTAGCAAAGTAGGTAATAAGCGTTTTGTAGCAGAGGTAGATTGCACAGGCCATGGCGTCCCAGGTGCATTTATGTCTATGATTGGTACGGCTTTTCTGACCGAAATCATTAACCTCAAACGAATTTATGAGCCTCATAAAATTCTCGAGCATTTGCACATGGAAGTCAGGGAGGCTTTAAGCCAAGAAAATACTAAAAATGATGACGGCATGGACGCAACTATTTGTATGATAGAAATGCCCGAAGACGAAAATGAACAAGATATAAAAGTTATTTTTGCAGGTGCAAAGCAGTCCTTACTTGTTATTGACAAAGAAAAAAAGCCATACCGAATCAAAGGAGATAGAAAATCTATAGGGGGCAGGCAAAAAGAAATTTATAGAAGTTTTTCGCAGCAAGAAGTTATATTGCCCAGAGGAAGTTTGATTTATCTATACTCTGATGGCATCATAGATCAAGCTAATGAAAACGGACTAAAAGTGGGCTCAAGCAGATTACAAGAATGGCTACTTGATATGGTAGATGACGATATGGAACAGCAAAAAATAAAATTGCAAGAAAAACTCAAAGAATGGAAAGGGCAAAACGTACAAAGAGACGATATTACTTTTATAGGTATAAGGCTCTAAATCAAAATGTGTTAATGCCTAATACAAACTATTTCCTTCATACAAATGCCTGAAAAATAGGCATATAAAGCACGCAAATCTAAAATAAAAAAGCCCATAAAAAAAGTCCGATAAAACTATCGGACTCTTTCTAACTTACAACTTAACCCTATTGATATGAAAACTTTTTGCCAAGCAACTTCAAAAGTTTCTAAAATTACTTGGAATATTTGCAATATCTAACTATATTGAAGGCAATATAAGCTATACACTTGCTTGCTTCATATTCTTATCTTATAAACGGCATAAGTAGCCAATAAGTTTCTGTTTTAACAAAGATTCTTAACCTTTTTGTAATACACATAAAACGCATAGAAAATAAAAGACGGGCAAGGTAAAACCTTATAAAAATAACCAAAACGCAACAACACTCGGTAGAAAAATAACTGACTATCAGAGTATAATTGCAATAATAAAAATTATAGTAACAATTTTCAACATTTAGCGTTATATATTACGTGAGAGATAATAAAATTATAGTATGGTTTCGCAATGATTTGCGAATAGAAGACAACGAGGCACTTTTTCGCGCCGCCGAAAAAACTGCACGCGTAGTCCCTGTATATTGTTTTGATACAAGGCAGTTTGCAAACACCGCATTAGATTTTCCCAAAACCGATGCCCACCGCACAAGGTTTCTGATAGAATCTGTGCGCAATTTGCAAGAAATGCTCCGTGCCCATAATTCAGACCTTATTGTAAGGCTTGGGAAACCCGAAAAAGTAATTCCCAATTTAGTGCAAATTATAGGTGCAAAAGCTGTATATGCAAGCAAGGCATATACATACGAAGAATTGCAGGTAGAGAAAGAACTAAGCACAAACCTATGGAGAATAGGAGCAGAAACCCAGTTCTTTGACACCGCTACGCTCCTACACCCCGATGACATCCCTTTTCCTATACATAAACTCCCTGATGTATTCTCGAAGTTTAGAAAGCAGGTAGAAAAGAAAATGACGGTCAGACCGCTTTTTCCGATTCCCAAAAACCTAAAACCCCCTAAAATTCAACCCGTAGATTTACCTACGTTAGATAGCTTTTCCCTCGATACACCACACGCAGACCCCCGTTCGGTATTGCCATTTATCGGTGGAGAAACTCAGGCTAAGAAAAGACTACAAGATTATATCTGGAATCAGGATTTACTCAAAAATTATAAAGAAACAAGAAACGCACTTGTAGGGGCAGACTACTCCTCCAAATTCTCGCCATGGCTCGCTAATGGTTGCTTATCGCCACGCATGATATGGCAGCAGGTAAAAAAGTATGAGCAAGAACGAACAGAAAATGAATCCACTTACTGGCTCATTTTTGAGTTGCTCTGGAGAGATTATTTTAAATATTATGCACAAAAATACGGCAATAAAATATTCTTCCTCGAAGGAGTCAGAGAAAATACTGAAATCCCCGAAATGTATGATGACTTGAGGAAATTTAAAAAATGGATAAATAGCGAAACCGGAATTCCATTCATAGATGCCAATATGAAGGAAATTAAGTACACCGGATTTATGTCCAATAGAGGTAGACAAAATGTAGCAAGCTACTTAGTCAAAGACCTTAAAATAAATTGGACTTGGGGCGCTATGTATTTCGAATCATTACTTTTGGATTATGATGTCGAAAGTAATTGGGGAAATTGGGCATATATCGCTGGTGTAGGAAACGACCCCAGAGAAAATAGATATTTCAATATTATAAAGCAAGCCCATACTTACGACCCCGAAGGATTATACGTCAAGCAATGGCTACCCGAACTTGAAAAAATCCCCCCAGCCTCAGTACACGAACCTTACAACCTTAACGAACAAGAGTTGCAAGAAAAATACGGCATTCAACTCGGACGCCAATACCCGAGACCTTTGGTTCAGTTGCCTAAATCTGTCAAAAGTAAAAATAAGTAGCAAAATACAAAAACGTATAAATAACTGCTTGGTAAACAATGTTTTATCTAAACGAATAAAAGATTTACTCAAAAATAGAGCAGCAGAAATACGCAAAAATATGAAGAACGCAGACTTGGAACTCAACGAAGAGGCAAAGCAATTTTTAGCACACTTTAATGCTGGAAAATCTATATTTCTTACAGGGAAAGCCGGTACAGGAAAAACTACCCTTATTCAGTATTTGATTGAAAACTCGGCTAAAAATATCGCCGTAGTGGCATCTACAGGTATTGCTGCTGTTAATGTCGGTGGAACTACGATTCATTCTTTTTTTAGATTGCCTTTTCATTTTATACCGCCCGGTAGCGATGAAGATGTACCTGAAATTATGGGTATGCAAAAGCAGGTCATTAAGTCCGTAGATGCTATTATTATAGACGAAGTGTCTATGGTACGTGCTGATTTGCTCGATGCTATTGAGGCTTCATTACGAAAAAATGGGGGCAATAAAAACCAACTTTTTGGCGGAAAGCAAATCATTTTTGTGGGTGATTTATTTCAATTACAACCCATACCCCCTAATGCAGAAGATGTGCGTGAAGCATTAAAAGAATTTTATCCTGATTCGTTTTATTTCTTTGATGCACATGCTTATCAAAAACTAAATCCGCACGTCGTAGAGCTTACAAAAGTATATCGTCAGGAGCAAAGCGAGTTTTTAGCAATTCTAAATCGCATGAGAATTGGGCAAATTACACAAGAAGATATCGATAAGCTCAATGGCAGGCACGAAAAAGAGCCTAAACAGCAAGATTTTGTAATCGAGCTTGCCACAAGGAAAGATATTACCGAAAGACGAAATCGTGAAGAACTTAAAAAACTCAATACGCCAGAGTTTGTGTATAAAGCCGAAATTGAGGGCAATTTCCCGCAGAGTGCCTACCCCACAGATTTTGATTTGAGATTAAAAGTTGGCGCACAGATTATGTTTTTGAGAAACGACCAGCACAAACGTTGGATAAATGGTACGATTGCCCGCATCGAATCATTAAGCCCCGAGCTTATTACTGTTAGAATGGATAACGGTGAAATTGAAGAAATTGAAACCGTTACTTGGGAAAAAAATAAATATAAATACGACCGAATTTTACGAAAAATTACAACAGAAAAAGAAGGCAGTTTTAAGCAGTATCCCATCAAATTAGCTTGGAGTATAACAATTCATAAAAGTCAAGGACTCACTTTTGAGCGCGCACGTATCAATTTTGGTAGTGGTGCTTTTGCTTCTGGGCAGGCTTATGTAGCCCTGAGCCGTTGCACCACCCTCGAGGGCATTTCTCTTGTTCAACCTATACGCTTTCAAGATGTAAAAGTTGATATGAGATTAAAAGAGTTTTTTGTGAAACTTGAAAGCAGGTAGCTTTGATAAAGTTACAAAATTATCATACCACTATATATTTTTCCATAGCGTGGGGGGCAGCTCCCACCCACGCTATGGAAAAATGAGAACAGAAATAACATTTCTCATAGTCTAACCATTTGACATCTAATATCTATACTGCCTGTAGTAGCGAAGCTCCAGCTTCGTTGTAGACTATTTTCTGAAGCTGGAGCTTCGGGCTACAGCTATAAATTTTATCTCTGACCGCTCAATTATATAGTAGTATGATGCAAAGTTATGCTACTCCTCATACGCCCAAATTGAGCCATTTTTTAAATCCCTAAAAACGATACCTATAGCCTTAGCTTCTTGTCGTAGCGCATCGACTTTGTCATAGTCTTTGGATTCCTTAGCCTGCTTATACATATCGAGCACAACATCGATAAGAGGGCTAAGATTCGGTGTCTCTTCTTGCAATCCAAGTACATCTTCACTAATGCGCAATAGGCTATGCTTGAGTAGCTCGAAGGTCTCTTTGCCGAGCTGTGCGGGTAGCAACTGTCCGAGTTGCAAAGTATTGACTTTCTTGACTAAGTTGAATATTCCAGAAAGGGCAACAGCCGTATTAAAGTCATCATTAAGCCCTTTATGTATCGTATCAATAGATTTTTGAATGTCTTTGACCGCCTTTTCATTGATTTGAATATCTTCCGCTGTGTTTTCGTAATCCATATTGCGAATCGTGCGAAGTGCATTGATGAGTTTTAGATACCCACTTTTTGCCGCCTTGAGTGCATCATCAGAAATATCCATTGTGCTGCGATAGTGCGTTTGTAGCATAAAAAATCGCAATACCATAGGTGAGTAGGCCTCAGACATGAGTGCGTTTGTGCCTTCAAAAAGTTCGGCGGGCATGATGACATTGCCGAGCGATTTAGACATTTTTGTACCGTTCATAGTGAGCATATTGCTGTGCATCCAATAACGGACAGGATCTTTTCCACTACCGGCAACGGCTTGTGCAATCTCACACTCATGGTGCGGAAACTGCAAATCCAAGCCCCCACCGTGAATATCAAACTCATTGCCGAGATATTTCATACTCATGACGGAGCACTCTAAGTGCCAGCCAGGGAAGCCTTCGCCCCAAGGAGAATGCCAGCGCATGATATGTTCGGGATTTGCTTTTTTCCATATTGCAAAATCTACGGGTTGTCGCTTCTCCTCCTGAGCATCAAGCGTACGATGCCCTGCAAGTTGCTCCTCTATATTGCGCCCTGAGAGTTTGCCGTAGTGATAATTTTGATTGTATTTTTCTACATCAAAATAAACCGAACCGTTGCGTTCGTAAGCATAACCATTTTCTATGATGCGCTCTACCAAACTTATTTGCTCAGGAATATGTCCCGTAGCGGTAGGTTCTATGCTCGGTGAAATATTATTCAATGCCTTCATTACATCGTGAAAACCATTGGTATAACGCTGCACAATTTCCATAGGCTCGAGGTTTTCAAGCTTGGCTTTCTTGGCAATTTTATCTTCACCTTCATCGGCATCACCTACTAAATGACCCACATCTGTGATATTGCGTACATAGCGTACTTTATAACCCAAAAAAGAAAGATAACGATAGACTACATCAAACATTGTAAATGTACGGCAGTTGCCCAAGTGTACATCGCTATAGACCGTAGGGCCACAAACATAAAGCCCTACGTGTGGGGCATGTAAGGGTTCAAAAATTTCTTTTTTTCTTGTAAGGCTGTTATAAATACGCAGTTCGCCGAATGACATAAAATTTAGGGTCGGTTTGGATTGTTCAATAGAGTTTTGACAATGAAGCTGTTTAAAAAATAATCTTAAAATCAAGTACTTAGATATTGTTTTTAGCTTTTAACCACCCCCTGCCCCTTCTAATCTCAGGAGGGGATTAAGGGGGGATTGAAAAATGCCTTACCATACTACACTACTAACATTCGCCAGCCAGAAATAACATTTCTGGCAGAAATGTTATTTCTATAATTTGCTAACTATCAATAACTAACAGTTTTCGAAAAACTGTTAGTTTTGAATCTTCCTAAGTCGATTTACCAACTTGATTTATTGAGTTTTAAGAAATATTTTTAAACAGCTTCAATAAGATTGCAAATATAAGAATTTTTTACGATATTCAAATTTGCATACAGATTATGATTGTAAAACTGCAGTGAAAAACTACAAAACTCAAAGACAACGGCTGTACGTCAAGTTGATAAAACAACTTAGATAATTGCAGCACTAACCGCTTTGCAAAAACGGTTAGCGCTTGATAATTAGCAGAGTTGCCGTACACCCAATATTTTTGGTTTGCGTAAAATAACCAACAAAACAACATCAACATGGGAAGAATTATAGCCATTGATTACGGCACAAAAAGGGTAGGGCTTGCCGTTACAGACCCTTTGCAAATTATTGCTACGGCACTCGATACAGTGCATAGCAAAGATGTATTGGATTATCTCAAAAACTACATCGCAGCAGAAGCAGTAGAGGCTATTGTGCTGGGCGAATCGCATAATCTTGATGGTAGCGATAACAATATGAGTGGGCATATTAGAGGTTTTGAACGCACGCTTCGCAAAACTTTTCCTGACATAGAAGTCCATCTTGAAGATGAGAGCTTTACCTCTCAAATGGCATTAGATGCTCTAATTCAAAGTGGAACTAAAAAGAAACAGAGAAGAGAAAAAACAGGCAACATTGATAAAATTAGTGCTGTTATATTGCTGCAAAGTTTTATGCAGCGTAAGGATAGTTATTGATAATCAAATACTAATAAGAGTGTGAATAAGACTTTGAGTAGAAGGCTTGGTCGAATTTCACAACTACTTAGTTGGTGTTGGCTGCGAGCATCAAACAAGGCGAGCGTAATTTATTTCTTTGATCAATAGGCTTCTCGCTACCTTATTTTTACAACAAACCCACTTCACGGTATAATTTTATTTTGCAAAAACTATGGAGGTATCTGACTTCACGGCACACCCCAAAATTCGTGCATTATTGGCATATCTAAGGCATCGCCAAATTGATAAAAAAATTTTTTCTGATGTAGAAGATGCAGAGGGCTTTCAATACGTGGATTTAGTGCAACAAGGAGGAGGGGTATTGGGCGTTTCTTTGTTAGGATATACCTATATCCTTGAGTGCATGAAAATTCGTTTTTTAGGTTATGCGGGTACTTCTGCTGGGGCAATCAATGCGATGCTTTTGGCTGCTATGCCATTTTCAGAAACACAAACAAAATCTGAACGCATACTTGTTTATGTAGCTAATCAGTCATTGAAAGATTTTATTGACGGCAGTGCCGTTGTGCGTGAGTTTGTTTCTCAAATACCGAGCTTGCGTGAGGATATGCAAGTGCGCAAACTCCTTTGGCATGGCTTGCGTGCCCTTAATCATCTATGGACTGATTGGGGGCTTGCGCAGGGCGATTATTTTTATAATTGGCTTGTTCGTATTCTCGAGGAGCAGGGTGTGAGTTGTTGGAAAGATTTAAAACAGAATTTAGAGTCGCCTCTGCCTTTGCTTCGGATTCGTAAAGGCGTATTTAAGAATACAGACAACTTACGGGCGCGCTTAGCAATTGTAGCTACTGATGTAACGACCGAAACAAAGGTTATTTTTCCTCAAATGTCAAAGCTATATTGGGAAAAGCCCATGCTTGTGCAACCAGCAAATTTTATTCGCGCCTCTATGTCTATACCGCTGGTTTTTAAGCCTTTCAAAGTAAAGAACATACCGCAGGGAGAAGTTGCAAAGCAAAAATGGCGGGAGTTAGTAGATTATCGGGGGGCTATTCCTAAGGAGGTTTATTTTGTAGATGGCGGATTGGTATCTAACTTTCCAATAGATATTTTTCATACCCTTCAAGTACCTCGTATGCCAACTTTTGGGGTCAAGATTGGTGTACCACGCGCCAAACCCAATGAATTTACAAATGTTTTGGGTTTGAGTAAAGCCATTATTGATGCTTCGAGGCAAGTTGCAGATTATAATTTTCTACTTCAAAATCGCGATTACCGACAGCTTATTTCTTGGATAGATGTAAAGGGCTATGATTGGTTAGATTTTAGGCTTGGTGATGAAGCTAAAATTACACTTTTTTTGCAAGGGGCGGAGGCAGCGGCTCGCTTTTTAGAAAAGTTTGACTGGAAAGCATACAAAGAACTTCGTAAGTATAGCTAATCATACTACTAGACAAAAATAGAATTTGGACTTCGATACTCTAATTTTTCTGGTAGTAGATTTTTGATAATATATTTACAAAATTGGGTAAAACTAAAGCACTTACCTATGAGTTTATCAATGCCATGCCGAAACACTGAAACAGCCTTATATATTTTACCATCTGCATATTGCTTATACCCAACTGACTTATAAGTTTTCAAACCTTCTAATACAGAAAGTGTATATGCAAATACGACAACAGCGAGCATCAATCTTTGTTTAGATTTGCCTGCTACATTTAGTGCTTCTAGGTTAAAACCATTGCTTTTAAGATGTTTAAAGCAAACTTCTATTTGCCATCTGAGAGGATAGTGAGCAGCTATCTGCCCAGCAGTTCCCTCCAAACTCGATAGAAAATACAACAAAGGCTCTTTGGCATCAGGTTTAGGATTTTTCATGATGACAAAATTGAAACTTTTACCCGCTATAACAATGCGCTTTTTTACCGCTTTTGTCGGAATTTTGCTACGTAAAACCTTGCTTTCCAGCTCTTCATAAGATTTACCCTTAGCTTCATTGACATATTTTTTATAATTTCTACGACGAAGCCGAATCACAAAATCAATGCCTATATCAGATAGATATTCAAACCATTCTGTGCCGATATATTCACGGTCGGCAAGGAGTATTTTGCCTGCTAAATTAAAATACTTCTTTGCTTTATTCATCAGTTTTTTACGCTCAAGAAAGCTACTATTACCCTTTTTGGCTAAATCAACCCAGTAAATAGGTATAGCTACATTCTGATACAACACGCATAATGTCAGGTAGTGGTGCCAAGTTTTGCCACTTTTCCAACTCGTGCCATCTAACAAAAGATAGCGACTCCTAAGTCGTAAACTGTTGAAAACAAAAAGAAGCAAATCTAACCACAAACGACTAAACGCAAACTCTTGAAATATACGAATCAAACGTTTATAATGAGCGGTAGGTTGCGTATCATAGTTACCTAAATAGCCATCTACTTTGCCTTTGATTTTGTATAAGCAAACCGTTTCATTATCTAAAATACCTAAACAGAGAACAAGTAAATTTTTTAAGCAGGATTTGCGCCAGTTCGGAAAATTATCACTAAATTTGTCTAAGAGTGAAGCAAGCATATCATTTTGATTTTGGTACATCTAAATATATGCTTTGTTTCGCTCTTTTTATATAGCTAAATTAGCTTTTGTCTAGTAGTATG
>JAFIER010000007.1 GCA_020832465.1 Bernardetiaceae bacterium
AGTTTAAACTAAATTGATTTTTGAAAAATGACTGTAGTGATTCCATACTGCTATTTGCAAATGCAGAGTTAGGAACAATCATACCAATTTTTGAATTTGGATTCATTAGGGTGTTACTTCTCTCTATTGTAAATGAATAAAGATTTGAAGTTGAAAGCGTTTCATAAGACATTAATTTATATACATCACTTACGGATTTTTTGGATATTTTATTTCTTCTTGTATAGCCTACATACGGCGGGTTTCCAATAACGACATCAAAGCCACCTTCTTGTGCTATAATTTGGTAGAATTGTGCGAACCAGTGGAAAGGTTGATGTGATTGTATAAATTCATTGAACGCTTTGGGTTTAGTTTCGGCATCAATGCCGTAGTTGTGAGCGAGGTATATGTTTAGTTTTTGGTTTAGATTTTTGAGCTGCTTGTTGAGTTCTCTTTTAGCATTTCTAAAGTCTGTACTTCCTTGGTCGTTAATGAGTTGGCTATTTTGAAAGTGTTTGAATGCTTTGCTCATAAGGTCGAATTCTTCTTTAAATACTTCGAGCTTATCTGCAGCAAAGAGTGGTTCTTTTTTTTGTATGGTTTTGAGTATTTCATCTTCGGTGGCGAACCCTATGAGCGTATTTCCAGCTCTGATATTAAAATCTATATCAGGCAGGGGTTCGAGTCCAAAATTTTCTTTTCTTGGGTTTGGATCTACGGTAGCGACGAGCTTTAAGAAAAGCCTGAGTTTGGCGATTTCTACTGCTTCGTTCATAATATCGACGCCGTATAAGTTGTTGAGAATAATGGTTTTGAATATAAAGTAAGTGAGGTTAGGGTGTTTATCGGTTCTGATTTCTGCAAGTACCTGCTCAAAAAACTTATGTTTGTTAGGGTTTTCTGCCACAAACTGCTCCATTCGTGTGATGGTAGCTTCATACAAAGGTTCGAGGATATTGAGTGCAGCAAATAAAAAAGCACCCGAGCCACAAGTTGGGTCGAGTATAGTTATTTTATTGAGGGCTTTATAAAAATGCTTGATAAACTCGGGGTCTTCTGTATTTTCAATAAAATCTTGCGTAAACTGCCTAATATTCAGGTTGTATGTAATAAAGTCATTGATATGCGTAATTTCTGCATTTTGGATTTTATTTTTGATTTCTGCGTATCGTTCTCTACGTGCGATAAGCTCGCGATAGATTTCAGTAGGTAGCCCTATATGGGTTGGTGTTTTTTGATTCCAGGCCTTTCTTATCTGCCAAAGATGAGGTTTGTTATCCGCCTTTACAATTTGTTTTTCTAAGGGGTGTGCTATGCCTTCTTGTATGTCTTCTGGTAGGTCTTCAAAAAGATTTTGGCTATCAGGAATTCCGTACTTGACGGCATCGTATATATAAGTGTCGTTGCTTTTTTGCAAAAAACTCCAAATTTCAGCATTTGGCTCGAGACCTTTTTTGTAGTTTCTGTGCGTTTCGTCGAAGAGAAAGGGAATAATTGTATTTTTACCTATATAATCGGTGATATCTTCTTTGGTGTAATATGCGCCCATAGCAGCCCTGTCATTGATGTATTTTTCAAAAATATATCCGATGACATCAGGGTTAATATCTTTTCCAGTGGCTTCTACTCTGCTATCAAGATGCCAATTCCATTGGTCGAAAAAGTCAAAAATATTTTTGAAAGCTTCGTCCTTTATTTGAATTTGCTCGAACTGTTGTTCAAGTTCGTGCACGTCGAAAAGTCCACCATTTAGATAGGGTACTTTTCCCAATTCAATGGGTATTGTTGTATTTCTTTTATCTTTGGGTTTGGCAAGTCCGTCGTGAAAAAGCTCGAGTAGAAAACTGCGATAAAAGCTATAAAAATTGCTTTTTCCTTCGATTTTTTGGCAAGCTTTAAGTTTGTTTTGTAGATAGTGTATATCTTGGTCTAGAAATCCTTTTTTCTGTATGAAATAACAAAACATAAGTCGGTTTAGCATAAGTGAGGCGTACCACTGTTTGTTTTGATTTTCTTTATCAGCAATTTTATCATCAATACCATTGATAAAATTGATAAAAGTAGTGTGCTGTTTTTTGAAAGCTGTATAAAACTTTTTAGTAACCTGCACGGAGTTTTTGACAAAGTTATCGGAGATGCGTTGTTTTACATCAACAATAGTTATTTGATCGTCCTCGTTTAGTGTAAAAAGGAGGTTTTTGGTTCTTTGAAATAAATTTTCGACATCTTGGTGGCTATACCAACTGGCTTCTCTTACTTGCTTAGGTTTGTTTTCTTCTTTGATAGCAATTTGCCATATTTGGTGATTTTTTGCTTTATCTGTATAGATAATCAAATGCTCAAAATGAATTTTTGTAACTTTATTTTCGATTTGCTTCCTGACACTACTTGTAGGGATTTTTCCGTTTGGTAGTGGAGGGCATTGTAAGATAACAAATCCTCTTTTTTCTGCTACACCTGTAAGCGTAAATATTTCATCATTGATAGCAATAGGGATTGGGTTATTGAAGTTTTCCCAACCGAGCTCATTGAAGAGGAGTTCAAAATCAAAGTTTTGAATGTGTTTTTCGAAGATATTTTTTTTCATATTTTTATTGTACTTTTAATCCTAATGAACAAATAATTTGAGGTTCTTTGTTTTTACTGTCTTCTCCTACAATCAAACTAAGCTCGCCTTCTTGCCAGAGCTGAACGACTACCTTAGCCAAATCTTGGTCGTCTATGCCGGTTTTTAATTGCCGGCTGATGGCTATTCTAGCCCTTTCAGATAAAGGGTGATCGTGTATAGCTTGTATTGCATATTTGAGGTCTGCTACGAGCCATAGAGAGTTTTTATTTTTTCTTTCATACTCACTTAACTGTACGTAGGCTTTATATCTTGCACCTGTTTTTTTACCGAGTTGCCCTCCGACTCTTTTTTCTACATCTCTAATATGGTCTAATCCTTTTTTGACTAAATCGTGATGTATATCGATTCTTTCTAAGGGTTTTTCGTCGGGTTCACATTTTATGGCTTTTAGAATTTGACTCTGGGATTGGGTAACAATATTGTAATTTTGATCTACCCATGCAAGCGTATCCGTATCGTTTTTTGTTTTGATATAGACAATAGCTCCGCTATTATTTTGCTTTGGGCTTGCCTTTTTTGTTGCATAAATAACATTAGGCAAGTTTGGAATAATCTGCTCGAGCTCGGGCTGTGCTTCGATGGCATTTTTCCAAATTTGATAGGCTTGGGAAGCGAGGTCGACTTCTACCTCTTCCTCGTCATCGAGGAGTCCGGATTTTTCGTTGTATAAGTCGGCAATATTGATAGGGTCTCCTTCAAAAAAGACTTCATCAGATCCTACGGTTTCGGCATTTTCTTTAATGCGCTGTGAGAGTCTTCCCCTTAGATTGATAATATTCTCGATGCCATCTTCGGGTAAAAAAGAGTAGCATAAGATTTCGTGATTTTTTTGCCCAATTCTATCGACTCGCCCTGCGCGCTGTATAAGCCTAATGATTGCCCAGGGCAAATCAAAGTTGAGCACAATATGTGCATCTTGTAAGTTTTGCCCTTCGCTCAGCACGTCCGTCGTGATAAGCACCCTAATTTCTTTTTCTTTTTCTATGATAGCATCATTACTTTTAGGACTAAAACGATGAGCAAAACTTGTAGGATTGTCATGGCTACCTGTTACACAAGCGAGCTTATCGACTCCTCTTTTTATTAGGGATTTATTCAAATAAAAGGCGGTATCAGCAAATTGTGTAAAAATGAGTACCTTTTCATTTTTGTGTGTTTTCATTATCAAATCGTAAAGGGCATTGAGTTGTCTGTCGTTTTTCTGTTCCCAATCTTTACCCATAGCTAATATGCTCATCAGTGCGGCACTATCGGCTAGAAGGTCTTGCTTAAGCTTTTCGCTAAAGAGTTCACTTCTTATCCATTGGTAGCGGTGTTTTTTTGTATATAATGAATCGTAATATAATTCGGCTTGCTGCAAGTATTGTTCTGGCGTGGTCAGGATAGAGATTTTATATTTGTTTATGTCTTCTACTTCGCTATCATCTTCGTTATCAATGTACATAAAGTCGTCTATCAATCCAGCCTCTTGTTTGCCAATAGGAAAAGCTTTTTTGTTCTCGATGGCATAGATAAACAAGTAATTGCGCAAAATATGCCTGCTTATCGAGAGTAGAAAAGAATAGCCACTACTCTCGAGCCTTTTAAAAAGGTTAGTTCTTGCAAATCCTATAAGCCTTGTGCCTGCCCTACCTAAGTTTTCTTTAATCTTGATCTCTTCTTTGTGTATCTTAACCAGTAGGTTTTGATGCTCATATACTTCTTGTCCGAGCCCGTATCGGGGTAGTACAAGTTGGTCAATAGTATCTATAATTTTGCTGGAGTAGAGCCGTGCATATTGGTCTGTGGGGTCATCGGGGTTAAAATTATACTCTACCTTTTTTGGAATTCGGTCTGGGAAATATGACCTTGTTCCGTCTGAAAATTCTAAATATTTTCGTCCCATTTCAGGGTCTTCGATGGCATAATTATTTTTGATGAAGCTACGTGTCCGTCTGACTAAAAATAGTCTCATAAGCTCGGACCAGTCATCAGGGAATTCGCTATGCTCAAATGCCGCAATAGAGGTTTCTGCGACTTGGTGTTTGGCTCGGTACTTTGACTTGCCACCGATACTTTCTATATACTGCTCTGGGCTGATACCTAAGTTATGCTCTTCGTTCATAAACAGCCTCAACTGACTGCTGATATCTATGTATGTTTTATTGTAAGGCGTAGCGGTAAGTAGTATAACTTTACTGTCGTTGAGTGCTATGTACTCTTGTATGGCACGATACCTTTTGCCCTGACGATTGCGTAAGTTATGACTTTCGTCTATAAGCACTATACGAAATCTACGTTCTTTAGGCAGTCGGTTTTGCACTTTGGTTATGGATAGCACTTTAGCTCTCAGTTGATACTTATGCGCATAATCCTGCCACATATCAACCAAATTTTTGGGGCATATAATTAATGTCTCGAGGGCGAGGTCGTCTTCAAACATTTTTGCTAAGGCAGTAGCTGTAATTGTCTTTCCTAAACCTACCACATCACCGATAATAACTCCTCCTCTATGATTTAAATGGTGGGCTGCTACTTTTACAGCACCTTGTTGATATTCTAATAATGACTTTTTGAAAATTTTAGGTAATTCAAACTCTAAAATGCCCGCACGTGCTTCTCTTGAGAGGTGATATGCCATTTTGATATACACATGATAGGGTGAAAAAAGCTTTTCGGAAGCCCAGCTCTCATCAATGATTTGGGCTAGCTCTTCAGTAATATCTATACTCCATCTGTCCTGCCATCTATCTTCATACCATTTTGCTAATTTTATAGCAGCATCTTTATCTGTTACATCTACATTGAGTTCGCTCTGCCCTGCCATACCCGAGAAAGTAAGGTTAGAACTTCCTACGAAGCCTACAATAGGAATATTATAGTCGTCTTTCTTCACCAGATAAAGTTTAGCGTGGAGTTGATTTTTTAGATAAAGTTTGACTACTACTTTTCTTTGCTTTAGTTGCAGGGAAAGCTGTTTCAGAGCACGCTCATCTTGATTAGTCGGATTTCCAATAACCAATTGTGTTCTAAACTCTTTAGCTATTTTTATTTTTCGCTCTTTGGCAGCATTATTATCAATAATACTTGGTTTATTATCATGAATAAGCGCTTCTCTTAGCTCGTCCTCTGGAAGTTTTTGCATGCCCACTAACACACGACAATAATATTTATTGTCATCGTCTGTATCTTCATCCAAGTGTGAACCTGTAAGTGCATCTATCTTTTCCGAAAGTTTGCGCCAGCCTCTTAGGTTGAAATAGCCAATGCAAAAATCAGCACGTTTTGCTTTATCGAGGGTTTTATTTAATCCCTCGAAGAGTTGTTGTTCGATGTTATCGTATATAGTTGGCATATTCTTTACCGTATCTGGATTTGTAATAGAAAATTGAAACTCGAAAACTATTTCGTAAAGATACAAAAAAACTTAGCTTTCAAATTTTAATATTGTATTTTTTTTTTGATATTTAGCATTTTTTTTATAGAAAAACTCTTTGCACCTTCCTATTGATTTAAGCACAAGAACCCTAAGGCAAATTTATCAATACCTTCCCCACCCACAAAAAAAAGCATTACAACTTAGATGTCATCATATCTGTTGATTATCGGGTAAAATCGCTTCGCGGGACGCAATTTCGGATATGGGCAACCGAGCGTTTGCGGGAGTATTTGATAAAGGGTTTTACGATGAACGACGATTTGCTCAAGCAAGGGGGCGGTTATTTTGAGGAGTTGCTTACATGGGCTTAAGGTAGCCTAAACTTTTATTGTGTTAAAAAAGCAAAACTAAAATAAATATTTTTATATTTTAGTTTCGCCATCTGCTCCCCCACCTCCAAGCGACATTTTTTGTTGCTCAAAATCTCAAAACAACCTACAAACTTTTAAAATTATCGCAATTTTTTACAGATTTTTAGAAAACACTTTACAAATCCGCCCCCCAAGAAAAAAACTTTTCGAATTGTAAAGGGTGGATTTGTAAAATAGTGTAAAAAAACTCACAGCCTTTTGGGTCTGAAGGCTGTGAGTTTTTTTTGGGGACTTATGCAGGTGCAATATCTATAAGCTTTAAAACTTTATCATATCTTTTAAATACGATTTTAAATATGCTATCTATTAAATAGACCTTTAAATAATTAGGCGAGTTCAAAAGTTCTGTATCTGTTTTAATCTGTAATTCATCGAGACGCTCTTTAATGGGCAGACTATTATGAGCAGCTATATGGTTACGATAAGCTAAAATATCTGTCAGAATACTACCCTCAATGCCTGTACTCTTTTGCTCTTTTAAAAAAGTGATGTAAGTAAAATGAGAAATATGCTCTTTATTTACCCACTCAGCAAACTCATTAACAAAATCACTCGTACTTTTATGTTTTTGATAATCTACTTCGGTTTTTATTTTCAAACTCTTTCGATATGCAAAATCCAAGAACTCATCTTCCCACTTATTATGAATAGCAATCTCGACTTCAAAAGCCTTTTCCATAACCTCATGCCCTCTTTTGATAAGTGCCTGCAAAGCCCTATCGAGCTGTGTCTTGGAAAAACTCGTTCCTTTTTCAAAAAAGGCAAAAAGTGCAGGTAGCCGCTTATCTTTGGCAAACCTTCGCAAGTCGCCGTATTGTTTTAGATTTAAAGCCACATATTTGTCCTCGCCCTTAACCTTCGGAACTGGTAGTAGCATCTCCTCTTCCTTTTTTTTCTCTTCTTCATTGGCAGCTTCACCCGTACTGTAAATTACATTGTTATCTTTATCACGCTCAAACTCTTGCTTTACGTAATAATCTCCAATTTTTACTGACATTTCTACGTGCTGGTCTAAAAGCGTATCAATAGATTCTAATGAAAAATTATCTATCGTAATATCTGCACCTTGTTTCGTGCGTACACTAATCAAGTCTTTCGCCATAAGCCAAAGGCAACGGTCTTTATGTAGTTCGTAGCGCAGCAGTTTGTCTCGCTCGATAAGCCGCTTGCGAAACTTTTTAAGTATGAAAAATCTTTCTCTTTTATCTTCAAATACTTTCTTTTTGTGTTTTTTATTTTTTAAATCATCAAGTTCGGGCGCAAGCGCATCGATTTGAGTTTTAAGTTTTTTTACAAGTGCCACCCTGCCCTGCTCTTTCAAAGATTTTTTTTCGTAATCTGCTTTGCCTTGCACCTCATCTTCTTCCCGAAAAGTATAATGTCTATCCCAGCGATAAAACGGCTGTGCATTATTCTTTACGAACTGACTCAAAGCAAATGTAGTATTAGCTCTTTCGCCAATTTCTATACCTTTATCCTTAAACGCTCGTATAATCATAGGATTAAAAAGACCTTTAGGGAGCAAAATCGGTACATTAGTATAATTCTTTTTAAGTGCATCTTTGGGTGGCAGACCAAAGGAAAACAAATAACCGTATTTTGTGAATATAGCCTCGTCTTTTAATCCACCAGAAAACTCTCTTGTTGCTCTATTATATCGGCCCTCTATCTCTTCATAGATGCCTTTACGCATTCCTTCAGCATTGTGATAACCTAAAAAATTACTTCGAGCTTTTAAGTACTCCTCATAAAATTTAAAAAGCGTAGCAGGAATTTTATTCATAGATATAACCTTTTCTAAAAATGGGTGCTTGTTTTTACTGCTTCCTATCAAATCCAGCTCTTTTAAAAACTGCGGCAGCTCGTTTTTATGCCCTCCATAAAGTGCCAACATTTTCTGCAAGCGATTGTACTGGTCATTATTGGGCTTACCTTGCTTGGGGTTTTGTCTGTCTTTAGGGTATAGTAGTGGTTTCATGTAAACAATATCCTTAGAAAGCCAATCAGCCACATTACCTTGCTTTAGCGTAAAGGTATCTTCGCCTTGCTTTTTTGCTTCTTTAAGGGCCTCATTAAGTGCTTTAAGTTTATTTTTTCGTTTCTCTGTATCTTGTCGCATCTCTTTTAGATTGTTGAGTACCTCTTCTTTGTATTTTAATGGATAAAATCCTAAAAGGTAATCCAATACAGCTCTTGGTAGGTGCTTATGTGTGAGTAAGCCTTCATAACGCTTCGCTAACTCCTCGTCTAATTGTTTTTTGCGCTCTTCTATTTCCTCGATGCGTTCGTTGTCGTATGGTAGATAAGCATTAGTTTTATAGCTTCCTTTACGATTTTTCTTTGTAATCTTCCACTTTTTTAGATTACGCTCGGCTGTGGGCTCGAAGGCACCGCTTTTTAAATCATTAAAAAACATTCGAAAGGTTTGAATATACTTATACAAAAAATATTCAACCTTATTAAATGACTCGAATACTTCTACCTTATCTATTACTTCTGATACAGGTACTTTTTTGCGAATAAGCTCTTCGGCATATTTTAAGCCTTCTTCTGTTTTGATAGGAGTCTCTTCTGCTTTGAATAGTACAGTCATAAATGACCTCATATCTTCATTGGCTACTTCGGATTTTAGCTCTTTGCTTATATTTCTCATAGTATTCTGATCAATATCAAGCAATTTCTTACTGTTTCCTGCATCAGCAGTAAGATAACTACACAAAAACAGATTAGGCAATTCCTCAACACTAATAATCGCATCGGGAATTTCATTCTCTATATGATAAGTATTTTTTTCTTTGCCATTTTGCTGCTTACTTCTATCCGTGATAGTAGGCATAGTCTTTTTAGGCATCAATTTGAAAGCAATTCGATTTCGTTCTGCACCCAAAAAGTTGTAATGTGGCGAAAATTGCACGATTTGCTTGGCTTCGGCTTTTGATTTTTGATTATTCTCCTCTTCGTGATTCACTTTAAAAAAACTCCAACCATGTTCCTTTTCTAAGTCCTCTTGCTTTATATCTTTTAGATGCGCAAAAGTGTGTATATCTTTCAAAATATAGCGGTCTTCTTTCTCACCCTGCATTTTTTTTAGGTAATAGTCGCTGACCAGTTTACCTACATAAAGTTGAAAACGAAGTTGTGGAAAAACTTCCTGCTCCTCAAAATAACGTAGCGTAAAGTAAGGAAATCTATCTTGATGCCTTTTGAGTATTTGTACGGTCTCGATATTTCCCTCGTCATCTTCTTGAATTACCGAACCTTCATCATAATTGATTGCAGCCTGGAAATACTTTTGATTCTCTTCTGATAGTAAAGTGTATAAAGGTTTTGGACAGCGGTTCAGCTCATTGAGCATATCCAAAAGCACATCAGAGCTTTCCAAGCGAGGCTGTGGCAGCTTGGCGCAGTAGTGTTTCCAACATATTTTATCTAAGTCTAAATCTTTATCTTTATATTTATATTTAGAATTTTCATACAAAGTTGTAGAATTGATAAAATATTCAGCTTGTTGGCGGTCTAAGAACAAACACATCAAAAATACTAATCCTGATTCGGTCAGTTGTGGAGACTTTTCTTCATGTAGAGACTTGAGCTGATTCCGAAATGGATTCATATCCACATCTTCTAATGCTGGATAACGACGGGTGGCTCGTTTTCGTTGTTCAGAACCTTTGACTCCCATGAAGTCAAAAAAGTTGTTGCGAATAGTTTCCAAACTTTTTATGGCTTCTCCGTTTTTATCCTTCTCGCCAATACTTATTAAATCATATTCCTTTGCTTGATTTTTAGAGTGGCTATAGAAATTGCGTTCTTTTTTAAGAGCCTTAAGACTACTTTTCAATAGATTGTAAATATTAGCATAATCATCAACACCGTCATTTGAATCATGCGATATAAAAGCGCGCACAAAGGGCAGATGTTTTCTTACGATATTCATAGCTCGTACTTTATCCTCAGGCGAACCCTCTATGAGAATTTTTAATGTTTCTGAACTATCTAATGCATCTTCTTGCAGTATACCATCTTGTCCACTGTCTCTGATACCGAGCGCATCTTTGATTTCGCTCACTATCAAATACGCATTATGCTGTGCCAGATTTAGAAAAGTACCGAAAAAGGGCTTATCCTTAGGATTTGTGATGCTGTATGCCATAACTATTTTGAATTTAGTATCGAATAAAAAATTTTAACTCCTAAAAGTACTAAAAAACAAAATAGATTACAACTTAAGCAAATTTTTTTTATAAAAAAAAAGACAGCCCAAAGCCTATACTTGGAGCTGTCTCCTCATTTACAATGATTTACTGTCTTAATGCCTCCTTCAAAAATAGAGGGTTTAAGACTGACTTCGACCCTGTTTTGACTTATGAAAATTTAGGTCTTAATGCCTCCTTCAAAAATAGAGGGTTTAAGACGCTTCGATGAAGTAGCGGTAGTATTCCCTATCAATCTGGTCTTAATGCCTCCTTCAAAAATAGAGGGTTTAAGACATGCAATATTATACCCCAACTTATTGTAATGTTGGAAGTCTTAATGCCTCCTTCAAAAATAGAGGGTTTAAGACCAAGCCGCAGAATACTTCGCAGAAGACAATAAAAAGTCTTAATGCCTCCTTCAAAAATAGAGGGTTTAAGACTAAAGAGACAATACCGAGATAGTAAAGGACAAAAACGTCTTAATGCCTCCTTCAAAAATAGAGGGTTTAAGACCCAAATAATTTATTCCAAACGGCTTGTTGTTTCGGTCTTAATGCCTCCTTCAAAAATAGAGGGTTTAAGACCGAAAGCTCGAAATTAGCGTTGGTAGTGGCGATGTGTCTTAATGCCTCCTTCAA
>JAFIER010000274.1 GCA_020832465.1 Bernardetiaceae bacterium
ATACATCTTAGTAGAACCAATCATACCATTAGACATTCGCTAACCAGAAATAGCATTTCTCAAAGAAATGTTATTTCTGGCTAGTGAATAATGTCTAGTAGTATGAGCCAAACAACACTATTAAGCACGTACATTATATAACACTTTACTTACTACTTACAAACTAAAATATCATTTTATTTATGCAAAAACTATTTGAAAATCAAGCCAAAACATTTAAAATTACAGAGCATAAAGAAGGAAATTTTCACTACCTGCAGCTATTTTTGATAGGTAGCATCGAAACGGAGGATTACAAAGAAGGATTTCTCAAGTTTTTACAAATAAGCATAGATAAGGATATCGTTTATTTTGTTTTTAACTATCTGGAACTTGTTCATGACCCACCAGAATGTAGAGCTTGGTTTGTAGCGAAATATGCACCTATGGTAACAAAAAGAGCTAATAAAGATAAAGTTTATGTATCCGTAGTAGAATCTGGAAATTTGTTTCAACAATTTGCAGCCAAACTCATTACAAAAACCTTACAATTGGCAAAATATCCTTTTGTAGTACAATTTTATAAAGATTTGGAAAGTGCGAAGCAGTGGCTAAAAGCGCAACAGCAAAATTAGCAATAACATAAAAAAATGGCATTGCTAATTTTTGATAACAAAACTATTTCTTATCAAAGAAAAGGCAAAGACTGGGGATTTGAAGACGAGGATGATTTTATTGAAGAAATATCTCGCCTTACGTTTGTCAAAGGATATAATTTTAGTGAAGCATTGAGAGAATCATTGAGCAAATTTACAAATTTAAAACAACAAACAAATGGTAACTAAAAAGGACTGGACAAAAATCGGCGAAATGTCTGAAGAAGAAAAAGAGATAGCCCGTAAAATTAGGAGAGAAGTATTAAAAGATGAACGCTACTTTAAAAAAGGCTTAACCTCTGGTTCAGACGAGGGAATGCTATTAATTCTTGAGCGCACAAAAGAAGCTATTCTAAAACACCGAGAAGAGAAAAAACGCAAAGAGTCAGGAGATGATAACAATGGCTAAGGATTTTGAGCACTTTGCTCGTGATTTAAAAGCCTTACAAAGAGAGTTTAAAGAGAATTTTAGAAATAACATTTCTGACAGAAATGTTATTTCTAAAATTTTGAGGGTGAAGACTATTAGCTCAAAAGCGACAAATACGCCTTATTTTTTTCGTTCAAAATCTTAAAATAGGCTTCGCTGCTTAGGTGTGCCAGCTGCGCCTTACTCAACCCGTACAACTCGGCGATAAGCAAATCATTTTCGGCTTGGAGCTTATCTTTTTGCTTTTGTGTCGTCGGAATGTCCGATTTTTTAATCTTAAAACTGACTTTTTCTTGCAGTTCGTTCAGGTTCGTGTTGTTTGCCAAATTCAACAAAAGTGCATTTTTGATAAGCTGCTGATACCGCTTATCCTGACGCAACTCCTCATCACTGGGCTGCGGAATGGGTAGGCGCATCAAAATTGATTTCACTACGTTTATATCCACCATAAAGCGGATAATAAAATCCATTACCAAACTATTAAACAGAGCTTGAACAAACAAAACCCGCACCATAGGAACTTCTTGAACCCTAACTTTTTGATTTTCAAATACATATTTTTTGGGAATATGCCCAAACATAGAATGCCCAAAAGTATGGTCAGAAGGTATGATTCCTGAAATTAGCGTTCTCATATCTGTATTTCTTGCAATTCCCCTAAACATCAAACGAGGAAAGGCTTTATCCAAAACTACTAACTTTTCTAATTCTTCCTCTTTTTGCAGCCCCAGAAACTCTAAGACACTCTCTTTTTTCGTTGCCTTTTGCTTATCTGTAGGTACATACTCGTAAATATCGGCAACCAACCTACTGACTTCAGTTTTAATCAATTTGGCTTCAAAGGCTTCTTTTTTTATCCAATACTGCGGCTTTGCCAAGTTATTGCGGTATTGATGAATCATTTTGCCTTCGTACAGAATCATATCATCGGGCTGCTCCTGAAATAAATCCCTATCTGCCGTCATGTGAATTTCGTTCCTAAAGTCGATAAAATCGGAATTGATAATATCAAAACGCTGATAAGCATTGCGCAAAATCTCCAAATCTTGCTCGGCTTTGATTTCGAAAAGGGCGTGATGCTGCGGCGAAAGCTCATAAATGTCTTGGTAAGGATACTGCAAAATTCCTTTTTTGCCGTCGTAGGTTTCGGTTTTGTAGAGAATTTCGGGGTCGGTTTGCATAAAACGCACGGGCAACATCGGGCGTTTTTCCGCATCGGGTTCTAATTGCGTGATTTGAAAAACAGCAAATTTGTAACGACTATCGACATCGGCAAATATTTTTTTTCGGTTCTCGAATTGATAGAAAAACTCGAGTTGGTAGTTTTTAAAAATATGCTTTCGCAAATTGATAGACGAATCTTCATAAATCCAAGCCGAAGGAGTAACGTAGGTCAGCGTGCCGTCTTCGGTGAGCAAACCCAAGTTTTGCTCCATAAAAAAGCGAAACAAATTGTTATCGCCTACGCCTGCATTGTGCGGATAATAATTTTTGTAGTATTCGTTGGCAAAAACGATAAAATTACGCTTCGTGTCGTATTCGTTTTGAATGCCTTTATACGCCAATACATTTTGGCGTGTTTCGGTCTTTTCTTGGTTTTTCATCGTTCGATACGAACTTCTCCACATCGTAAAGAAATCGCTGTCGCTAAACTTGGTCTTATCCCAAGGTGGATTGCCGATAATCAAATCAAAACCGCTGTGTCCGTTTTGGAATACTTCGGCAAAAGTGATTTCATAATTAAAAAAGCTATACAGTTTGGCAGCTTGCTGTATGCGCTCGATAAGCGCTTGATTTCCGCCATTAAAAATATCTTTTTCGAACTGCTCTAAGGCTTGTTCGATGACGATTTCTTCTTTTTTTCGCTCGTCTTTGTCGATAAAGATAATCGGCACAAAACGCTTGTAAGTATAAAAATCGAGTGCCAAGTTGAGCTGCTCGAGCGAAGGCTGCAAGTCTTTGTAGATTCGTTTAGATTCTTCTATCTCTTCTGGAGTAGTATCTTTGAGGCTCGAGAGCGTATTAAGCTGCTCGATAAGTTCTGCAATTTTGTCTTTGATTCGGCTACTGAAAAGGTTATAGGCATTGCCCAAACTCTCGTAAAGTTCTTGTTTTCTTGCACCGATAAGTGCATTTCCCTGTTTGATGTGATGCTCGATAAAACTAAGCGGCGTACCCAAAATAAAAGTATCGAGCCAAAGCGAAAGACGTGTAAGCTCGATGGCAAAATCGTTTAAATCTACTCCAAAGATAATTTTTTTAAGCAAAATACGCTTGAGCAGCGTCAGTTCGTCTATTTCGTGCTCTTGGTCTGTGATTACTTCGTAAAGGTTTTTGAGTATAATCTCCTTTTCAGTGTCTAAGGTTTGCTTGAGTTTGGGGTCTTTTCCTTCTTGTATGCGTTTGAGGGCTTCGCTCGTGAGTGCGTCGAGTGCTGCAATCAAGAAATGACCACTTCCGCAGGCGTTGTCCATGAGCCTCAAATCCAAGATACTTTTGTTTTTGAGGTCGGTATGATGAAGTAATCTTTGCATCGCCTCTTCTGCCATAAATTGGGCAATCTCTTGTGGTGTGTAGTAAGAAGCGGTCGTTTTGCGATTTCCCGATTGATTGGAGAGATAGATTTCATCATTGTGATAAAAACGCTCTTCCAAAATAGTCGTTTTTTTGTCTTTTTTGATGTTTTGATAATCATAAGCATCAAAATAACCTTCCTTGACGGTATTTCCTTTCTGAAAAGTAAGGTGATGCGTACCCTCGAAAGCCTGCCTAAATTCGGACTCCAAAAGTCCTTCGTAAATATTGCCTAAGTGCGTAACCGACAGTGTTTTGTAATCTCTAAAAGCTGTGCCGTCGCCTTGCGAATGGAAAAGCAAAAGGCTCAACATTTCCTCCAAATCTTGATTGCTCAACACTTTGTGTAGCTTCAAAAGGGGAGCTTTGTCTTCGGCGAAAAGCCCGCCATTGAGCAGTGGCATTTCTAAATCTAAGTTTCCATGATTGAGGTAGTCGAAAAAGTGCTTCATCACGTTCCATACATCATAGCGTTCGGGCAGGTTGTAGTCTGCCTGTGCATAGCGCAATAGATTTCTTAGAGGGTGAAATCCCGTTTTTTCCATCAAGAAAAAAACAGGGTTGCGAAACTGCCCTTCCAGATACGCTACAAAAAGCAATCGGAAAGCAAAAATGAGCGAATTGGCATAAATTTCTTGAATCGCATACTGCTCGCCGTAGCGAGAAAACAGCCGCTGTCCTATTTTCTCGATGATAGAATCTTTGCCATAAATCACTTCTTTGAGGTCGTTCTCTACTTGTAGGATATACTCTTGGTTGAGTTCGGCAAAGGTTTTTTCTTTGTTGGGTTTACCTTTTTGTTTGTTGTAAAGTTGAAGTAATTGCCCTTGGTGAAAGTTGTAATAGAAATAGGTAAAGGCTTCATAATCATCGTTTTGGATAATCCATTCCAAATCTATTTCAAAATAGATTTTGTCTTGTTTAGGATTGGTAATGTCGTAAAAACGCCATTTTCGCCCGTTGGTCAGAAAGCCGTAGTTGATTCGCAAATCCGATTGGTAGCGCAAAAGCTGAAAGTGTGGGTTGTCGGTGGTCGTTACTTTGTTGTCCAGCCGTATGCTATATGCTTTTGATTCGCAAAGTGCCAAGATATTTTCGGTCGTAGATTTGTCGCTGCCGCCGCTTTGTCGCTCTACTTCTTCGCTTTCGAAGAGGGCAAAATCGGGTTTGTGCATCTTGCCGAATACTTTTTTCGTAACCTGATAAGTGTAGGCATAGCCCAATTGTAGTAAGACTTCTTTGATAAATTTATCTTCTAATTGTGCTTCTGAAA
>JAFIER010000275.1 GCA_020832465.1 Bernardetiaceae bacterium
TTACCTACATCTTCAGGGAACTTTTCAAACTGTTTGTAAAGTGTCCTTATTACCTGTATAGCAATATTTTCTGCAGTATTTTTATCAAGGTTCATAGTATCTTATTTTTGTTTTAGGTGAAAAATAATTTCTGCATAAGCACCTTTATCTTTTTCTGTTCGATTCAATACGGGTCTTTTGTACTGATTGACGATTTGCATATCAGCCATTTGTGCTATTTGGGGATAGAGGTTGTTTTTATCATTAGCTACTAAAAAGATGTCATAGTCTTCGGCTAAGAATTTTTTAGCATTATTGAGCACATTGGCTATACCTTTTGCGTATGCTTCTTTGGCTTTTTTACTTTGTTTTCTGAACATAGGTCCGATTTCTTGCTCATCTTTTCTTTCAAAACCAAATAAATCGTAAGCGTAAGCATGCTGCTCGTGATAGTCTATCAAGCCGACATAAGGTGGACTCGAGAATATACCTTTTATCTTCTGCTTTTGCGCAAGTTCGTAGAAAGCTGGATACCTTTTTTCCAATTCACCCAAAATATCTATATCTTCTGAGTTTCCATTGAGGCAGATTTGAAAGGTATCAGTTCGAAGTTTAGAAAATTCGCCAAGTCGTTTAATAGTATCCTTGGCATATCTATCCCACCAAGAGCGCAAAGAAAATAGCGGTTTACATATTTTCCCGTGTTTGGCGCAATAATAGGGTGCGGTTACGGGCTCTATCAAGGTAGCTAAATCGGCATGTGTGGTGGCACGGCAACTGCGAATCGTGCGACTCAGAATTATAGCTAATACTTTTTTGGTTTGCAGATTTTTAACTTTTTTAATTTGCTCAAATACAAAATCAATCTCGTTACGTACAGGCTGTAAATACCATTTGTCTATGAAAGCATCTTGTTTATCTTGGACTACTTTAATGTTATATTTTTCAACAAGTTCTTGATATTTTTCTAGCACAACCTGCTCGTGTTTTTCAGCATAGCTTTGCTCATCAATTTCCTTTTTTCTAACTTTAATTTTAAAACTTGGCGATGGAAAATGTATTTTATCATACTCAGACAAAAAATCAGTTAGTTTTTTTTCAAATAAAACGTGAGGTGCATTTTGTATAAATTTTTTAAGTTGCTGAGAAATTTCTTGTGTTTCTCTGTAAAGGTTTACCAAATCTACTCTCGATACTTTTACATTACCTATCAAAGCATTAAAAGCCGATACATCTACGCCTATGGCGTGTATGCCCAATTCATTAGCTTGTACCAAAGTTGTACCGCTTCCGCAAAAGGGATCTAAAACGATGTCTCCTTGTTTAAAAAAAGTTTGTTTTTTAAACTCATCAGCATGTGTATCTAAAAAATATTCTACAAGTTGTGGAATGTATTTGCCCTTGTAAGGGTGAAGCCGATGCACGTGTTTTGTAGTATCAGTTTCTTTTAAATTCTCAAAGCTTAGTGCCCAGTTTAGGTCATTACCTAATTTTTCCTTCCAATTGATCTCACGCTTGCCGTAGTAAGATTCATAGTATTTAATCAATTCATTTTTATCTATGAGCACACTCCCATTGTTATTTGATTTAGGTATTCTACCATAGTTTATCAAATAAGTAATATTTGAGGTTGTTACATTTTTACCTATATGCTGACTGGCAAATTCAGCTGCTTCTTTAAGCGTTAGTAAGTTGTCTGTTATTGAACTCATCATATCATATCCTTTTGATTTTTATAAAATTTACATTTGTGCATCAACTCAAAACCCTATACTTTTAAGTTTTTTGGTTTTGAGTTTTTTTCTTTTTCCTTTTTTGTTTAAGAAAAACCAATCTTCACCGTACTTTCCATTTTTATATTCACCTTCTACGGCAAGGTTCTCTTTTTTGTCATAAAATTTCCATTTTCCATGTTTTTTACCTTGGCTGTAGCTACCTTGTCTTTCGAGTTTATTATTTTCATAAAATTTCCACTCACCGTGTGGACTGCCATTTTGATAACTACCAATTTCTATAGGTTTTCCGTTTTTATTGTACTGTGCATAATCTCCATGCAACTCACCCTCTTCATAACTGACGCGCTGTTTTAGCGTGCCATTTTCGTAATAATGCAGCCAAGTGCCTTGATATAGGTCATCTTTGTAGATACCTTTTTGTTTGATTTGCCCGTTGGGATAATAAACAAAAGCAGAGTCTTCGCGTACGCCTTGCTCCCAGTTTTCTTTGCGCTCGAGCTGCCCATTCGTATCATAATATTTAGCTACGCCATGGACTTGATTTTTCCTGTAGTTTTCAAATGCCATGACTTTGCCATTGGGATAGTAAAAAAACCAATAATCATATTTTTGGTCATTGATTTCTTTGCCCTCTGCTTTGAGTTTTCCATTGGGATAAAAAAGTTGCTTTTTTTGTTGGGCGTTTATAGGGCCAATAAGCAGAAGAAGCATTATGAACATGGAAGCTGTTTGGCATAGTGTTTTTTTTGTCATCATGAGTGTCATAAAGTTAAGAGGTGTACGACAATTTGGTATAAAAATGAGGGTAAAGATATTAAATCATTTAGCTAATAGCATTGCAGACGGACCGTACTTTTGTAGCTAAATTTTAATTTTCATAAAAAAACAGACCTTTGGGCTACAGATTTTTATGCTGTGCTCAAATGTCTGTTCTATATACGCTTACAGACCTATTTTTAGCTTTTAAAGTTTTAGGTCATCGGGGTTAAATCCGGGTATGTTCGGCATAAGCCCTTCGGTGCTTTGTTGCAAATACTCACGGCTTTTGTCTTCTACTTCGTGTAGTGCTTTATTTACGGCAGCGATAATGAGGTCTTGCATCATTTCTTTGTCGTCTTTATTGATAATATCTTCATCAACATATAGCTCTAAGACTTGCTTTTTGCCATTAGCAACGGCTTTTACCATTCCACCTCCTGCTTCGCCTTCAGCAGTAATGCTACCGAGACTCTCTTGTGCTTCTTGGATTTTAGCCTGCATCTCTCGGACCTGCCCGAGCATTTTCATCATATCATTCATAAAAATTTCGTATTAAGATTGTCAATCAAAACCATGTGCTTTTGCTATAAGAACGCACTTCTATGGAGAAGTGTTTGCCTTATTTTGAATGTATAAAAGTAACATTTTTTTTGGTGTAAGCCAAATTTTTTCTTATAATTTTGCCATCATATTAAAGATTATCACAACATTAGCCATTTATGAAATCCATTTAGGGCGCATGTGCATAAAAATAGGCTATACCCCAAAATGCCTTCACTGCCACCTAAGCAGCTAATAAATCAAACGTGAGAAGGTCTGTAAGTGCATTCAAACATACGAAAATAGAAGCTGCCTTAGCTCCTGTTGGTTGGTTTGTCATTTATGAGGGTTTTTAGGGTAATAAGTTTTCAATATATGATTTTGATGCACTATAAGAGGGGATTGCCGAGAGCACTTCTTGTCTTATGACTTCAGCACGCTCTATTTCTTTGTTGCGCACGGCAAGGTGTAGTTCTAAAATTTTTTTATCTAAGGCTGGTGAAATCTCAGTTACTTTTCCTACTAACCGTGTGCTAATTTCGCTTATAGTCCAGCCCCAAGGCAAGCCCTCCGAGAGTAGTTTTTCTACTTTGATATGCTCCTCTTCTTCTGAAAAAAACAAAATATTATTTTGGCTAAGCGATTGAATCGTAAACGGACTTTGCGTACTGATAATAAATTGCATATTCGGAAATATAGTTTCAAAAGCGTGTACAAGATGCTGCTGCCAGCTGATGCTAAGATGCTGGTCTATCTCATCGAGTAGGATAATACCATAGACCTCTTCTGGTTTGTTGATATGGTTGTTATCGTGGATAATAATTCGGATAATCATATCAAAAATCAAAGAAAAAACTTGCCTAAATCCCTCTGACATACCACTGAGCGGAACTAAGCCCGTATGCGTTTCAAAATAAAATATATGTCCTTGATATTGTTTGAGCCTTGTATATGGCTGAAGCTCTGGCGCATCTATAAAGCGATTGATAAGTGTTTGAATCTCTTCAAAGTTTTCACTTATAATTTTATAAGTCTGCGGTTCGTCGAGGGTTTTGAGGTAGCTTCCGTCGCCAAAAAGTGAAGCAATAGGTTCAAATTGTTTATTTTGATGCTTGCGCACACGGCTACGCAAAATTAAATCTGAATAGCCAAGCACAAGAAAATGCTCATGCAAAAGATTGTATTGATATTGGTGGCTGCGTTGATAAAGCGAATCATGCCTATCAACTTCGAGGTGGAAGGTAAACTTATCTTTACCGCTTTCCAAATCAATAAAAAACTCTCCTTTTTTTTGTTCGTCTCTCAGTAGTTTCGACCAGTTTGTAGATATAAGCGGTCGGTGCAACCCTGAAAGTCCGGCAGCAATAAGTTGTAAAATTGTTGATTTACCGCTACCATTTGTTCCTGATAATATACTTACATTAGATCCTGATTGATTATGCGGAAAGTACACTTCTATGCTATCGAAGCATCTGATATTTTTAATTTCTATGCGCTGAAGGTTAAAATTTTGGGCATCTTCGAGGTTGCCTTTGATTTGATAATCTTGCGTACGATAGTGAAGCGAACGAGCAAAAAAGATGTCATATAAGGATTTTAGTAGTGTTTTATGGCTTTCATTAGGAGCGTTATCCGTAAAGAAATAATTAAAGTTTGAGCATAAATGCCTGCCTAAAAGCGAATAGGGCTGTTGCTGATGCCCGCTACATTTAAGGTCTTCTATTAAATCTTGAAAAGCCTCTTCAATGAGCGGTCTGTTATCCATAGCTTTTGGGTTCGTATCCAAAAATCTATCTATTCTTTTGACAAACTCAAGTTTAGCAGAAGCGAGTCTTTCTTTGCGTTCAAGGGCTGCATTGCCTCTGTTGAGGTGGTAGAGTTCTATGGTTGTTTCGGCACGAAGGTTTTTGTGTAGTGCATAAATATTCGCATTTTTATCAAAAGCAAAAAAACGCTCTGGGACATCGAGTTGGGGGTGGAGCAGTAAGGGATGCTCGGCAAGCATAATGGGTGCATCTATTTTCCAATCTTTTTCATCATTGGGTGCATTTATGATGCGATGTTGCTCATCTTCGATGGGAAAGCTTCTATCTCTATATAGTGCACAAGATTCACAGAGCAAAAGTAGGTTTGTCCATTCGAAGCAAAGCCAATAGTAATGCGAAGGAGGGCGGTAGTGAGCCACTACTAAAGGCGAATCGGACGTACCTACTTCGCACTCGCAGTAAGCGCATTTATGATTATACACTTCTAAAAGTGCTTGTTTTACCTCTTCGTGCATAAGCACTGAAGCCTCCACAAAAGGCGATTCTATATAGCTACCCAACGCCAAAAACTCCTGTTGCTGCAACCTTACTTTTTCGCTTTGCAAAATTTTAGGCACTCTTGCAAAGTTATTTTTTACCGAAATCATATTGTATTGAATTTAAGTTAGAGCCATTTAGAAATGACATTGCACATATTATTTCTAAATGGTTCTAAGGGGTAAAAACCTGCCTTTTTTGCGTTATAAGCCTTCTTTTTCTTGTTTTTCGACGTGCTCGGCTAAGCGCACACAAAGTGCGTGCATTTCGCGTGCCATAAACTCATCATCAGTAGCACTAAGTATGGTTTTGGCTAAGCCACCAATTGTATCAATACTAAAATGCTTCATGGCTATAACGTCCATTTGTTTAGTCCAAAGGTCGATGCGCAGGGTTTGCTGATTTTGTGGATCCCATACCGAGACAGCAATGGCTTGCGTTTCTTCAAGCCCGCCAGAGGGATTTTCTGTAGCATTCCAAAAAATCTTTTCAGGGACTTTTTCCTTGTCTAATTCTATGCTAAAACGAATTTCAGATTGTTTCATTTTCTATTGTGTTAATGTTGTATCAAGATAGATTATCTTGTTTATAAATCATCACTCACAGTTCTCAGCGAACTGTGAGTGATGATTTATAAAACTTTCTCAAAGTTACTAAATGATTTTATTTTGAGGATATGATTTTCTGCTTTTTATTCAAAAATCATAACTTTATATCTCTGTGCAAAGAAATGCCAAAGAGTGCAAAGTCATATTTAACGGGGTCTTTAGCATCGAGTTTTTGCAATGCTTGTGTAAGCTCAAGGACTGCTTTCCAGTCATTTTGTTTGCGTTTGAGCAATCCCAAATGCCTTGCACTTCGTGCTACGTGTACATCTAATGGGCAGCATAGTTGTGAGGTTTGGATATTTTTCCATATACCAAAATCTACGCCTTTAGCAGGGGAGCGTACCATCCAACGCAAAAACATACACAAACGCTTGCATGCTGATTTACGCATAGGGGTCGCTACATGTTTTTGTGTACGTGAGGGTGCATAATCTGCGTTAAAAAAATATTTTTCAAAGCCTATCAAGGCATTTTCTATAGTTATATCTTTGGGTTGGATATGCTGCGTAAAAGCTGTTTCGAGAGATTCATGACTTTGATAATGACGGCTCAAAAAATCTATAAAATAGAGCGCATCAGTACCGTTAAAAGTGCGGTGTTTGAAGTTTTCAAAAGGTTTTAAGTCTTGTGGAGTATGCAACAAAAGAAAATCGTGGGGTGCATAATCCATAAAATTTAATAATTCTTGGCATTTTTTGATAATTGTTTGGCGTTGCCCCCAAGCGAGTATAGCAGCAAAGAAGGCAGCGATTTCGATATCTTGTTTTTTATCAAAACCGTGCGGCACTCCGATAGGGTCTTCGGCAATAAACTCCGAGTTTTCGTAACGCTCGGTAGCCTCATCTAAGAGGTATTTGAGTTCTGATTCAGACAATTTTTGTTGGATATAAGTTTTGGTGTATATCGTCTTGTTAGGTTATGGATTAGCAAGAGCGATTTTTTCTGTGTAAAATTAGCAATATACTTACGGATTTTGGTAAATTAAAATCATTTTTTCAAAGAAATGTTATTTTTAAGTGCAAAAAAACAAAATCCTATATTTATTCCTAAGTTTGACTGCTTGTTTTTTTGTATCTTTGCATACGCATTGGGGTTTATATCCTGAGTTATAGAAAAAAGAAGCATTTTTGATGTAGAACCTAAAACACAAACATATTTATGAGTCGTCGAGTAAGAGTAAGATTTGCACCGAGTCCGACCGGACCTTTACATATTGGTGGCGTGCGCACGGCACTTTTTAATTATCTTTTTGCGAAAAAGCATGATGGTGATTTTATTTTGCGTATTGAAGATACAGACCAAACTCGCTTTGTCGAGGGGGCAGAGGAGTATATTATGAATGCACTTGAGTGGTGTGGCATTTCGCCTACGGAAAGCCCTAAGCATGGTGGAAAATATGCACCTTATCGTCAGTCGGAAAGAAAGCCTGATTATGCACAATATGCAATGCAACTCTTAGAGCAAGACAAAGCCTATTACGCTTTTGATACTTCGGAGGAGCTCGAGCAGATGCGTGAGCGTTTGAAGCGCGCAAAAGTGGCTTCTCCGCAATATAATGCCATCACACGTATGCAAATGAAAAACTCGCTCACACTCCCTCAAGACGAAGTCAAGGCAAGGCTCGCAAGCGGTGAGCCTTATGTTATCCGCATTAAAGTGCCGCGCAAAGAGGAAATTCGTTTTGAAGATATGATTCGCGGCTGGGTACGTGTGCATAGCTCTGCGATGGACGATAAAGTTTTGCTTAAATCTGACGGCATGCCGACTTACCATTTGGCAAATATTGTAGATGACCATTTAATGGATATTACGCACGTCATTCGCGGCGAGGAGTGGTTGCCCTCTGCACCTTTGCACGTACTGCTTTATCAGTATTTGGGCTGGGCTGATACAATGCCACAGTTTGCGCACCTACCGCTTATTTTGCGCCCCGATGGCAATGGCAAACTCAGCAAAAGAGATGGAGACCGCTTAGGTATTCCTGTTTTTCCTCTGAATTGGGAAGATCCCCAAACAGGCGAAAAAGCTGCTGGATTCCGAGAAAGCGGCTACTTGCCAGAAGCTGTAATTAACTTTTTAGCACTCTTGGGCTGGCATCCTGGTGATAATCAAGAAATTTTTTCCTTGAAAGAGCTCGAGGAGCATTTTACTATTGCGCGTATCAATAAGTCAGGAAGTAAGTTTGATGTACAAAAAGCACAGTGGACAAACCAGCAGTACCTCCGACAAATTCCAGATACGCAGATTGCAGATTATATCTTGGAAAAAGCAAAGGCGCAAGGTATAAGCTATCCCAAAGACAAAGCCATAAGAGTGGCCGCACTTATGAAAGAACGTGCAGTATTTATGGACGATTTTTGGGAACAGGGCAAACTCTTTTTCTTCCCTCCTGATGCTTATGACGAAAAAACCGCTAAGAAAAAATGGAGAACTGACGTGGCAGACGTACTACTGACTTTCGCTGCCGAAATCGCAAAAAGTACAGATAATATCGAAGGTGAAGATGCTAAAGCCATTCTTGCCCAAATCGCCCAAGACGCAGGCTTAGGCATAGGAAAAGTCATGCAACCGCTACGCCTTGCTCTTACAGGAGAAGGTGCAGGGCCAGACTTGATGGAAGTTATGGCTATTCTTGGAAGAGAAGAAATTAGCAAAAGACTTATGCAAGCAGCGGATAATCTTGCTGTATATGCGGAATAAATAGCTACACATCGCCTACTACTATACCCCTTTTTCTTCTATAGCGTGGGGAAGCCCCACGCTATAGAAAAAGGGACTTTTAGCAATAACATTTTTTTTGAGAAATGTTATTGTTATATGGCGAATGGATAGTAGCCGTATGCTCAAAGAGCATTGAGTGCTCTAAATTGATTATTCTTATGCTGCTACTTAATTGAGCCTTGCGGGTGCAATAAGTGTAAACTCTGGGATTGCAACTTCAAGAAGGCGGTCATCGCCCTCTCTTTTGAGCAAATAAGTACCTTTCATTTTGCCCATATCTGTTTTGAGGTGGCAGCCAGAGACGTACTCGTGTTGCATTTGCGGGTAGATAATAGGTTGCTTACCGACTACGCCCTCGCCTTCGACTTCCATAACACTACCATCAGAGTCATATACAAACCAATGGCGGCGCAATAGTTGCACAATGGCATCACTACAATTTTCAATGCAAATTTTGTAGGTAAAAACATAATGCGCATTAAAAGGATTAGAATACTCGTGGCGGTAACCCACTTTAACACTTACTTTAATGCCGTCCGTAATTGCCGTTATCATATTTTATTATAAGTTATGTTATCGTTTGTATAAACTTTTGCTTGACTGCCTTAGGCATTCGTATGCAAAATGAACTATCAAAAAAAGCAGCTTAGGCTGTGCTAAAATTTAGATTTGTTTTCATTCACAGCATTAAGATAGGCATAATTCTTGAAAAATACTACAAAAATCGACGAGTATTTGCTTTTATTCTATCAAATGGCGGTTTAAAGCTGTTGAAAAAAGTTTGTAATCCAAAAAACACAGCAAAAAAAGGTCATTTTAGCCTGCCTATTCAAAATAAAAACTTATATTTGTGTTTGCGTATTTGTTGGTGTTTAGCCAAAAATGTAGCCTAACTCTAATTTTATAGGGGGTGTAGCTAAAGGCTTTAGCTTTGCGCTTTCATTAAACCCGCTCGTTTATTCTAATTTATTTACTTATTTTTAGAACATTGCTATATATGATTATGAATCGTTTACTTTTGCTATGCTTATCGCTACTGATGGCATTCCCACTCCTCGCACAGCGAGACACTAATACAAATCAGTCGCGCTTTAAGCAGCTATATGAAGTACTGCCTACGCCTAATAGCTATCGTACTGGTAGCGGTGCGCCTGGTAGTGAATATTGGCAGCAACGCGCTGACTATAAAATGAAACTTCGCATAGATGACAAAACCCGAAGACTTTACGGAGAAGAAAAAATTACCTACCACCACCGTGCACCCGAGCCAATTACTTATCTTTGGTTAGAACTCACTCAAAATGTACGCTCAAAAGATGCACTTAGCCATCAAGTAAGCACGGGCAATATCGAAAATCTTTTTTCACCTTATGGTTTAATGCAATTTTCAGGTGTAGCATTTGATGGTGGTTTTAATATCAAAAAAGTAGAAGATGCAGCGGGCAAACCGCTTCCTTATGTTATCAATCATACCATGATGCGTATAGACCTGCCCAAGCCTTTAGCCTCTGGCGATTCTATAAAATTTGCTATAGATTGGGATTATTTTATTCAAGATGTAACTACGCTTGGCGGTAGAGGTGGTTATGAATATTTCCCAGAAGATGATAATAACCTTTATGAAATTGCACAGTTTTTCCCTCGTATGTGTGTATATGACGATGTAAATGGCTGGCAGAATAAGCAGTTTTTAGGACGCGGCGAGTTTGCACTCACTTTTGGAGATTATGAAGTAGAAATTACGATGCCCGAAGACTTTATGGTAGCTGGTGGGGGCGAGTTGCTCAATAGCCAAGAAGTGTTAAACGATGCGCATCGCCGTCGTTTAGATTCGGCTTGGAAATCCGAAGAGCCTTATCTTATTGTAAGACCAGAAGAGGCTAAGGAAAACGAAAAATCAAGGGCTACGGCTACAAAAACGTGGAAATTTAGAGCCGAGAACGTCAGAGATTTTGCATTTGCAGCCTCTCGTAAATTTATCTGGGACGCTATGGGCGTTGAAGTTGAAGGTAAGCGTATATGGGCAATGTCTTATTATCCCAAAGAAGGAAACCCGCTTTGGGAAATGTACTCTACAAAAGCCGTAGTACAAACACTCAAGACATACTCACGTCATACATTTGCATATCCCTATCCCGTGGCAATTTCTGTACACGGACCTGTATATGGTATGGAATATCCTATGATTTCCTTTAACGGTGGCAGGCCAAAGCCTGATGGGACTTATTCCGACCGCACGAAATACGGCATGATTTCGGTTATTATACACGAAGTAGGGCATAATTATTTCCCTATGATTGTAAACTCGGACGAAAGGCAGTGGAGCTGGATGGACGAAGGTTTAAATACCTTTTTGCAGTTCCTTACCGAAAAAGATTGGGATCCTGATTATCCTTCTTCGCGCGGACCAGCAGCGAATATTACTTACTACATGAAAGGGGATAAGCAAGGTATGCGCCCTATTATGACTAACTCCGAATCTATACCCCAGTTTGGTAATAATGCCTATGGTAAACCCGCTACGGCTCTTAATATTCTTCGTGAAACAGTCATGGGCAAAGAACTTTTTGATTATGCTTTTAAAGAGTATGCTAATCGTTGGAAATTTAAGCACCCACAGCCCGCAGATTTTTTCCGTACTATGGAAGATGCCTCTGCTGTTGATTTAGACTGGTTCTGGTGGGGCTGGTTTTATACCACGGACCACGTAGATATTGCCATAGACCGTGTGCGCTATATCAAAATGGACATCAACTCGAGCGAAGCTCAAAGCTCTTCGGACAATGTATATGCAGCAGATGCTAATATAACGCATAACTATGAATGGATTGAATTGCCTAAGAGTTTTGTAGAAAACTATGATAAGTTTAAGCCTTATCTAAGCGAGGTACAGCAAGAATATGTAGCTAATCAAAAATACATTTACGAAATTACGTTTTCTAACTTAGGTGGATTAGTTATGCCTATTCTCCTTGAGTTTGTATTCGAAGACGGAAGTAAGCAGCAACATCATATACCCGTAGAGGTATGGGCTATGAACGATAATAGCTGCTCGAAACTCTTTTCCGTAGAAAAACCCATAAAATCTATTCAACTCGACCCTCAAAAGCGTACTGCTGATGTCGATACTGAAAATAATAGCTTCCCGAGGAGAGACCTCAAAACCGAGTTCGAACGCTTTAAAAAAGAAGCATTAGAGCAAAGTCAAAACAAGGAAGACAACAAAAAAGATAAGCGAAAAAAGAAAAAGAAGAAAGACTAATGCCAAGTTGCAGGGGGGGACGGCAAGCTGATCAATCGGCTTAGGTAATTTCAGCACTAACAGTTTTTTGCAAACTGTAGCCCGAAGCTCCAGCTTCGAAGTCTATAACGAAGCTGGAGCTTTGTTACTATATTAAGTAGCTGCAATCACACTACTATACATTTTTCCATAGCGTGGGGTTTGCAAACCCCACGCTATGGAAAAACGGGCTTAGAAATAACATTTTTTTGAGAAATGTTATTTCTAATATTCAGCTATAGAGATGTACTATCGCTGTGTTTGGTGTCCTCACCAAACACTTAAATGTAAACTAAATTTATGCAAGTAATTAGCCTACTTTTTATGCACACAGGCCTTGGCGAGATGATATATTATTTTTGTGAGGCGCGCCTCACACTTGTTTGTAATCCCTAAAATCTAAAATCTAAAATAGTCATTCATCATGGACGAACTTATCAATTACGAGCGTTTGGAG
>JAFIER010000128.1 GCA_020832465.1 Bernardetiaceae bacterium
GAGACTGACTTCTGGGACGGTCGTCATAACGGCCAGAAGGTGCCTACTGGTACTTACGTTTGGACTATTACCTACGAAGAGAAGTTGCCGAGTGGTGCAGTTTTGAAGAAGGTTAATGGTGCGCTTCAAGTGGTGCGATAAGTGCTTTTGCTCTATAATAAAATCAAAATCCCCACCTGCTGTAGTCAAGTAGTTGGGGATTTTGATTTTGAAAGGCTTTCCATTAGAGAGGCCTGATTTTTATGTTACTATAAAGTATCATCATTATCAGTATCAGGCTACAAAAAAGGAAATATTTTTTGTCTAAGTGCTTTATTTTTAGAGTATTAAGGAAAAAAGGCTGTAAATTTAATAAAAAAAACGAAATTATAGCAAAAAATAGATTTTTTTTATTATATTTGCAAGTTCAATTCCATGACCATAAATCTGCAATGCTGATGGCTTTTCAAAAAAACAAAAAGTTGAATACCGATTTCCAATCTATCACCGTAAGTTTAGCCTCTCCGGAGTCAATACTTAGTAGTTCCCATGGTGAAGTTACCCAACCCGAGACGATAAACTACCGCACTTACAAGCCCGAGATGGGAGGTTTGTTTTGTGAGCGTATTTTCGGACCTGTAAAAGATTGGGAATGTCACTGTGGTAAGTATAAGCGTATACGATACAAGGGTATTGTTTGCGACCGCTGCGGTGTAGAAGTTACGGAAAAGAAGGTGAGAAGGGAGCGTATGGGGCATATCAATTTGGTAGTGCCTGTAGCTCATATTTGGTACTTCCGTTCTTTACCTAACAAAATTGGTTATTTACTGGGCTTGCCTACGAAAAAGCTCGACCAGATTATCTATTACGAGCGTTATGTTATCGTTCAGCCTGGTATTATGGAGAAGGAGGGGCATGCTACTATCGATTTTCTTACAGAAGATGAGTACTTAGATATACTCGATAAGTTGCCTTCCGAAAATCAAAAACTCGACGATGACGATCCTGATAAGTTTATAGCTAAAATGGGTGCTGAGGCGCTTAAGATGTTGCTCTCTCGCATTCAGCTCGATGAGCTTTCTTATGAGCTTCGCAATTCTGCAATGAACGAAACTTCGCAACAGCGTAAGGCTGAGGCGCTGAAAAGATTGCGTGTGGTAGAGGCTTTCAGAGATGCACATGCGCGCAATGTACCGAATCAGCCCGAGTGGATGATTATAGATATGGTTCCTGTTATTCCACCAGAATTGCGCCCACTTGTGCCGCTTGATGGAGGTCGTTTTGCTACTTCAGATTTGAACGACCTTTATAGACGTGTAATTATTCGAAACAACCGTCTGAAGCGTCTTATAGATATAAAAGCACCGGAGGTTATCCTCCGAAATGAAAAGCGTATGTTGCAAGAAGCAGTAGATTCGCTTTTTGACAATTCACGCAAAGTTAATGCAGTAAGAGGCGATGGCAACCGTGCACTTAAGTCGCTTTCAGATATGCTTAAAGGTAAGCAAGGACGTTTTAGACAAAACTTGCTCGGTAAGCGTGTAGATTACTCGGGTCGTTCTGTTATTGTAGTAGGTCCTAACCTTAAGCTACATGAATGCGGTTTGCCTAAAAATATGGCAGCGGAGCTATTCAAACCTTTTATTATCAGAAAACTCATAGAAAGAGGGATTGTAAAAACAGTAAAATCTGCGAAAAAAATTGTAGATAGAAAAGATCCTGTAATTTGGGATATCCTTGAGAATGTATTGAAAGGACACCCCGTTATGCTTAACCGCGCACCTACATTGCACAGATTAGGTATTCAGGCTTTCCAGCCCAAACTTATAGAGGGTAAAGCCATTCAGTTGCACCCGCTGGTTTGTACGGCTTTTAATGCTGACTTTGACGGTGACCAAATGGCGGTTCACGTTCCACTCGGCCAAGAGGCTATTCTCGAAGCTTCTCTTTTGATGCTTGCTTCGCATAATATTCTCTCGCCCGCTAATGGTGCACCGATTACAGTACCTTCGCAAGATATGGTTTTGGGTTTATATTTCCTTACTAAGGGAAAACGTAGCACGGAAACCGAAACGATTAAAGGTGAAAATATGATATTTTATTCTGCCGAAGAGGTCATTATTGCTATGAACTCTGGGCAGTTAGATAAGCACGCACATATTAAAGTACGTGTTAATGTCAGAGATGAGAAAACAGGACAGATAAAACTTCAACTCATAGAAACTGTAGCTGGTCGTATTATTTTCAACCAGTGCATACCTGAGGAAGTTGGTTTTATCAATGAACTACTCACAAAAAAAGCTTTGCAGAAGGTCATTGCCCTTGTCTTTAAAATTGTAGGTATGGCACGCACTGCTGAGTTTTTAGATGATATTAAATTCCTTGGTTTTGAGCAGGCATACAAAGGTGGTTTATCTATCGGATTAGATAGTGTAAAAATCCCTGAAAATAAGGAAGCACTTATTGCTGATGCTAAGGCAGAGGTTGAGGTTGTACTTAACAACTATTACACTGGTCTTATTACGGATAACGAACGCTACAACCAAGTCATTGATATTTGGACGCGTGTAAACCGCAATTTGACAAATAAATTGATGACGGATCTTGAAAACGACGATCAAGGTTTTAATTCTGTATATATGATGATGCACTCTGGCGCACGCGGTTCGCGTGAGCAGATTCGTCAGCTTGGCGGAATGCGAGGTCTTATGGCTAAACCCCAGAAAAACTTGCAGGGTTCGGTTGGTGAGATTATCGAAAACCCAATTTTATCAAACTTTAAAGAGGGGCTTGACGTAATCGAATATTTTATTTCTACGCACGGTGCGCGTAAAGGTCTGGCAGATACGGCTCTTAAAACGGCAGATGCTGGTTATCTTACTCGCCGTCTTGTAGATGTAGCTCAAGATGCTGTAATCAATGAAGATGATTGCGGTACGCTTAGAGGCATTACCGTTACTGCACTCAAAGAGCAAGATGATATCCTTGAGCCTCTTAGTGAGCGTATCTTAGGGCGTACTTCTTTGCACGATATATTCCACCCAGAGACTGATGAGCTTATATTAGCCGCAGGCGAACTCATTACAGAAGATACAGCTAACGAAATAGATAGTGTAGGTATTGAAGCCGTAGAAATACGCTCTGCCTTGACTTGCGAAACCAAAAGAGGCGTATGCGCTAAATGTTATGGTAGAAACCTCGCCACAGGCAAGCTCGTACATACGGGAGAAGCCGTAGGTGTAGTCGCTGCCCAGTCTATTGGAGAGCCCGGTACGCAGCTTACTTTACGTACATTCCACGTAGGGGGTACAGCTTCTAACATCGCTGTTGAATCTACTATTAAAGCCAAAAAAGCGGGTAAAGTTGTACTCGAAGATTTGAGAGTGGTAAACTCTACAAACGAAGAAGGTGAAGCGGTAAGCGTTGTTATGTCGCGTATGGGAGAAGTAAAAATGATGGACCCTGATTCTGATAGAGTGCTCAACCAAACGCATATTCCTTACGGTGCATTGCTTATGGTTAAAGATGGACAAATTGTAGAAAAAGATGCAAACTTAGCCTCTTGGGACCCCTTTAATGCGGTAATCCTTTCTCAATTTGATGGTACGGTTATCTTTGAAGCCATAGAAGAGGGCATTACTTTTAGAGAAGAGCAAGATGACCAAACAGGCCATACGCAAAAAGTCATTATCGAGAACCGGGATAAAACCAAAAACCCGACGATTATGATTGAGGATAAAGATGGTAATCGCATTAGTAGCAATATCCCCGCAGGCGCTTACTTAGCCGTAGAAAACGGACAAAAAGTACGTGCAGGGCAAATCTTAGTAAAAATCCCACGTTCCGTAGGTAAAAACCGAGATATTACAGGTGGCCTTCCACGTGTAACTGAGCTTTTTGAAGCTCGTAACCCTTCAAACCCCGCCGTAGTAAGCGAAATTGATGGTATTGTCTCTTATGGTGCAGTGAAGCGTGGCAACCGTGAAATTTTTGTAGAATCTCAAAAAGACGGTATCAAGAAAAAATATATGGTACAGCTTTCAAAGCATATTCTTGTGCAAGAAAACGATTATGTGAAAGCCGGTACGCCACTCTCTGACGGGGCTATTACACCTTCTGATATTTTGGCTATTAAAGGCCCGACTGCCGTACAGGAATATATCGTAAACGAAATTCAAGATGTATATCGTTTGCAGGGTGTAAAAATTGACGATAAGCATATTGAAGTTATCGTACGCCAAATGATGCAAAAAGTTGAAATTATCGAACCAGGTGATACGCATTTCTTACCAAGTCAAATCGTTGATAAATTTGAAGTAAGAGAAGGAAATGATGATATCCTCGATAAAAAAGTAGTCAAAGACGCTGGTGATTCTCAACGCATGAAGCCTGGTATGATTGTAACAGCCAGAGAACTTAGAGAAGAAAACTCGCACCTCAAGAGAAAAGATATGAAACTTGTAGAGGTCAGAGATGCGCAACCTGCTGTTTCTAAGCCCACATTGAGAGGCATTACACAGGCTTCTTTGGGTACGCAGAGCTTTATCTCGGCAGCTTCTTTCCAAGAGACAACCAAAGTGCTTAGTGAGGCATCTATTAGAGGCAAAACTGACAACTTAATGGGACTCAAAGAAAACGTTATCGTAGGGCACTTAATCCCTGCGGGTACGGGGCAACGAGAGTTTAACAACTTAAATGTGTATTCGCAAGACGAGTATGAAACATTAGTAGCAGCTTCTAAGCAACCTGCCCGCAGCAGCAGTGCAAGAAGTAAAGAAACAAGCAAAATCAAACCATAAATAAATGTTGGTATTTTGCAATAAAATCAAAACCCCTCTTTTTATGAATAAAAAGAGGGGTTTTTCTTGTCATTAGAAATGTTATTTTTAATCCTTTAAGACGTATAAACGCATAGCAACTGAAAAAGCTATTTTAAATTTACTTTTTCTTGCTCACAGGGTGCACGCCAAACTCTTTGCCTAAGCTCTCATTGAGTTTACTTACTTTGGCAGAGGTTTCTTTTAGCTTCTGATTTGTAGCCTGCAATTTAGCAAGCAGTTTTTTGCTCTCTGAAATGTTCATAGTAAATGCAGTTTAAGGTAGATTAATGTATAGATAAAAAAATAAAAGTTTTGCAAATAACCAAAGTGTGCTTGGATTTACTATGCACCCCAAATAAGAATACTCTTAAAAATGATTTGTAGCCCGATTAGCTACTTTTTAGGATTTTCTTTTTTGTCGGCTTTGTAAGTCTTGTCAAACTCTGTATTAAGTTTGCTTGTTTGAGAGGCTACTTTTTTGAGCTTCTCGTTCGTTTCTTGTAATTTAGCAAGGATATCCTTACTACTTGATGGCGTACTCATAATAAAAATGGAGTGTTTGGTTTACAATAGTTCTTCTAAGAAAAAAATGACCTTGTAAGAAACCTTACTTTATGGCAGGTGATGATACTACATAAAAAACGTAAGCATCTACACCAATGCAAGGTACTTGAAAAATTGAATCGTAAAACTTATAGCGTTTACTTCTTTTTGTTTGTTGTGGTTACACCAAACTCTCTACCTAAGCTCTCATTGAGTTTGCTTACTTTAGCAGAAGTTTCTTTTAGTTTTTGATTCGTGGCTTGCAACTTGGCAAGTAGTTTTTTGCTCTCTGAAATGTTCATAATAAAAGGAGTTTTAAGGTAAAAAAAGTATAGACAATAAAAAATAAGTTTTGAAAACTATAAAGACATATACCTAAAAAGTGTTATAAAATAACTTTGCCAAAAGTACTCTACCCGATGAAATTTGGATAGAAAACAAAAAAGGTTGATTTTTGTGGTGAACTAAACCTCAAACCAACCTTTTTGCATGAGAAATCTCATTGAGTGTCAAGTTATACAAATTTTAGATAAAGTTCAAATTCTACCGCACTTATCTAGAAAAAAGTTTTTTACAGCGCTTTTATTAGGCGTAATTGAAAGTAGAAAAGTTCAATTTTCAGAATTGGCTATATCTATTCCTTTAGACATAAAAACAAGCTCGATTGAGCGGCGAATTCAAGCCTTTTTTAAAGATGTAGAATTTGATTATGCCAAAGTTTGTCTGCTGCTCGTATGCTTCTTACCAAAGGGAAAATTACGTTTGTCCATTGACCGAACAGAATGGGATT
>JAFIER010000002.1 GCA_020832465.1 Bernardetiaceae bacterium
ATAGCGAGAAGCAAAACTTGGTTCTAACATTATTTTTCAAACAACCTCTCTGTAATAATAATACAGTTTTGAGGTTGCAAAATACGTTATTCAAAGCGAATTAGACAATTTTTCATAAAAAAAATAATTTTTACAAGCAAAAATTTTTCCATAATGATTTTTTTTACTATTTTTATTGATAATAATTTTTTGCAGCGTTCGAGTATGCATCAAAATACTTGTGCTGTAAAAGATACACCACATATTAAATATATTTGCAAGGAACAAACAGCCTTGTAGTATGATTACTTCTTGTCTGTTTTTTGTTTTTAAAATCCGAATCCAATATGCAAAAATTAGCATTAAAACAATCGCTTAGTCAAAAGCTCTCGCCACAGCAAATTCAGTTTATTAAGCTGTTGCAAATACCGACCGTGGAGTTAGATATGCGTATTTCAGAAGAGCTTAAGGAAAATCCTGCTTTAGAGGAGGGCAAAGATGAGGCTACACGCCAAGAAGAGGGCGAAGATAGTTACGAAGAGAAAGATGACTTCGACGAGCCAAATATTGATGACTATGTCAATCAAGACGAAATTGCGGGCTATAAAATGTATGGTGATGGCAATAACTATGATGATGAGGAAAGAGAACGTCCTATTGCTGCTTTTAGTGCGCTGAGCGACCGTCTAAGCGAACAGCTCGGCTACCTACGGCTCAATGAGACTGAAGAGATAATCGGAAAACAACTGCTCGGCACTATTGACGAAGATGGCTACATTCGAAGAGATTTGCAAGCTATCGTCAATGATTTAGCATTTACACAAAATATAAATACAGATATCGCTACCATTGAGCGCATCTTAAAACGCATTCAACAGTTTGACCCACCAGGCATCGCTGCGCGAGACTTGCAAGAATGCCTACTTTTACAGCTCAAGCGAAAACTTACACAAGATGCACCAGAAGTAGCACACGCAATAGAAATTGTTTCGCATACTTTTAATGAATTTAAGAAAAAACATTTCAAAAAAATTCAGAAAAAACTCTCTATATCAGAAGAGGAGTTGCGAGATGCCATGAATTTAATCGTCAAGCTCAATCCCAAACCCGGTGGCTCGACTACCCAATACGCTAAAACACAATATACTATTCCCGATTTTATCCTCAAAACTGCGCCCGATGGCAGGCTTGAGGTCAAACTCAATACAAAAAATGAACCCGAGTTGCACGTAAGCAAACGCTACTCAGATATGCTCGATACCTATGATAAAAGTGATAAGAAAAATCGTAGAATGCGAGAAGAGGTTACTTTTGTTAAGCAAAAACTCGACGCTGCTAAATGGTTTATTGATGCTATAAAACAGCGTCAGCATACACTTAAGCGCACCATGCAAGCAATTTTAGACTATCAAGAAGAGTTTTTTAAGGAAGGCGACGAGAGCAAACTCCGCCCTATGATTTTGAAAGATATTGCCGAAAAAATAGATATGGATATCTCTACAGTCTCCCGGGTAGCGAATAGCAAATTCGTACAAACTGATTTTGGTGTCTTCCCGCTTAAATTTTTCTTTTCTGAAAGCATATCTACCGATTCGGGCGAAGAGGTAAGTAGCAAAGAAGTAAAATATGTACTCAAAAATATTATCGAAGAAGAGAGTAAGAAAAAACCCCTCTCAGACGATAAACTCGAAAAAATGCTACGTGCAAGAGGTTATCAAATCGCACGGCGCACCGTAGCAAAATACCGCGAACAGCTCGATATTCCCGTAGCCAGATTGCGAAAAGAAGTTTGATTTTTTGTAAAATATGTTGTTTTTTAATTGTAAAAAAACTATTTTTGAAAAGTATAACTCAAATTCAATGAAAACTAACAGTTTGTTGAAAACTGTTAGTTTTATACCCACTTTATTTATTTTTTCAGTAAAATCATATTTTTATGCAAAATTACCCAAACAGATTTTTATTATTCGCACTTTTATTTGGTTTTATCGGACTTACTGCTTGCAACGACAAAGCAAATGATCAAGAAGCCCAAAAAATTCAAGAAGAGCTCGATGCCATGCGTAGCCGTTCGCAAAAAGATAGCCTTTATATCGCTGACCTAACCAGCGAAATGGACGTAATCTATAACAAACTCGACTCTATGCGAGGCGTAGAGGCGCGAATCAGGGATATTACTGCCGGTATGAAAGGCGGCGATATTACACCCGGAGAAGGTGGTTTGCAAATAGATGAAGGCATTGCAGCCATTGAAAGACAGTTGCAAGAAAACCGTGCAAGACTTAGAGAACTCGAGCAAAAACTCAAAAACTCTGAAAGCCAAAATGCTTCGTTAGAAAAACTCGTCTCACAATTGCGCAAAACCGTAGAAGATAAGGAAGCAGATATTATAGTCTTACGCACACGAATAACTGAACTCGAAAGCGAAGTATCGGGCTGGAAATCTCGCTATTCGCTCAAAGAAGACGAGGCTGATTCGCTTAATGTAGAACTCGATTATAGCCAAGGTAAATTACATACAGCATTTTATGTAATCGGTACAGAGCGAGACCTCAAGCAAGAAGGTATCGTAATCAATAGCAAACGTGGACTTGCGCCGGAGCGTTTTCAAAGTAAGTTTACAAAAATTGACATCAGAGAAGTTTCTGAAATCGAAATCGGTACGGCTGATGATATTAAAATAAGAAAAGTAAAAATCGTACCGACACGTGCTGAAAATACCTATGAACTTGTAGAAAAAAACAATAAAGTTTTCATTATAGTGAAAGATAATCAAGCCTTTTGGCAAGATAAATACCTTGCTATTATGACCAAAACTTCACTTTTTTAGCCCCCTAAAATAAGCCCTTTTGAGATGTGAAAATCTTGAAAGGGCTTTTTTTTTACAATTGCTTATACCACTGCATACTGATAGATATTTACCAATAGGAACTAACAGTTCTCAGAGAACTGTTAGT
>JAFIER010000008.1 GCA_020832465.1 Bernardetiaceae bacterium
ACCAACAAATATTGCTAAAAAATTTACTGAACGAATATGACCGAAAAAAGTATCTGAAACCAATTTTAGCACAAATAAATAGTTTGAAAAAACAGACCGTAAATACAATTAACGAGGCTATTGGTATAGGACTTCTTGAACAGACTAAAAAATATAATGACAGTGAGTTTTTACTCATAACTTCAACACATCAATCAGACATGGTTCGCTGTTGGGCAGCATATACTATCGGTAAGAACCCTTCATTAAGCATCAAACAAAAACTTCAAAAAATACAAGTATTTGCAGCAGACAAGCATTTTGGTGTAAGAGAAATTTCGTGGTTAGCTGTTAGAAAATGTATGGCTCAAAATTTGAACGAAAGCCTTGAAATTTTGTCAAAATGGACAATCCACAAAGACGAAAATATTAGACGATTTGCAAGTGAAGCCACCCGTCCAAGAGGTGTTTGGTGTGAACATATTGAAATACTAAAACAAAATCCTGATTTGGGGTTGAAAGTTTTAGATCCACTAAAATCAGACCCTGCAAAGTATGTGCAGGATAGCGTTGCTAATTGGCTGAATGATGCAAGCAAAACACAACCAGAATTTGTAAAAAAAATTTGTAAACATTGGGAAAAAGAAAGCAATACAAAAGAAACAAAATACATAATAAAAAAGGCTTTAAGAACCATAAATAAACAACAGTAATATTTATGCGTACAATAGCAAGTTCAATATTTTTTGGATTAAAAAATTAAGTAGTGTAACTGCAAAATCATTTTATGTAAAAAAAATTTGACATTTACATTTAATAAGTTTAGTTTTACTTATGAAAAGTGAAGAAATACTCAAAAATTTGAAGCGTATAAGGGAAGAGAAGGGGTTCAAACAAGAAGATATATCTGATTATTTAGGTGTATCAAGACAAACCTATAATAAATTAGAAAGCGGAAAAAGCGAGCTTTCAATACAAAAATTGGAGAAGATATTAGCGCATCTTAATGTGGAACTTTCAGAACTTATAACCCAAAAACAAGAAAATCCTAATAAAGAGATTTTGGAAGATATAAGACAAATCAAGAATAAAATAGAAGAGATAGAGAAGAAGCTATCAAATCAATTATAGAAATAACATTTCTTTGAGAAATGTTATTTCTATAACTGAGCAAATTTGTATTGCATCTGTTTTTTTTATCCTCTGTCAGGATTTAGAATATATGCCCAAAACCAAAGAAGAACTGTGCGCCTTCACGGCTACGTGCATAATCTAAACGCAGGATTGTGGACTGATTCCAAGCAATTCGCCCACCTAAACCGGGTGCGCCACGCCATTTTTGAAAATTGATGTCCGTAAGATTATCCCAAACACTTCCCATATCATAAAAAGGAGTAAGCCCGAGTGCAAAATGCTGCTTTAAGAATTTAAAATCATACAAACGCGCACGCATCTCGAGGTTGATAAGTGCTACCGTAGGTGCTAAAAAGCGTGCTTCACGATAGCCACGCACCGAGCGATCGCCACCTAATACCAAAATACCACCCGCTTCTGCTTGGCTCGATAAATCCCACATCTCAATAAAATTGATATTAGAACCAAAAATATGCCCTACGGCAGCCAGTCCTGCAAAAGTCAAACGGCTTTTCTCACCGCGCCATCTGGCGAGTGTATGAATAAACTGACCTTGCACCATAAATTTATTAAAATCAAATTGTGAACCCAGCCAAGGCGCAGAGTATTCATGAGAATATTGTAAAAATACACCTTCTGTCGGGTCTGGCTCAAGGTCGCGCGTATCGTAAATCAATGCACCTGCCAACATACTCGTAAACATATAACTATCATCATTATTAAAACCACCGAGGTTGAACCTATCCCAAGTGCCGTCTGCTATTTGCTTATCTACAAGTGTTTCATTATTTATGGCCTCGACTTCCGTACCGTCAAGTGTAAAAGCCTCCTCCGCTACTTTTCCATTATAGGATTGAAAACTCGTAAATAGCATTTCGTATCCAAACATCAAGCGCAAACGCCCTCCCATAAAAGTACGTTCAAATAATAGATTATAAAGCTGTTCGCGTTGCAACATGTGATTGTAATGAAAGTCCGTAGTAAAACGCCCGTCTTGCATAGTGGCTAATCCAAGATTTTCTTCATAATCGCTAACCTTATTAAACTGACGCATCTGCCCCGTTCTTTTATCTTGGAATGTCAAGGGCGCAATTCTATCTCGCCCTACGCCCCAGTATTGCGCATTGGGGTCTTCCCAAAGTACAGCATCAGCACGTACACGCCATTTTGTATTCAAAAAGTAAGGTGCATCGTAATTAAAAGCATAGCGTACTCTTCCGTTTTGAAAGATAAAAAACTCTGCATTCAAACGGTGTCTATAAGGTGTATAATCAAAAAATGGGTCTTCATCTCTTTTTCCATTAAAAAACAAAAAAGCATTGCCTCCAATACCAAACCCACGAATAGGGTCAAACTCAAAGCGCGGGAGTCCCGTAACAAAAGTACCTTCTTTCTTATCCTCAAGTTCTTGTTCAGGTAAGCGTTTGCGTGAGTCTAACTCAAAAGGTAACTCCGGACGCTCGCCCTCTTGCGGTGGCAGGCTGTCTGTTTGCGCATGCAATAGCGATGTAGTGAGCACAATGATAATGCAAAAGTTTAGTAAAAATTTCATGATTAAAAAATAATTTTTGAATGTAAAAATTAAACACCGCAAAATTAAACCCTACCCCTTAGAAAGCTATTTAGAAAGCTATTAGAATCGCATTAGAATTTCATTAGAATTGTGTAAGGATTGTAAAGCATAAGATTTCAAACGTGGTTTGAAACTGGTAGAGATTTTTTAATTGTCAGAATCAGGATTTGTAGGATTATAACCGCCCCTTTATCCCCTCCTTGAAAAGGTGGGGAGCTTTAGAAAGCCTTTTTTTGTCAGAATCAGGATTCACAGGATTTTAGGATTTACAGGATTAAATTATAACCGCCCCTTTATCCCCTCCTTGAAAAGGTGGGGAGATTTGGAAAGCCTTTTTTTGTCTGAATCAGGATTTACAGGATTTTAGG
>JAFIER010000014.1 GCA_020832465.1 Bernardetiaceae bacterium
TATGAAAAAGAAAAAGAAAATCTTCTCCGTTAGGCGAAATAATGCGTTTTTCGAAGTGCATACCAGCCAGCGCATTATCAAACTTTTTAAATTCACCCGTTTGCAAATAATACCCCCTAGGGAAAATAATACCTTGCTCATCGGGTAATAATACGCAGGCTTCGCCTATAGCATCTACACGGCGCACTTCTTTGAGTTTTTCATTAAAAATAAAATAACGAAACTTGCCATCTTCTTGGTAGGGTTCGATTTTGAGTAGAATCAAATTACCCAAATCCGCATAAAAATAATTGGCATCATCAAGTCTTTGATTCGGATTTTCCACCGGCTCAGCATAAATGCCTTCACCACTTTCCGTATTGTTATCAATCTTGATAGTGAGGTTGCCACCTACGGTTTCTACAAAAACACGGTCTAAAATAGAAACGTGGGGGTGCTTACCCTGCCTAAAGCTATCCCGCTCGGCACGCACCCAATCAAACTCCTGCTGTTTCGGATATTGCACCTCACGCTCGCTGCGGCTATCGATATAGACAAGTTTGTTTTCTTTGGTAACCTCCCACTTAAAGGCTTTAATATCTTGCGGACGGCTACCGACCTGAAAAACAGCATAAAGAAAAGGTGCTTTAGTATAAAACTTACTAAAAGTAGTCCGTTTGTAGTATTTATAAAGTTGCTGAAAATCCTCTTTGAGCTTTTCAGTGATAATCAAATCTAAGTCATCAGCATGAAAAGAGTTATCTTCGTCCTCGAATCTATACAAACTAAAAACATCTGAAAGCTGTAGCTCTTTGCGCAATCCCATTTGCACGTTATAACCAAAGAGAAAGGATTGGCTATTGCCAATCTCGACCATATCACGTGGCATGCAATTATTTTCAGTATAAATGCGGTCATTGGCAATGAGCTTATTTTCTATTGCACCAAAAATATTACGCCTTGAGGCGTTGAGCTTGGTGAGTCGTGTTTGTAAATCTTGTGCTTGAGCATCAAGACGCTTACGAATAATTTCATAAGTACCGCTTTCTAAAGCTTGACTATCGTTTTTTTCCATAATGTATTTGAGAACTAAAATGCTAATTTGCGTAGGAGTTGTACATCAAGTGGATAAATCAACTTAAGTAGTTTGAGCAACACAAATAGTTTGCTAAAAAATGTTTGTGTTGGCCTAGTTTATCCAAATTGTCGTACCCCCTTGCGTATCTTTGAAAAACAAAATACGAACTATTTTTTTATTTTACGATTTTTTTTTAGTTTTAGCCAAAATTTTAGACAAAAACTTTACTACATGACAAAGATTTTATTGGATAAACCTTATGCTTCATTAGTTTATGTAGCTGAGGGCAATTATTTGAAACTAACTTGGAAGGCAGATATTGATAATGAATCTTATAAAGATTTGTGGAATTTTGTGCTTAATCAGTTTATAGTACGCCAAATCAATCGTTTACTTATAGACCAGCGTGAGCTGGGCAATATCAGTATGGCTGCCCGTGCTTGGTTTATGGTAAAGTTTGTACCTACAATTCGCAAACAGGTTACTGGCACAATTGTGCTGGCTATGATACAAACAAAGCACGTAGGGAGAAAAGCTGCTTTTGCTTACCTTATCAATGGAGCTAAAAATAAGCTCAACCTAAAACTTGAAAAATTTAATGACCCAGAAGAAGCTAAAAATTGGATTGTTATCAATTAAGCACTGCCCAGCAAAACTATCCTTACAATTACCGTAGCAAAGCAATACAACAATATTGAATTTTAGCACAAGCACTTAGCCTTATAAATGCTACTTACGCTTCTCGCCTAAAGGTCAGAATTTGCTTTTTTGCATTTTTTTTTGTATAATGGGTGCTTACTTAAACACAAATCATCAAAAAAACTTAGATAATTGGCAAAACCACAACGCATTCTCATCAAATACGGCGGCAATGCTATGCGCCGCCCCGAGCTACAAACCGCTATCATTACGCATATCAAGCAAATGAAAAGCAGTGGATTAGAAGTTATTTTAGTCCACGGTGGCGGTCCCTTTATTCAAGAAATTTTAGACCAAGTAGGGCTTGAATCCACTTTTGTAGCGGGGCATCGCTATACAAGCGCGGCCATGATGCCTTATGTTGAAATGGCACTCAAAGGCAAAGTCAATGGTAGGCTTGTCGGCGAATGCCAGCGGCAGGGTATGCAGGCTATAGGTCTATCAGGCAAAGATGGTAATAGCGTCATAGCTACAAAACGTCATCATATAGCAAAAAATGGTGATATACACGATTTAGGACAGGTTGGCGATGTCGCTCAAGTCAATACAGACCTTATCGAGTTACTACTCAAACATGGGTACTTGCCCATTTTTACCTGCATTGCCAGCGATACAAACGGCTTAGATTATAATATCAATGCGGATATGTTTGCAGGGCATCTTGCTGCTGCTTTGCAAGTAGATAGCTATGTAGTGCTCACCGATGTCGATGGTCTGATGCAAGACATCAAAAAACCCGAAAGTATGATCAATGAACTCAAACTTCAAGATATTGAACCTTTAAAAGGAGAAATAATTCAAGGGGGTATGATTCCGAAAATAGATTCTTGTGTCATTGCCTTAGAAAATGGGGCAGGCAGCGCACGTATCTTAAACGGTACGAAGCCCGAGCAGCTCTCTGATTTGTTTGTACATCAAAAGCCACTCGGTACGCTTATAAAGAAGCAATAGTGACAAATAATTGTTACTTCAGGCTCAAGAAGGTAAGCCTTATTTCGCTCTCTGATAATTTTTCAATTTCAATGTCTTCTTTGAAATAAGTGGCCACACCTTTTACTAACGAGATGTAAAGGTCTATCAAATTGCGCTTAGACTTGTATTGCACTAAAAGCGTATACTTATTTTCCTCTGTATAAATAAAGTTAGGAGGCTTAGCTTTGTTAAAATGCTTACCTACAAGGCTATGAATATTATCGAGTTTGAGTATAAAATCTTTTGCATCTTTCAGCCCAATATACCAAAATTTATATTCCCTTGGCGCATAATGACAAACCCAATACACACCGAACAAATCAAAAATTTCAGAAAGAGGCTTTTTCAATATCGTGCTACTATTAGTTATAAGCTGAAGAGATTGATGCTCATCAATATCTTCTGTTTTTGTAAATCTATAGTCTTCTGGCAGTGCCGTAGCTTTAAGCACTTCTTGCCATTTAGACTCTCCAAACTGCTCGGTAATCATTTCGCCCAAGCATCTATGTATAGTACCCTTCATCGGCGATGTTTGTTTTTTGTCATACTTACTACTAAACACTCTGCCTCCACCAGAAATAACATTTCTCAAAGAAATGTTATTTCTAAGCCCATTTTTCCATAACGCTATGGAAAAATGGGGTGTACGTCAAGTTGGTAAATCAACTTAGGTAGTTTCAGCCTTTACAGTTTTTAAAGCTGTAGCCCGAAGCTCCAGCTTCGGAAGTGGCTTATAACGAAGCTGGAGCTTCGTACTACAGGCAGTAAAGATGTTAGATGTCAAATTTTTAGAAATAACATTTCTCAAAGAAATGTTATTTCGGTGCTAATTTAGCAAAGTTGTCGTACACCCTAAAAATGTATAGCAGTATGTTTTTTGTAAAAAGAAAAATACAGCAATTAGTATGCTAAAACAACAAAAGTCATCGCAAAAAATATTTAAATTATTATAAAATCTATTTACTCAAAACAAAAACGATAATATGCAAAAAAATCAAACCAACCTCTCACTTTACGAGACAGACAAATCCAATTACTTACCTACTTTTGCACGCTTTCCGCTTGCTTTCTCTCATGCAAGTGGTGCTCAAATTTGGGACGTAGAGGGCCGAGCTTACCTTGACCTTTTGGCAGGTATTGCAGTCAATAATGTAGGGCATTGCCACCCTAAGGTCAGTGCAGCGATTAGCCTTCAGGCGCAAAAACTGATGCACATTTCAAACTTTTTTGTCAGCGAACCCCAAGTGGAGCTTGGTGAGCGACTTACACGCTCTGCGGCTATGAACCGTGTATTTTTTACCAATAGCGGTGCCGAATCTGTAGAGGGTGCAATCAAAATTGCACGTAAATACGCTTTTAAAAAGGGGCGAAGCGGTCAGATTTTATTTATGGAAAATAGTTTTCATGGACGCACCTTAGCCACTATTGCAGCGGGTAAAAAAGCCTATCAAAAAGGTTTCGGACCTATTCCAGAAGGTTTTCAGTCCTTGCCTTTTAACGATATTCAAGCCGCTCGTGCTGCAATCAATAAAGATATTGCTGCTGTTATTCTCGAGCCTATACAAGGCGAAGGAGGTGTTGTACCTGCTGATACAGACTACTTAAAAGCGATGCGCCAACTTTGCGACGAGCAAGGCGTACTGCTTATTTTTGATGAAATTCAATGCGGCATAGGGCGTAGCGGAAAATTATTTGCCAAAGATCTCTACGGTGTGCAGCCCGATATAATGACCTTAGCCAAAGGCTTGGGCGGTGGCATGCCTGTAGGTGCATTTTTATGCACAGAAAAAGTAGCTGCCGAGATAGACGGAGGCGATCATGGCACTACCTTTGGCGGAAATCCATTAGCTTGTGCAGCCGCACTTGCAACGCTAAAAGTCATAGAAGAAGAAGGACTTTGCGGGGCAGCAAGGCATACAGGGGCGTGGCTTACCGAAAAACTCGAGGGTTTGAAAAAGCGTTTTCCAAATCATATCAAAGAAATAAGAGGAAAAGGCTTAATGCTCGGCGTAGTTATGCACAGCGAAGCCAAACCTATTGTAATGGCACTCCTCGAAAGAGCTATTATTGCCAATGCCACCGCCGGAAATGTACTGCGCTTAGTGCCCCCTTTGAATATTCGCAAACAAGAGCTCGAAGTCTTTTTAAATGCCTTTGAAGAAATTTTAAATAGTATGAAAGCCTAACCCCATAAAAGCACAAATAAATCTCATAAATTCAATAAAAATGAGGGCTTAATCAAAGCCAAAAGAAAAACTAATTATTTTTTTGAAAAAAAGTGAGCATTTATTTGCACAAACAAAAAAAGTTTTATATCTTTGTATTGTCGGTTCTATCACAGAATCGACGTGTTTTCATAGCTGGTTGAAAGATTACAGAAAAAAGGCTCTTCGCTGAAGGGTCTTTTTTTTTTGCTTTAGATTTCCGCCCCTTTGTTTGTAAGCTACTCTCCTGAAATTTGCTCACCTTTTTCTAATTTAGAATTTGTCAAAATAAGTCTTAAATATTGCAAAACTACTCTTTGATATGTATCTTTGGAAACTTAAAACAAAATAACTTAGCAACTGCTTTTATACAATAAAATTGTTAGTTATAGGCGATTTTGTTAATCTGTTTTTATTAAAATCTAACATCAAATAAAAAATTATGAATTGGTTTACACGTGTATTAACGAGTAGCATAGGGCGTAAGGTTTTGATGGCACTTACGGGGCTGTTTTTAAGTCTATTTCTTGTGGTTCATTTGATAGGCAATTTACAGCTTTTAGCTGGCGATGAGGGTGCGGCGTTCAATGCGTATGCAGCCTTTATGACTACTACGCCTATTGTCAAGGTTGCTTCTTACCTTCTTTATGCTACTTTTTTGTTGCATATCGTGCAAAGTATTTTGCTTACGATGCATAACCGCTCGGCACGCCCAGTGGGGTATCGTAGCGCGGGCAGTTCGCAGGGCGTATCCTCTACCTCGCGTAATATGGGGATTTTGGGTACGATTATCTTAGTTTTCTTGATTATCCATTTGCGTAATTTCTGGTACGAGATGCATTGGGGCGAAATCACTACAGATGCAGCAGGCAATAAAGACCTTTACAAGGTTGTTTCTGAAGCATTTGCTCAGTGGTGGTACGTGGCTTTGTATATTGTTTCTATGGTAGGCGTGGGTTTTCACCTTTGGCATGGCTTTGCCAGTTCGTTCCAAACCTTAGGTTTGAATCATGCAAAATACACCCCCTTTATTAAAAGTTTAGGTTATGGTTTTGCTATTCTTATTCCCTTGGGTTTTGCGCTGATTCCTATCATTATGTTTGTACAAAGTGGCAATTAAGCGTAGTCTTTAGGATTCTTTACAAAAAGCCTAAAGCTGTGTAAACAATTTTTGTACACAAATTTTTATATATTCATAAAAAACAGGCAGTTATTTAGATAGAATCATTCTAAAATACTGTTTTTTGAATATAAAACCACTAAGAATTGCAGAATTTCTAAAAAGTTCGTAATTTTTAGTATTCTAATAAAATATACAAGTCATTTACCTATATCACAGAGATTCTTATGAACAGAGAACTCAAGTCTCACATCCCCGAAGGCGCAATCGCTGAAAAGTGGGATAATCATAAATTTAATATTCGCTTGGTCAATCCGGCAAATAAGCGAAAATACAATATTATTGTAGTCGGTACTGGTCTTGCAGGTGCATCAGCAGCTGCTTCTTTTGCAGAGTTGGGCTATAACGTCAAAGCCTTTACTTTTCATGATAGCCCTCGCCGTGCGCACTCCATAGCCGCCCAGGGGGGTATCAATGCGGCTAAAAACTATCAAAATGATGGTGATAGTATTTTTCGTTTGTTTTACGATACGGTAAAAGGAGGCGATTATCGCTCGCGCGAAGCCAATGTATATCGTTTGGCACAAGTAAGCGTAAGTATTATCGACCAGTGCGTAGCTCAGGGTGTGCCTTTTGCTCGCGAGTATGGCGGTTTATTAGATAACCGTTCTTTTGGCGGTGCTTTAGTATCTCGTACTTTTTATGCCAAAGGGCAGACTGGGCAGCAGCTTTTGCTTGGCGCGTATAGTGCATTAAGCCGGCAAGTAGCTACGGGCAAAGTCAAGATGTATCCACGTACTGAAATGCTCGATGTTGTACTTATCGATGGCAAAGCAAGAGGTATTATTACACGTAACCTTATAACAGGCGCTGTAGAAGCACACGATGCCCATGCCGTAGTTTTGGCTACTGGCGGTTACTCTAACGTATTCTACCTCTCTACTAATGCCATGGCTTGCAACGCCACAGCTGCTTGGCGCGCGCATAGGCACGGTGCTTATTTTGCAAATCCTTGCTTTACGCAAATTCACCCTACTTGCATTCCTGTTTCAGGCGACCACCAGTCTAAGCTGACGCTCATGTCTGAATCATTGCGAAACGACGGACGTGTTTGGGTGCCTCGAAACCCCGCTGATAAAAACAAAAAACCAAGCGAAATTGCAGAAAAAGACCGTTTTTATTACTTAGAAGAGAAATATCCTACCTTTGGCAACCTCGTACCCCGAGACGTAGCTTCGCGCAATGCGAAGTATGTATGCGATGAAGGATTAGGCGTAGGCAAAACAGGCAAAGCCGTATATTTAGATTTTTCTGACGCTATCAAACGTGAAGGACGTAAATATGTAGAGGATAAATACGGTAATCTTTTCGATATGTATCAGCGAATTACAGATGATAATCCTTACGAAACGCCTATGAGAATCTATCCTGCACCTCACTATACTATGGGCGGGCTTTGGGTAGATTATAACTTAATGACTACCATAGAAGGCTTATACGCTATTGGAGAAGCCAATTTCTCCGACCACGGTGCAAACCGCTTAGGTGCAAGTGCTTTGATGCAAGGATTGGCTGACGGCTATTTCGTTATTCCTTATACTATCGGAAACTACCTGGCTGCCGAGCCTTATAAAGTAGAGGATACTTCTCACCCCGCATTTAGCGAGGCTATAGATAGGGTAAAAGAACGCATGAACCGCCTAATCAATATCAAAGGCAATACAGTGCCTGATGACTTTCACCGCAAACTCGGTAGGATTATGTGGGATCATTGCGGTATGTCGCGTACGGGTGACGGCTTAAAGCAAGCCCGTGAGCAAGTGCGACAGCTTCGTGAAGAGTTTTGGAAAGATGTAAAAGTTGTAGGTACGGCTGACGGTTTGAATACTGAATTGGAAAAAGCATCTCGCATTGCTGATTTCTTAGAACTCGGAGAGCTTATGATTGTAGATGCCCTTGACCGTGAAGAGTCTTGTGGCGGGCACTTCCGTGAAGAGCATCAAACACCCGAAGGTGAAGCACTTAGAAATGATGAAGATTTTGCCTATGTAGCCGCTTGGGAATATCAAGGCGAAAACAAAGACTTCATATTGCACAAGGAAGACCTCGCTTTCGAGAACGTCAAACTTACGCAGCGTAGTTATAAGTAATTTATAGCTTCTGTGCATTACACTTATTCAAAAAAACTTCTCATTCTAAATCGATACAAAACGATGGCTGAAGAAACTAGAAAATATACATTGGAAATATGGCGACAAAAAAACGCCAACGATAAAGGTGGTTTTAAAACCTACCCCATAGATGACGTATCACCAGATATGTCGTTCCTTGAAATGATTGATTTGCTCAATGACCGCCTGGCACGCACTGGCGAAGAGCCTGTTACCTTTGACCACGACTGTCGTGAAGGCATTTGCGGCGCTTGTAGCATGTATATCAATGGACACCCACACGGACCGCATCAAGGCGTTACAACCTGTCAATTGCACATGCGTTCGTTTCCTAATAATGCTAAAATTGTCGTAGAACCTTGGCGTGCGCAAGCATTTCCTGTAGTAAAAGACTTGATGGTAGATAGGGCTGCATTTGATAGAATTATCCAAGCAGGTGGTTATGTTAGCGTCAATACAGGCAGTGCAAGAGATGCAAACGAAACGCCTATTTCAAAAGAAATTGCTGATGAAGCATTTAATGCCGCCGCTTGTATTGGCTGTGGTGCTTGTGTAGCTGCTTGTAAGAACGCCTCTGCTATGCTTTTTGTAGCTGCTAAGGTATCCCAACTCGCAATCCTACCACAAGGGCAAGCAGAACGCAAGGCTCGTGCAGAAAAAATGGTCGCTCAAATGGACGCAGAAGGTTTTGGTGCATGTACAAACACTGGAGCTTGCTCAGCAGAATGTCCTAAAGAAATCGGACAAGAGCACATCGCACGCCTAAACCGTGAGTTCTTGGGAGCAAGTCTGTCCTCTAAAAATGTAGGAGACTTCAAGCTCATCAAGCAATAAAAACAATTTAGAGCTAACAGTTTTAGAAAAACTGTTAGTTCTAAATTGTTTCAGGGTCTAAAATCAAGACGCTATTTAAAAAAGTCTGTGTAATTGTAATAATTGCACAGACTTTTTTGCCTTAGCAAGTATGATGTATTGGGTGTACGACAACTTTGCTAAATTAGCTCCGAAATAACATTTCTGTCAGAAATGTTATTTCTATAAGTTCATTTCTTTGAGACAGGTTATTTCTAAGCCCATTTTTGCATAGCGTGGGGCATGCAAACCCCACGTTATGCAAAAATGTATAGTAATATGATTGGGCTTATATGCTACATTTATGCTGTTTTAATATTTAAATCTTGTTAATATGGAATTTGCTTGTATAAAATTTGTTTTCTTAGCAAGTTGTTACTTTAAAAGCAGTGCTTACGGTTCTATTAGCACTGCTCATGCTAAACCTAGAATGCGATAACGTCCTAATTAAAATCGTGTTTTGTTTTGTCTTATTTTATTAAACTTTACAGCAAACCCCTCATGAAACAACGTATTACCCAAAAAACCATCGCAGTTATTGTTGGCAGTATGACTTTTGCCCTATGTGGACTAATTGGATTGCAATTTTATTGGATAAATACCTCTTTAGCCTTAAACAAAGAGCGTTTTACGGATAATGTACACAAAGCCTTAGAAAAAGTCTCACAAAAATTAGAAAAAAATGAAATCATAAAGCATTATGCTAAGTCAGGTGGTTATCCATCTCGTTTTGGTACGCTCCCCCATAGCAATCGTCAGTTATATACACCTGATTTGATAGACCCACGTCAGCACTTACCCTTACGATTTACAAATCCTAATAAACGCATTGAAGAGCCCCTTGATTTAATCATACAAACTATACCTGATAGCTACCGTGGCAAATCGATGCTTATGCACCTTTTGAGTAAGTGTAGCACGCTCGAGGGGGTGGCCGAGGAGCTGAGCGTGTATGAAAAACCCATTGCGGAGCGAGTGAGTTATAAACAATTAGATTCTCTTTTACACGTAAGTATGCAAGAAGTAGGTATCAAAGCAAAATTTCGTTTTTTAGTTTTTGATAAAAATAATGACGAAATTCTTTTTGCCCAAAATCCAGCTGAACGCAAAGAAATTTTTGAATCTGAATATAATGCACGCCTTTTTCCCAATGACCTGCGCAATAATAATCACTATCTTTATCTATATTTTCCAACAGAATCAAAGTATTTAGTAAGTAAAATGTGGGGCGTGCTACTTGCCTCTATTGCGTTTATCGGAATTATTATTTTCTGTTTTTGGAAGGCTATTGAGACTATTCTAAGTCAAAAACGCATTTCTGAAGTTACAAACGATTTTATCAATAATATGACGCATGAGTTTAAAACACCTATTTCTACCATATCGCTCGCTTCAGAGCTTTTGCAAGACCCGAGCGTGGCGAGTTTGCCCTCAGCCTCCGCACGCTATCTCGGTATGATTAAAGCCGAGAGCAAGCGTTTGCACGCACAGGTAGATAAAGTCTTACAAGTAGCACGCCTCGATAGAAGTGATTTCAAACTCAAAATACAGCCTTTAGATTTACATCACATTATCGAAAATGCTATTCAAAATATTTTTATTCAAGTAGAAAAAAGAGGTGGAAAAGTTCAGCTTTCGCTCGATGCCGAACGCACAGATATTCAAGCAGACGAAGTGCATATCACGAATATTATTTCTAACCTTGTCGATAATGCCAACAAATACTCACCAGAAAAACCAGAAATAAGCATTCGCACCGAAAGCTTAAAAAATGGTATCTTGGTATCAGTGGCTGATAATGGATTGGGCATATCCAAAAAAATGAAAGATAAAGTTTTTGATAAGTTTTATCGCATACCTACGGGCGATTTGCACGATGTCAAAGGTTTTGGATTAGGTTTGAGTTATGTCAAAACTATGGTAGAGGCACACGGCGGTAATATTACATTAGATAGCGAGCTCGGCAAAGGCTCTACCTTTAAAATATTTATGCCTTATACCTACAAAGGCCTGTTGCAAGAGTAAAGCAGTTTCTAAGCCTGAATAGCAAGCCTATTAGAATGTTACTAACAGTTTTTCGTAAACTGTTTTAGTGCTGGGCCAAGCAGCCACCCTATAAGCATAAAAAAACCCCTAAGCATTTATAAATACTTAGGGGTTTTCTTTTATTTGCTTAATTCTGCAAATTTGGTTTTATTGACAGCCTACTCCCACTCTAATACTAAAGTAAGTTTGAAACCATTTTGCTCAGGAAGAGCGATTTCTGTTGGCAAATCTTGTCCTTCTACGATATAGTCTGAAATAGCAAAAGGTTGCTCAGAAATATAGAAAGGATAGTTTTCAGTATCAAATGCACCTGCATCTGTGTCATAGTGTAAAAGGAATAATATAAGACCTTCATTTAAGGCTGTCCAGCGTACATTTTGAGTAACTGCACTTCCATCTGCATTTGAAGCTTCAAAAGGATAAGCAGCAGGAAGAGGAGCTGGTCCTTCAAGTTCGCCATCAGCAGCTTGCATAGGGAACAAGAAACGAGGTTGGAAAACGGGATTTTCATCAACATCGTCCAAGAAAACAACAGCATTAAATACAGGCTGATCAGGTCCGAAAGGAATCTCCTCAACTACAACACCGAGAAGAATTGCAGTACGAGTAGCCTCCTCTACAGTAACAGCAAGTGTTTTGCTATCTGTTGCACCAGCCGAGTTAGCTACAGTAAGTGTAACGTTATAGCGACCAGGCTCATTAAATGTAAAGTCAGCAGTTTCGCCCGTGGCAGAACCTTGACCTGCAAAATCCCACTCAAAAGACACAGCATTTTGGCTTGTGCTGTTGAAACGGATAGACTGACCTACTTGCGCAGGATCAGGCGTAAAGGTAAAATCAGCGACAGGAGCAGGCGCAGAAGCAGTCGCTACAACAACAGTAGCAGTGAAAGTATTTTCACCACCAGCACCGATAGCTTTCAAAGTTACAGCATACTCACCAGCCGCTTCGTAAGTATGTACGGGGTTGCGGTCTGTTGAAGTAGCACCATCACCAAATGCCCACTCGAAAGTTTCTGCATTTGTGCTCGAGTTAGCAAAATTTACTTGCTGACCAGGTGTAGGGTCTTGTGGAGAAAATGTAAATCCAGCAACAGGTGCTGGTGCAGGTGCCGGCGCTTCTTCTTCTTCGTCTTTGCCGCAGCTTGTGAACAAGACTGACACTGAAAGCAAAAGCATCAGCATCAGATAAGTGTACTTTCTAATCATGTTTGATATAAGTTAAAATAAGAAATAATTGAAATTAAAAAATTGAAAACTTTTTGCCAAATTAAAGAAATCAAAACGAATATAGCAAATATATTTGACAAATTCTTTTTGGTTTCTTGTAATAAAAACCTTAGATGTTAGTCTAAAGCTATACCAAAGGTACGCAATTCTTTGGAATTATGTAGCAAGCATTAAGTTAAAACACTAATTTTTTTTAAAGTTCTTTAAATAAACGTATAAGCAACCTCTATATTGTTTATTACATCTTTTTATCGAGCGCAAAACTTAACGCTTTTATTTCTTTGTAAATTATTTATTACCAAACAGTTACACACTCATGTTTTATTTATACAAAATCTATTTCTTGTTTTTTATGTTAGTTTTTAGTTTTTCGTCTCTCACGGCTCAAGATATTAGCGGTATGGTTACTGACGAAGCGGGCGAGCCAATGCCCTTTGTGAGTGTATATATCAAAAATACTACAAGAGGCACAAGCACCAATGAAGATGGTAAGTATAACCTCAAAATTCAAGAAAAAGACAGGGGGGGGATTATCGTTTTTCGCTTTATAGGCTATAAAACGCTGGAAGTACCGATACAAAATCGTACATCAATAGACGCACAAATGCAAAGCGAAACGACTACACTTCGTGAAATTGTGGTTTCGAACAAATACGAAGATCCGGCTTATGATATGATTCGTGAAGCACAAAAAAGGCGCAAAAAATACCTCAATGAAGTAGAAGAGTTTAGCTGCGAAACCTATATCAAAGGCACGCACAAGCTCACAAAACTCGGATTAGAGGATAAGTCTGCCTTTTCTTTAATGATACCCAAAGAAGATAGAGAGGAGCTCGATAGCATCGGTAGTTTAGGCAATATAGACGAGATTGTTTATCTTTCTGAATCTATGAGCACTTACTACTTCCAAGCCCCCAGCCGTGAGAAGGAAATCATGCACTCTTCGCGTGTAAGTGGCGATAGCAGGGGCTTTAGCTGGAACAGTGCAAGGGTTTTTAATTTTAATTTTTATAAGCCTAATGTTTCTTTTGGCTTATCAGCACGCGATTTTATCTCGCCTATTGCGCCTACGGCATTTGCGCACTACGACTACAAATGGCGCGGTTCGTACAAAGAAGATAGTCTCGAGGTGCACAAAATAGAAGTTATTCCCAAGCGCAGGAGCACACCTCTTTTTCATGGCATGCTATATTTGCAAGATGGAAGCTGGCGCATTCACGCTACGGAGCTTTACGCTTTACGCGAATCGGGTATGGACTTCGTAGATACGCTTTTCATAGACCAAGTCTATGTGCCCGTGGAGGGTGGGGCTTGGCTCCGCAGTACACAACATTTGCGTGCACCGATTACAATAGATTTAATGGGTTTTAAAGTAGGTTTAGAAGCTAATTTTATCGGTATTTTTTCTGATTTTGATCTAAGTCCTGATTTTGAACGCGGATTTTTTGGTAGAGAAAAGATGCGGATTTTAGAAGGTTCGAACGAACGTGATAGCAGCTATTGGCAGGGCAGACGCCCCGTGCCGCTTAGCGTTAATGAGTTTAAAGATTATAAAGTCAAGGATTCTGTCTATCAAGTTGTAAATTCTGATGCCTACAAAGATTCGGTGCAGCAGTATCGCAATAAGTTTAGATTTCGCAATGTCTATGGCGGTTATACTTATCACAACCTAAAAGGCAATTATAAATTTAAATTTGGTTCTTTACTTGCCGGTGGTGTGCAGTTCAACACCGTAGAGGGCTGGATTTTGCAACCTTCTGTAGGCTTTACGAAGGAAAACCCCGATAAATACAGCAAAACAGAAATTGATGCTACGGCACGCTATGGTTTTTCAAGTAATAGCTTGTATTCCAAAGGGGGTATTCAGCACCGTTTTAATTCGACGAATCGCTTGACGATTGCTGCGGGGGGCGGACGCTTTGTGCGGCAGTTCAACCCTGATGCGATTGATGAGTTTTTGAATAGCTATTCGGCGGTTTTTTATAGGCAAAGTTTTGTCAAACTCTATGAGTCGCAATACGGCATGCTGGGCGTAGGCGCGGAGCTACTCAACGGTGTATATATAAAAACGAATGCAAAATTTGAGCGTCGTTTGGCATTGCAAAATGCCGAGCCTATTCCTCCAGTGCTCAACTGGTTTAATCGCGATGCGGAGTTTACGAGTAATAATCCGCTACAGCCTGAGTCTGACGAGTTGCTTTTTGATCCGCACCATGCCTTGACTTGGGAAACGGACATAGAAATTCGCTTCGGACAGCAATACCGCCGCGAGCCGCGTCGCAAAATCAACTACCCGACTCGCTATCCGATTTTAAAAATGCGTTATCTTAAAGGTATAGAAGGCATAGCCCAAAGTGCTACAAATTTTGACTTTGCATCGGCAAGTCTCTCGCATGATATTTCTCTTGGGTTGCTCGGGCGTTTGTATTATGCGGGTGAAAGCGGTTTGTTTTTGAATCGCAACAGCTTATTTTTTCCTGATTTTCATCATTTCCAAACGACTGAAATTTCTGTAGTTTCTCGGCAGGGCACACAGCAATTTATGCTTTTACCATATTATAGCCATAGTACTTCGGACTATTATGGGGAGTTTCATGTAGAGCATCATTTTAATGGATTTATACTGAATAGCCTGCCGCTTGTGCGCAAGCTCAACTGGCAGTTGATAGCCTCTGGGCGTTATTTGCACACGGCAGAGCAAGGGGATTACTTTGAGTGGGGTGTAGGCCTAAAAAATATTTTTCGCTTTTTGCGTGTAGATTTTGTAGGTTCTGTAAATGCGCCCGTAGGTGCTTCTCGCTTTGGTTTTCGCCTGCGCTTAGATTCACCTTTTGTAAATTTTTAAATAAAATTTAGTTTTTGATTTGCTTTTTATCGTGCATTTGACTATTATTATAAAAATATCGGGTAGTCTTAAAGATGTAATGCTCAAAGTCTTTCAAAACTAACAGTTCTCAAAGAACTGTTAGTTCTAAGCATTACTTGTTATACACTACCAAATATCGTAGTCAAATGCCTATGCGAACTTATTTTACCCTTTTGTTGGTTTTCACGCTTACTTATTGCTATTTGCCCATTTCTGCTCAGGATTTGGGCAAATCAGCGTGGGAGAAGCGCATTCGTACGACAGAAAATGCTGCCTTACGTGCGGCTTTGCTCAATGACTATGCAGATTTTTTGATAGAACGAGAAGAAATCACGGAGGGCTTACAGCGCGCTCAAGAGGGTTTTAATATAGCCTTCGAGGAGGGCTTACCCAAAGAAATGGCAAGGAGTTTTAAGCTCATTGCACAAGGGTATCGTAGCCAAAAGCAGTTTGTACCTACCTTGCGTTATTATTTGCAAAGCATTAAAATCTTAGAAAAAAATAATCTTACGATCTATTTAGCTGAAAATTATCAAGAGGTAGCGATGCTATACAAAGAGCAAGACATACCTGCCAAAACGCTTGAGTATTACAGCAAGGCTAAAGAAGCACAAATAAAAGCGGGGCAGCAGGTCAATATCAATATCCTCAAAGGCATTGCACAGGCAAGTCAGGATATTCAAAACTATCCGCAAGCCATTGCATACTACCACCAAGTGCTCCAACGCCCCGAGGTGCAAAATCAAGATACTGAAAAATTACTGATTTACCAAAGCCTTACCGATGTCTATAAAGCGACATCAAACTATGACTCCGCGATTTATTACAGTAAGCAAATTTATGAAATCAATAAAAAAATTGGCGATACGCAGGCCACTGCCGTTGCACTCAATAATTTAGGATTTTTACATAAATATTTAGAAGACTATGAGCTGTCTTTGCTTTATTTTAAGCAGTCTTTGGATATCGATGGGAGCACTGCAAAAGGCATTACTACATTGAGCAATATCGGCGTTATTCATCAAATCAAAGGCGACTATACGCAATCACTTCAAGCCTTTGGGCAAGCACTCAAAATAGCCAGCGATAAAAAAAGTCCAGAGGATATTGCCCAAGCACACAATTACTTAGCCGCTGTATATCTTATCAAAGGCGACTTGAGTAAGTCTAAATCTCATGCTGAAAAAGCCATTAAAGTAAGTCGTGAAAATACTTATCCAGAAGGGCTTACTTTGGGATACCGCACTATGGCTGCAACCTCAAAAGCCATGAGCGATTATAGAAATGCTTTGGTTTATTACAGCGAGTACGCCTCGCTTCGCGATTCGCTTTTGCAAAACGAAAAAGCGGGCTTGCAAGCCTCGCTCAACCGTCAGATTGCATTTGAAAAAAGTGAAAAAGAACTCGAACTTTTGCTCATCGACGAAGAGGTGCAGGATTTAGCCTCCAAAAAGAAGCGATTAGAGCAAGATAAAAAAGTACAAGAACTCGAAATTCAAATTCAAACTCAAAAAATTAACGAAATTACACTCAAAACAGAGCAACTCGAGAAAGCCAAAGCCTTGCAAGCCCTACGCCTTACACAGCAAGAACTCGCTGCCCAAAAACAAGAACAAGCAATCTCGGCACTCCAAAAAGATAAAGAAATTCAAGATTTAGCCCTAAAGCAACGTGCACTCGAAGACCAAAAACGAAAAGATGCACTCGCCGCATCAAAACGTGAAAATCAATTGCAAAAAGAAAAAATTGCCGAAGAAGAAAAAAGAAAGCAATACACTTATTGGGTGTTCGGGCTGCTCGGGCTCGTTATCCTTTTGATTGCCATTGGATTAGTGCAACAACAGCGCGGAAGGCGCAAGCTCGCAAAGCAAAACAAAGAAATAGAAAAACAAAACAAAGCATTAAGCGTACAAAAACAGGAAATTTTAGTCCAAAACGAAGAGCTTGAGCAGCAGCAAGAAGAAATTCTCTCGCAGAGAGATAACATCGAGAAAAAAAATGCACAACTCGAGGCACAAGCAAGCATACTCACGCTCAAAAACAAAGAAGTAGAAGCCTCTTACCAAAATATATCTCTTATCAATCAAATCGGACGTGAGATAACCGCCTCCTTAGATGCAGGGCAAATAGAAGCTACCGTATATAAAAGTATCAATGCACTTATGCCAGCAGAAGTATTTGGCATAGGCACTTACGAATATCATGAAAAAAGAATTAGATTTGCGGGAGTCGTTGAAAAAAATAACCTACTCCCTACACACTACGATGCGCTTGAGGATACGGATAAGTTTTCCGTGCAATGCCTTACCCAATCGGACGAAATTGTAATCAAAAATTTGAAAGAAGAGCGTCCTGATTATTTTGAAAAAGGTAGTGAGGAGGGCGAAATGCCCCTATCGCTGATTTATCTCCCTTTGCAACTTCAAGATAAAATTTTGGGCGTAATTACGGTACAAAGTTTTAGCCCTGATGCCTACGATACACAAAAAATTACGATACTGCGTGCATTAGCTGCTTATACCGCTATTGCATTAGATAATGCACAAAATTATGCCCTTATCGAAAGCAAAAACCGACATATCACCGATAGTATCCGATACGCACAAACAATTCAAGAAGCAGTGCTACCCACACATGAGCGCATGAACGCCGCACTTAATGATTATTTGGTGCTTTTTAGACCCAAAGATATTGTATCTGGAGATTTTTACTGGTTTGCACAAGCCGCAGGCAAAACCTTTATTGCCGTAGTCGACTGCACGGGGCATGGCGTACCAGGAGCATTTATGTCTATGATTGGAAATACAATCCTCAACGAAATTATTAATGATAAAAAAGTGTACGAACCTGCTCAAATACTCGAGGAGCTGCACGAAGGTGTCAAAATTGCACTCAAGCAAGAGCATAAAAACAAAATGAAAAAACGCACTAATGACGACGGTATGGACGTATGCCTATGCGCTATTACATATCCAACAACAGATCATACAGAAACAGTTAAAGTGAGTTTTACGGGTGCAAAAAGACCGCTTATTTATATTCCTAAGGGCAAGGCAGAGGTAGCCTATTTGCGAGGTGATAATAAATCTATTGGCGGTACGCACAAAAATCATAGACAATTTACGCAACAGGAGATACAGCTTACACGTGGCGCACACTTATATCTTACTTCTGATGGATACACAGACCAACAAAGCCCACAACGCCGCAAATTTGGAACGCCACAACTCTTAGATTTATTATCTAAAATTGCAGAGCAACCCATGTCAGAACAAAAATCTAAGCTCGAACAAACCTTAGATGCCCATCAAAAAAATGAAGAGCAACGCGATGATATTACCATCGTCGGTATTCATTTATAAATCGCTACTTATACTACTATACATTTTTACATAGCGTAACGCTATGCAAAAATGGGCTTAGAACTAACACATGTCTCAAAGAAATGTTAGTTCTGGCTAGCGAATGTATAGCAGTATGATTGCTACTTAAATTTTATTTTGTGGGTAAGATAATCCATTTTTTTCTGTACTTCTAAAATCGGAATGCTAAATGCTACGCTATTTTTATTCTTTTCTACAAAAGCTTTATGCGAGGTATTTTTGATTTTTCCTTCAGTTTGGAATGCAAAGCTATAGACTGCATTTTTCAAAAATACATCAATTTCGCTATCCCTACTTGTATTATTATCTATTGCTTCATTACCTTCAAAGCTAAGTTCTTGGGTCATTTTGATAATATGATTGGCGTGTAACCGCTCGAGATTGCCTTTTTTATCGTAAGCAAAAGCAGGTTGCTGATTTTGCCCTGTGCGCTCGCTCTCATCAAACATAAGATATAAAGCAGTATTTAGGACATCTATATTATCAAAATCAAAACTTATTCCAAAGGTATAGTTTGCTGTATCTCTGATAGCAATAGCCTTTTTTACGCCTTTAACCTGCTCGGCATCATAGGCTAACTCTTCTATCGCTCGATAGCTATTGCGTACCATGCTACGCACGGCTTCCTCGTTATCTTGCTGTGCATTTGCACCCTCTTGGAGTATCATTTGAATCATAGGCGCACTTTGCGAGGCATCTAACACAAAACGATAAGAACCACTGCCATCTTTTTGTAAGACAAGCTCTTCTTTAATATCAATACAAGAATTTAGCCCTATTGTCAGGATAAGACATAGGGCTATTTGAAAAATACGCATATAAATTAGGTATAAAAAATGGTCGTTGTGTATTTGCAAATGTTGTTCAATAAGTAGTTTAAGCGCCTATTAGAACTAACATTTCTGACAGAAATGTTAGTTCTGGGGTAATTTAGCAAAGTTGTCTTGCACGCTTAGATTTTAGAGTTGAATGGCATTCATTACCTTTGCCTTAGGCTTAGGCTCACCTTCTTGGGTCATGATGTCTCTAAAAGGCATGACAAGCTCGAGGTTCTTCTTATCTACTTGCTTGACTTTCTTATTAGAAAATCCACGTATTTTTTTGCTACTTTCAAAGCTAAAATGGTAGTTTGCACTATTCATCAGCATACCTGCCATAGCTGCACCTTCACCATCGCTTTCTTCCTCTTCATCTTCACTCATAGATTGCGACAAAGATCCCATAAGGGTAAGCACAAAAGGTGAGATTTTAAGATGTTGAAACATCGCATCTTTATATACAAAAATAGGCTCTTGACTCATCGTTGCGGGGTCGAGTTGCATCAAAAACTCGTTGAGTGCATCGACATTATCAAAATCAAAACTTATACCTATTTGATGTGCCACTGTATCTATTACTTGCTTGGCATTGCTTATTCCAGCGACCCCTTCGGCAGCTTCTACCAATTCACTAAAAGGCCCTTCCTCTTGCTGATCCATCATGCTACGCGTAATATTAGGTGGGGCTTCATCGCTATCGCCCATGCCCTGTATGGATTCCATAAGTTCTTGGAGTTGAGTCCAATCTACGAGCATGGTATAAGTACCGTCTCCTTTTTTGTTGATTTTAACTTTTTCTTTGATGTCTATACATGAGGTAAGGCTAAAAGCCAAAATGGCTAAAACCGTTACAAAACAAATAATTTTTCGCATGATGTTGTGATTAAACGATAGTATAATGTATTTATGAAAAGCAAATATAAAAAATTTGCACCGCATTCTCCTATATAGAGTGAGGTATTTAGGTTAAAAAAAGTATTTCTGTATGAAGCTGTTATTTTACCAAACGTCGTCATACTCCTATACATTTTTCCATAGCTTGGGGTTTTCAAACTCCACGCTATGGAAAAATGGGCTTAGAAATAACATGTCTCAAAGACATGTTATTTCTGGCTAGCAAATTTCTGGCTTTATGCCTATCTCTTCTCTGTTGCATCATAAAGCTTAACGTGGCGTAGCAAGCATTTGCGTCCAGTAATTGGCGGAGCGTCCGATACCCATTTCTGTAAAATTAGGATTCATGATATTGCGGCAGTGCCCAGGGCTATCTATCCAGCCCCTAATGACATCTTCTTCGCTTGTGTATCCCTTAGCTATATTTTCGCCATAAGTACGCCAATTGTAGCCTGCGGCTGTGAGTCTATCTCCAGGCGAGGAGCCATCCGCCCCTGTATGGCTAAAGAAATTTTTACTTCTCATCTCTTCGCTGTAATCAGCAGAAATTTCAGCTAAATGTTCGCTCCAGCGAAGTGTTGCTGTAGCTGGCATGTAATCATCTCCACATTGACAGCCTTCACTGCGTTGGGCATTTACAAGTTGTAGGAGTTTGTTTGCATCTACAGCAATAATCTCACCCCTTGGGGGATTGCTCGGGGCGTTAGCTATATCTTCGTCGTCCTCGAGAAGCTCGCATGAAGTAGTGGATAAAGATAGCCCAATAGCTAATAAAACCCATAGAAAAGCGTAATTTTTCATACGTATTTGATTTTTAGTTTTTTAATGCTTTTGACTACAAAATTTATACCTTAAATAGGAATGTTTGCATTTTTAGGCTGATGTTTGACCATACTACTATGGAAAAATGAGCTTAGCAATAACAGTTTTCAAAACACTATTAGTGCTGAAACTACCTAAGTCTATTTCCCAACTTGACGTACACCCGTCTTTCATATAGGAATAAAATTTTGCTCAAAATGTTATGGCTAAATTCTGAGTTTGCTTTGCTTAGCTACTTTATAAGAGCCTAATATTGGGTTCTGATTAAATTTTATCCTTAAAAAAACTTAAAATGCGCTTTTTACACACAAAAAAAACACTCGATTGGTTTGAATTAACAATTATATGTAAATTGCGCCTACAAAAATATACACCCAATTAGAAAATATTACCCAAATAACTAAATAATTTACAAAAGCCCTATAAACATGCGACTTTTTTTTACTCAAATCCTGTGCTTAGTGCTTCTACTAAGTGCATATTTATATGATACTCACGAACTCAAGGCACAAGATTACACCACCACTTTTGGAACGGCAAAACAGCAGTTCCTCGCTCCTTACGACAATGCCTATAAGCAAAACATGCCATTAGAGGTTGTTTTAGCTTACGTTGATTCGCTATGGCAGACTTGCGTAGCCTTACAAGAAGAAAAAGAAGCCCGTGCAAGCAAGACCACAAGTATTGGTGGCAGTACGGATATCGATATAAACCCCGAGGAGCTTGAAGAAATAGTAGAGGAGCATCTTATATGGACCAATACTTTTGCGCTGATGCACACTATAGGCGATGATACAACTTTTCTAAATTTTCTTCCGACCTACAAAAACTCAAGCTACAGATTCTCTACCGCTTCCCAGGCCGTGAATATCGATGCAACCCCCTCGCTTCTACGAGAAAATAATCAAAACTACAGAGAAGGTGTCCTCGAGGATATTGTAATTATATCAGAAGAGATTGCTATTGATTGTGTTTGGATAAAACTTACCGACTACTATGCCCTTTGGGACTCAGAGCGCATAAACCCTTACAATATAGATGCTTCTAATTTTAATGATACGATTGCACTGACTTTATACGATGAAAAGCAAAATCTAAATTGGGCAATGCCCTTAGATACTGGCATTATCAATTCTCATTTTGGAATCAGAAACTATAGGTGGCATCACGGCACAGACCTCGACCTGAATAGCGGCGATCCCGTGCGCGCTACTTTTGATGGTGTTGTGCGTGTAGCTAAATACGGAAGGGGCTACGGCTATCACGTTGTTATTCGCCATTATAACGGTCTTGAAACGCTTTACGGACATTTGCGCAAACTTTATGTAAAACCCGGCACTTATGTACGCGCTGGGCAACAGCTCGGTGAAGGCGGAAGCACTGGACGAAGCACCGGGCCTCACTTGCACTTTGAAGTACGCTACGAAGGCAATGCCATTGATCCCGCCTTGCTTTTTGATTTTGAACAGCAAACCATCAAAGAACAAGTATTTTCGCTCACACCACAGCATTTTAGTCATTTGAGCCAAGCACGCCAAAGTGCTTATCATAGTGTGCGCTCCGGCGATTCACTATGGAAAATTAGCCGTAGATACGGCACAAGCATTCAAGCACTCTGCAAGCTCAATGGTATCTCTTCTAAAACTTCATTGCGTGTAGGCATGCGATTGCGTGTGCGTTAAAACTGCTTATAACTTTGACAAAGCTTTGCGCTTTGTCAAAGTTCCCCTATTTTTTGTGTATTTATTTGACTTTGTGCTTTTTTTGTTTTATATAAAGCCTTATCAAAACACAAAAACATGGGAATTCATATCATAGACGTACTCATTTTTATTTTTTATATGATTGGTATGCTCGGCATCGGGTATTACTTTATGCGCCAAAATACAGGTGCAGAGGATTACTACGTCGGTGGTCGGAATATATCAAGTGGGCATATCGGTCTTTCGGTAGTAGCGACAGATGTCGGTGGTGGATTTTCTATTGGGCTGGGTGGCTTAGGTTTTACTATGGGTTTATCGGGCTCTTGGATGCTTTTTACAGGTCTTATAGGTGCGTGGCTGAGCGCAGTATTTTTGATTCCGAAAGTCAAAGAATTAGAAAAAATCAAAACGCTTTATACCTTTCCCGAAATTTTTGGACATTTTTATAACCCTCAGGTGGCTATTTTGGCTGGTCTTATTTCTGGGATTGGTTATATTGGTTTTACAGCCTCGCAGATTTTGGCGGGTGCAAAGCTCGCCTCTGCTACGGTAGTGGAGCTCAACGAAACTCATGCCTTAATTTTGATGGGTATTATCGTCATCGTCTATACTGTTATGGGGGGGATAAAAGCTGTTATTTACAGCGATACGATTCAATGGGGAATTTTGATGCTGGGGCTTATCTGTATTGGTATTCCTCTGGCAGTCATAAAATTAGGTGGTTTAGCGGAGATTCGCGCTCATGTCAAACCTGAATTTTTGCGTTTGGATAATTTGGCGTGGACAGATTTAGTAAACTGGGGCATCACGATTATTCCTATTTGGTTTGTAGGTATGACCCTTTATCAGCGCATTTATGCTTGCAACTCGGAGCGCACGGCAAAGCGGGCTTGGTTTATTGCTGGCATTTTTGAATATCCAATTATGGCATTTATGGGTGTGGCTTTGGGTTTGCTATCTCGTGTAGCCGTAGATGTGGGCATGTTTGAATATGCGGGTTATGCTACCATAGAAGGCTTAGACCCCGAAAAAGGTTTACCATTGCTACTGCGCACCGTACTTCCCGTAGGCTTACTCGGGATTATGCTCTCTGCCTATTTCTCTGCAATTATGTCCACGGCAGATAGCTGCTTAATGGCTGCTTCGGGTAATTTTGTAACAGACCTTATCGGACGTTTCAAAAAGTTTACAAGCGAAAAACAAATGCTTCGCTTTTCGCAAATAATGACGCTCATTTTAGGGGGGGGTGCCCTCTTTTTAGCCAGCCAAATGCAAAATGTGTTAGAGCTTATGCTCTACTCTTATGCTTTTATGGTCTCTGGGCTTTTTGTGCCCTTAGTTTCTGCTTTTTATTGGAAAAAAAGCACGCCAGAGGGCGCATTAGCAGGCATGCTCGTCGGTGGGGGCACAACACTGGCATTGATTATGGGAGGCTGGGATTTGCCATTGAGCTTAGATGCCAACTTTTTTGGTATTATCGCCTCTTTGATTGCCTTTCAAATTGGCTCGCGGCTGACCTATAAGCCGTAGCGATGCAAGTGCTGAAAATAAACGAACTCTAAACTGCATTATTTTCAAAATTTTTGATTATTTTTTATTAACCAAATTACAAAACAAATTTACAATATGTTTGAAACAAAAATTTTTCACCTTTTAAGTGAGGTCAGTGATAATGAATTTGACCGTATCAATAGTTTTCTTTTTACACACCTCGATGAGTTTGGCGACCCAAAAGAAGATATTGCCAAAGCCATGCGCTATGCACTTGGTGAAGAGTCCTGGCAAGGCGGTTTTGTGGCTGCCTTATATGACCAAGAATCAGCGGGAAAAGTAGTAGGTGCTGTAGTGATGAACGAAACAGGTATGAAAGGATATATTCCCGAAAATATTTTAGTTTATATCGCCGTAGATAACAACTACAGAGGCAAAGGCTTGGGTAAAATGCTTATGAAGGCCGCTATAGAAACGGCGAAAGGTGCAATTGCACTTCACGTAGAACCAGATAACCCCGCCAAAAAACTCTACGAAAAACTCGGATTTACAAATAAATATTTAGAAATGCGACTGCTAAAATGATAAGGTAAGTCATACTGCCTAAATAAGTGCTATGAGCTATAGAACTAACAGTTCTCAAAGAACTGTTAGTTCTGATTTGTATTTGATAAAAAAAACAAACACAGCGAGAGATATAACATGGCTGGCAGAAATGTTACTTCTAACATTCAGGCATTTTTGTCTGTCGATTTAAAGCACTTTGGTCTCTTTATTGGTATGTTTACTTTTAGCTACAAATGGCATCAAATCAGTATATTGCGACTTCTCACAAAATATAAGTCTTATGCGAATCAATAAAAGAAAAATTTTTGATATTATAGAGTCTGATACTAAGGGGTATCTGCCTAGTCGTATATTTGATTATTTTATTATTACACTTATTTTGTGTAGCGTAGTAGCTACCATTGTAGAGTCTTTTGAGCACGAAGTAGGGCATCATAATCAATGGCTTTATTATTTTGAAGTTTTTACGATTACCATTTTTACGACTGAGTATTTGCTTAGGTTATGGACTGCCGACCTTTACTATCCCAATAAGCCATATTTGCAAGCCATCTTTAAGCGCATGATGCAACCTATGCTTATCATTGATTTGGTTGCCATCATTCCTTTTTTCTTACCCCTTGTAATGACTGTTGATTTGCGCTTTTTGCGTGTATTACGTACTTTTAGGCTTTTGCGCATCTTCAAATTACAGCGCTACTCACGCGCCTTAGATGTGGTTTGGAGGGTTTTGAATGCCAAAAAACATGAACTTGGGGCTACACTTTTTTTGGCTTTTATACTGCTGATTATGTCTTCTACGATTATGTATTATGTCGAGAGTGACGAGAATCCAGAATTTTCAAATATCTTACGCGCATTTTGGTGGACAATTGTTACACTCACGACCGTAGGCTACGGCGATGTCGTGCCCGTAACATGGCTCGGAAAAATTATTAGTAGCTTTATTGCTGTTATCGGTATAGGTATTGTTGCCTTGCCTACGGGCATTTTAAGCTCCGGCTTTTTGTACGAACTTGAAAAAGAAAAAGAACGCAAAGCTTACGAACTTAAAAAATTGCAAAAAGCGCATAAGCATCGTAAAAATAATGATAGCCATAGTGATGATGATGATGAGACCCCTAAAAAAAGATACTGTCCGCACTGCGGTGAAAAAATTTATATTGATTAAAAATAGTTATCTTTGCCCTCTGAAACAGTTTGTACGGCTAAAACCTTTTTATGCAAATCATGCAAAAACCAATAGAAATCACGCTCGCACCCGAGATTGCTTTTGATGCTAAAAAACTCGAGCATTATATTCAACAAAAATATGGGCTTTCGCCCGATGATAGCATACGGCTGTTGCACCGCACCGTCGATGCACGCGCCAAAAAACCAAGGGTTCATATTCGTTTTGCTGTATATGACAAAGCCAATGTGCCTGATTTGATAGCTTATAAAACAAACTTTCCCAATGTTTCGCAGGCTAAAAAAGTATTGATTATTGGTGCTGGTCCTGCGGGTATATTTGCGGCTTTGCGCTTGATAGAATTAGGCATTAAGCCCGTTATTATCGAGCGAGGCAAAAACGTTAAAGAGCGAACAAGCGATATCGCTGCTATTAGCCGCCGTCATATTGTCAATCCTGATTCTAATTATTGCTTTGGCGAAGGGGGCGCAGGCACTTACTCCGATGGCAAACTATATACACGTGCCAAAAAACGCGGTGATTGGCGGCGCATGCTCGAAATATTTGTCGCTCACGGCGCAAATGCAAATATTTTATACGAAGCACACCCTCATATCGGTACAAACAAGCTGCCACGTATTATTGCTCAAATGCGAGAAAATATAATTGCCGCTGGTGGTGAAGTGCATTTTAATACAAAGGTTACAGATTTTATACTCACGCCCGACCGCAAAACAATGAAAGGCGTAGTCTTGGCTAATGGTTCAAGCCTCGAAGCAGAAGCCGTTTTGCTCGCTACGGGACACTCAGCCCGTGATATTTTTGAGTGCTTAGCGCAAAATAAAATTGCCATTGAAGCCAAACCTTTTGCCTTAGGCTTGCGCATTGAACATCGGCAGGCGCATATAGATAAATTGCAATACCGATGTGAAGATAGGGGAAACTACCTACCGCCCTCTCCTTATGCTTTGGTAGCCCAAGTCAAAAAAGGACAAAAACAGCGTGGTGTATTTTCTTTTTGTATGTGCCCAGGTGGATTTATCGTACCCTCAGCCACAGAAGAAGGCGAAGTAGTAGTCAATGGTATGTCACCCTCAAGACGCAATTCTAAATACGCCAACTCTGGCATAGTCGTATCCGTAGAACCCGAAGACTGGGCAATATATAAACAAGAAGGTGCATTAGCCGCACTAAGATTTCAACAAAACATCGAAAAAACAGCCTGCCAAATCGCTAACGGCACACAAGCCGCCCCAGCACAAATGCTTACTGATTTTATAGCACAAAAAAAATCTAATACGCTTATTGATACATCATACCAGCCTGGTTTAGTATCTACTGAAATAGATGAACTACTACCTGAGTTTATCAGCCATACGCTACGAGAAGGATTTAAACTCTTCGAAAAGAAAATGAAAGGCTATATCCACGAAGAAGCCGTACTTGTAGGCGTGGAAAGCCGAACCTCTTCGCCAGTGCGCATTCCAAGAGACAAAACAAACTGCCAGCACCCCGAAGTTAAGGGACTTTTTCCTTGCGGTGAAGGCGCAGGCTATGCCGGTGGTATCGCCTCAGCAGCCATGGACGGTGAACGATGTGCAGAACAAATTGCGCTATTCGTACAAGCAAAATAATAAAAAGCCCACTTGCAGTATAAAATATGGTAGTCTTAAAGATGTAATGCTCAAAGTCTTTCAAAACTAACAGTTCTCAAAGAACTGTTAGTTCTAAGCATTACTTGTTATACACTACCTAAAATATAAGCGGGCTTTTTATTATTGACAAAATGTGCAAAATTTAGTTTTCTACCATACATTCGCCAACCAGCAATAACATTACTTTGAGAAAGCGTAGTGCTAACCTATTGCAGCCTGCAGTAAGAAAGCTCGAGTGTACGTCGAGTTAGTCAATCGGCTTAGGTAATTTCAGCACTAACAATTTTTTGCAAACTGTAGCCCGAAGCTCCAGCTTCAAAAGTCTAGAACGAAGCTGGAGCTTCGGACTACAGATATAAGTTTTAGTGCTATAAACTTATAAAATCTATACTCTAATTCCCATAACCAAGATATCGTCTATTTGCTTTTCATTTCCCGTTTTCATCCATTCCATGATTTTCTGGTCTAAAATTACTTGCTGCTCACTTGCTGGGAGGTGATGGATTTCTAATAAGATTTTTTTGAGGTTAGCAATCATAAATTTCTTTTTGCGCTCGCCACCAAATTGGTCTTGGTAGCCATCAGAAAATAAATAAAATATCGTAGGCTGGCTCGCATCAATAGTATGCTTTGTAAAAATTCGTTCTTTTTCTTTCTGTTCGCCGCCTATAGACATTTTATCTGCTTTGATTTGATAAAGTGTATTGTTTTGGATATAAATAAGCGAGTTTTTTGCACCCGCATAATCCACTTGTTTTTGTTTTTTATCAATACTCAATAATGCCATATCCATACCGTCTCGGTTTTTGGTTTCTTTTTGGCGCAAAGCATTTCTAATTTGCTTATGCAATTTGTTGAGTATCATATCAGGCTCATGTATTTTTTTGCTTTGTATGCTTTCGTTGAGGATTTCTGTACCTATCATAGTCATAAAAGCCCCTGGCACGCCATGCCCTGTGCAATCGATAGCTGCTACGATAAGTTTATCCTCATCGACGGCTTCGAAATAATAAAAATCCCCACTAACAATATCTCGTGGCTTGAAAAGCACAAAATAATCTTCTAAATATTGGCTCATATAGGCAAATGGAGGCAATATCGCTTGTTGGATTTTTTGAGCATATTGAATACTATCAGTAATATGTCTGTTTTTATCCTCAAGCTGATTTTTTTGTATGTTGATAACCTCTAATGTTTGCTCAAGCTCTTCGTTTGTCTGATTGAGCTCTTCATTACTTTCTGCCAATTCGGCGGTGCGTGCAATGACCTTTTGCTCGAGTTCTACATTTTTTTCTTCGATAATTTTTTGTACTTCCAAAACCTTTTCCTTTTCCAAACGCTCATTTTCTATTTGACTTTTCGTAATTTTTTCTCGCATAATATTGATGCGCGCAGCTAAGGCAATAGAAAAAGAAACCATCTGCAATGTAAACCCTATTTTGAGGCTATTATCAAGTATCAAATATTCAATTGTTTGCTCTAAAGGAACAAGTGTTATAAAAACGATGTATATTATAGCAAAACAAAAGAAAGGTATGTTAGCATAAACATAATACCGATGTATGGTTTCCTTTTTGGTAGCTAATAAGATAGAAAAAACAATAAAAATCAGAATAGCAATGCCATAATTACTATTATGCAATATTGGTGATAAAAAACTTGTAACTGCTCTTATATAGAGCACTGCATGAATTATTATGATATACCACTTGAGATATTGAAAGAGTTTATGCCACTTGGGATAATTAGTGGAAGTTTGTAAAAAATGCTGTGTGAAAGATATAAAGAAAAATATGATAAGATCCGCACAAGCACTTTGTATGATATTATCAATATTTATTTGAAAATAATCAATAGAAAAGTTAAAAAACAAGGAATTGTAGTAGCTATAACTATAAAATAAATAACAAATAAAAGCGGCAATAGCACTGCTATAATACAAGTAACTTTTATCTTTTATAAAAAAGTAAAGCACAAAATTATATATCAACATAGCTCCCAAAATTCCAAAAATAATACAATCAAAAACAAATTTTTGTATATATTTTTGTGAAATCACTTTGGCAGGTTTCAAAGAAAAAAGACTCAAAAACTGCTCAAGTTTTGCTTTATTATAAAAATCAAAAGTAACTTCTGAAAATGTTCGCTTAGCACGAATATAAATCACTTGCTTACCTTTAATCAGAAAAACAGGAGTCGCATGATCATACCAAAAATTGTAAGGAAAGCTTCTTGCAGAAGGTGGATAATGGAAACCACTTATACTGCTATAAAATAGCGTATCATCAGGTGAATAGTAGAGTTCATTTTTAAATAAACTTGGATACTTTACCATCCAATTCGTTTCTTGAGTCTGATTATCGAGAGAAATTCTTAACCAAAAAGTTGTATGATTATTGATAACGATATTGCTATCTATGTCTTCTAATTTATTGAAAGCATAAACATATCGAGGCGATGTAACGTCATCTATCGTGAGGGTATTGAGACTATCATACAAAAATTCTATGTAGCCTGTAAGCGACTGCTCGTTATCGGATACATTTTCAATGACAAAATAATCATGTGCTTCGCGCGTACTTTGCGCTTGTAAAATAGTGTAACATACAAAGAAAAACAAAAACAGAATATTTTTTTTCATGTCTAAATTTTATAACACTTAGTCGCACTAATAAATAAATTGCCTATAAAAAATACCGCATTATAAAATTAGTATTGAAGGCTAGTAGGTAGATAGCTCAAAATTCAAACAATACAAAGATAATAATGCCTATTGAATATACAAATTTAATGGTAAAAAGTTTTTTTTGAGCAAAAATATTACAACGAATTTGATATTACTAAGCCTATCGTTCAAATCTAAAATACTGCTATAATCAAGCCATAAGTTACAATTCAGGCATATCATACATCAATATTTTCTCATGAAAAAAGTCTAAACCATAGATTTTACCTCGCTCCTCATCGATAGCAATACTGATAAGATAGTCTTCTGTCTTGATATTGGCAACGGGATTGCCGTCCCAGTCAAAAATATGGATTTCCGTAGAAGTAGGCTCGTCCAAGTATTTACTCTCTGGCTGCTCGAGGTAGAGTGCGTAAATGTAATTGTCTGTTACACAAGCATCAAAGTAGTACATAATAAGGGACGCGCCTTAGATAATATTTTTGCATAGCGTGAGGTTTGCAAACCCCACGCTATGCAAAAATGGACTTACAAAATAACCTGTCTCAAAAAATCAGTTTTTTAACTCTTTAACCCCAGCACAAGCTCAGCTTTTTTTAGCCGACAAAATCAAACCGAAAATATACGAATACGAATTTTGAAAAGAATCCCACACACACACACTTGCTATAGTTTTTGCGTCTAATTTATATTTTTTTGAAAAAATGTCGCTTTTTATCTGTATTAAGTCGTAATAATATCTAATAAAAATTGTAAATTTGCCACTAATTACTATGTACAACTAATTTCTTAAATTTGATATGGATATGAGAAAAATAAACTATCATCTTCAACAAATCTTCGCTTTTACCACTTTTCTAACTTTTTCATTGATAAGCCACATAGCATTTGCACAGTTTACCACTACTGGTGGACTGACCCCAGGCCAAATTGCTGAAAGACTGCAAAATACAGGCGTAGAGATAACCGCCGTGCGTATCGTAAACTGCCTACCTACTGCACAAGGTGGATTTGACGTAGATCTACCTACGAATGAGTTAGGAGCTATCGCTCTTGGTAGTACAGGTATATATATGGGTACTGGTCCGGCTAACAACCTGGCTGGTCCGGCTTCAAATTTTCTATCTGGTGAAACGACGGGTCTTATTGGCTTTGATCCTAACCTATCTCCACTGCCAGGCGTTACTGGCAGTATCAATGACCTTTGTTATATAGAAGTAGATATTATCTCCAAAGGAGATACAATTCGTTTTCCTTTTACATTTGGTTCGGAAGAGTACCCCGTATATGTAAACACACTTTTTAATGATGCTTTTGGCTTCTTCATCACAGGTGAAAACCCATCGCCGGGCAATGCGCCTTTTCCTGGTGGCTCAACAGCTACCGGCTTAGATGCTGCGGGTAACTATGACGATTATAACCTAGCGATAGTACCCGGTACTGCAGCTGACCCTGTAAGAATCAACAGTATCAACTGGGGGCGAGTAGGCCCTGGTGGTGGGCCTGCGACTAACCCCAACTTCTATTATCATAACCTCACCCAAGTCTTGTTCGCGAATACATTGACTTTCGGACCGACTCCCTTCCCCGTCAGCCCTCCCGGACAAGAAATTGCAATGGATGGACTCACTACGGGCTTAGTAGCCGTAGCTGCTGTAGTGCCCTGCGAAAAGTACACTATTAAATTAAAAATTGCAGATATATCTGATATAAGCGTTGACTCTTTTGTATTTATTGAGAAACTTGAAGAGGTCATTGGTACTGAAGTGCCAGTAGATTTAGGGGAGGACCTAGAGATTTGTTTAGGCGAAACTGTAGGTTTGCAAGCCAATACTACTCATACTAACTATCATTGGGATTTCTTTGATACAGACGATGTAATCATCAGAGTATCTAATGACTCAGTCGAGAGCTTCACGGGATTAGAACCAGGCGAATACCGCGTACGCTTAACCATATTTGAGGGTCAAATCTGCGAGAATAGTGATGAAATTATTATTACCGTCCTTGACCGCCCAAGAGCAAACTTTGATGCGACTGAGATTATTCTTTGTAATGTAGATGGAGAAATTGTATTAAATGCAACAGCCAATGGCACGAACCAAGGAGACAATCCCTCTTATCAATGGCTTGCCGACGGCATACCGATTGAAGATGCTACGGAGAGCTTGCTGACCGTCTTTAATCCTGCTGATGATGTCCCCATTGAAGTAACTTATAGCGTAGCCATAACCAATAATGAGACTGGTTGCAACTTCACTGAAAACATTACAGTAACTTATTTCCCTAATCCGATTATGGAAAATCTCCCCGAAGAGGTATTTACCTGCGGTGATAGTGTAACCTTAGATGCTCGTGCGCTAAATCTTGCAGAAGGAACACCCACAGGATATGTTTGGTATTACGAACCTACGGGAAGCGTTCCGATAGCTAACTCTCCTATATTGCGTGCAGTAGAACTGGGAGTATATACTGTAGAGGTAACAACCAATGAATGTATCACGGTACAAAGCGTAACGCTTATATGCCCTGAAGACGTAAGTTCTTACCGCATCAACCTTGTCGGCGAGCCAGGTAGTGGAAAAGCTTTCCTAACTTGGAATGCTCCAAGCGAGGTTGATAATGTGGAATACTTTGAAATCTTTGGTTTTGATGCGCGTTATCTTTCTACAAAAGTAGGCGAAACAGAAAACAATCAATTTACAGTAACAAGCTTGCTAAACGGCATCAAGTATGACTTTGCTGTGCGCCCTATTTTGCGCACAAATAGCGGTCGTGATCCATTCGTACCGGGCGCAATGTCTAATGTAGTAACTGTGTATCCTTCTATCGTATTAGCAAACGAAACAGAGAGCCTCGAGCGTGCATTTACCGTATTCCCTAATCCCAACGAAGGAAACTTCAATATAAGATGGGAAGGCTTGAATGACCAAAACTTGAAGTTTACGGTATTCAATGTCAATGGACAGCGTGTGTATAGTAAAAATATTACCGCAAATAGCAATGGTGAGGAAAGCTTATCGCTTAATCATCTGGCTGACGGAATTTACGTATTGACTATCGAGACTGACAAAGGAATTTCACAACACAAAATCAGTATTGTACGATAGTTACTCAAATTTATGATAATGTAGATAGAATAAGTACCTAAACTTACTTTAGCTTCAGAACTAACAGTTTCTTGAAAACTGTTAGTTCTTGATTATCAATAATTATGTGCATAAATCTCCTTAGGCAACTTTGTTTCCCCTATTTTATTGAAATTTTTATCCAAGATAATCACCGAAGCAGGCTTTTTCTTATAATAATAAGTAAAGTTTAGAGGTTTACCATTCTCGTCAGTACCGCTTGGAAGCCCTTGATAAGCCAGTCGGTAATAGACTTCACGGTATTTGTCAGGAATAATGTCCCGATAAGCAGGATTTTCTAAATAAAATGTACTCTCTTCTTGTTCAGAAGGAAGCCCCTCGGTGAGTTTATCAAAATACTGACTACCTGCATAATATGATTGACTCGGATTGCCCTCCAAGTCATTGACATACACCTGCTCGTCCATACCATAAGAAAAAACAAGCGCATTGCCATCTAATGTTTTCTGATGATTAGGAAAAACATAATACTGTCCCCAAGCTCGGTCATTATAAGCGGCACAATCCCCCTCAAAATTTAGATGTGTTTGCATGCCTTTATCTTTTAATGATATAGATATGAATTTATTATTGACTAAATAGCCCGGATTATGAGAGGCAAGAGGTTCTGGGTCGTCCAAAACTGGGAAATACAAAGTATCATTTTTAATCATGCCTGTCTTATTTTTGGAAGCACGAGGTAGTGGCCCTGTACGTAACCGTTTTCTAAGTGCCTTCATATAGGCTCTACTTGTATCTTCGACAGTGTAAAAAGGATACACATCTTTGAGCTCGCCCTCTTTATCGAAGAGCAAAATTCTATAAGATTTTCCGCCAGATACAAATATAGAATCAAAGTTATGAATATATAAACCCGAAAAGTCATTCACGCCCTTAGGACCTTCGTTTTCAAATGCTATTTCAAATTTCTTAGGTCCTCCTCGTCTTGCATCAAAAAATTGTATTATAGGCTCCTGTTTAAAATTCCACATATTTACCCAAGCAAAATAAATTTCGCCGTTTTCTTCATGTGGATACACATATTCGCTATGATAAGACGTGCGATTATCCAACTCAAAAGCACGTTGCTTATCTGTAGCAGTAAGCCCATGCGTATAAGCTGTCGCCTTTTCGCCCTCTGACTGG
>JAFIER010000133.1 GCA_020832465.1 Bernardetiaceae bacterium
GATATGCTGCGCACGCAAGTTTTCTCTTAGTTTTCTTACCAGAAAAATAATACTAGGGAGTAGCAAAATAATCAATACAATATATGCCATTCTCCTTGCACGTTGCTCTAAGCGGGTTTCCAAACGTTTTACTGTTGGAAATTTTAAGAAACGCACAATCATATAAGTAGATAGACTAATAAAAACAGCGTTGATAAAAAAGAGGTAGAACGCGCCCCCAAAAACGTCCCATCTGCCCGTGGCAAATCCAAAACCAGAAGTACAAAGCGGTGGCATAAGTGCCGTTGCGATAGCCACACCTGGAATAGCCGTTGTTTTTTCGTTGCGCGAGCCGGCAATAATGCCTGCTAAGCCACCAAAAAAGGCAACAAAAACATCGAGTAGTGTAGGCTCTGTACGGGCTTGCATCTCGGTTGTATATTCGCCTAAAGGCGTAATCATAAAATACAATACACTTGTTACAAGACTTATAACAACCGCTAAGGCAAAGTTGCGCAAAGACTTTACTAAGGTTTCTCGGTCGCTAATGCCTAACCCCAGACCAATGCCCAAAATAGGAGACATGAGTGGGGAAATAAGCATCGCACCAATAATTACTGCTGGTGAGTTGAGGTCTAGACCAATAGAAGCTATGACAACAGAGCATATCAAAATCCAAAGGTTAGAACCCTTGAATACAATACCGCTTTTAATACCGCGAATCGTACCGACTACGTCAGTATCATCTGCCAGGTGTGCCATTTCTAAGACAGCCTGCCTCACAAAATTTCTAAAAGAGGTAATAAAGTACTCCTTTGTAGAGGGTGGTGTTTCAGGAGAGTTGTGCTCTGGCTGGGTCTTGTCCTTGTTTTCGTCAGCTTTCTCTTCCATAAAATTACAACTAATTAGCGTTTGATAACAAAGTATTTTAGGCAAATTTGTGCTAGCAAGCACAGTTTCAAATTTACAAATAAAATGCTACGATAAAAGTCTTTTGAACAGTAGCGCATCAAATTTTGATAAAAGTAAAAAAAACTAAACTAAAATCAATTTTTAAGGCTATAAATTTAACATTTATTTATCTAACTCTACCAAAAAAAACGGAAACTACTCAATAAGAGCAGTCTCCGTCATAGTCTAAAGAGTATGTTTAGAATAGAATTAGAAGGCTAAATTACAAGAAAAAAAGCACAAGGCAAAATTCTAACTGACTTATTAAACGTTATCAGCCTGTAGGTATTAAAAAGCTCCCACGATTATTTGTAGAAATAATACTTCTGTCAGAAATGTTGTTTCTGGGCTAATTTAGCAAAGCTCTCGTACACCCTAACCGAACTATTTTTAAACAGCCTCGTGGCAGGATAGCGAATAACTTTCGGAATTATGTATAGTGAATGGCACAACATTGAGTTTTTAGCTTTAAAATTTTTATCTTTGTGCGCAAGGAGTTTTTGCAGTCGTTATTTGCGATTTTGAAAATGCGCCTTATAACCTTATTTATTGTTATTCCAAAATATCACGATTCAAAAAAATATGAGTTTTATCAAGCATATCCAAGCACGTGAGATATTAGATTCACGCGGCAATCCGACTCTCGAGGTAGATGTACGAACTACTAATAATTTTTTAGGCAGGGCTGCCGTGCCATCTGGGGCATCAACGGGCAAGCACGAAGCCGTTGAATTGCGCGATGGAGATGCCAAACGTTTTTTGGGTAAAGGTGTGTTACAAGCCGTAGCGCACGTCAATGAAGTTATAGCACCTGAAATTGTAGGTAGTATCAATATTTTCGAACAAAATATTATAGACCGTATCATGATGGAGCTCGACGGCACACCCAATAAATCTAAACTCGGTGCTAATGCTATTTTAGGTGTATCGCTTGCTGTAGCTAAAGCCGCAGCGCAGGAGGCGGGGCTTACACTTTATCGCTATATCGGTGGTGTAAGCGCAAATACGCTACCCGTTCCGATGATGAATATTCTCAACGGGGGGGCTCATGCTGATAATGGTATTGATATTCAAGAATTTATGATTATGCCCGTGCGTGCAGAATCGTTTTCAGAATCTTTACGTATGGGCGTTGAAGTTTTTCATCATCTTAAAAGCGTACTCAAAAAGAAAGGTCTTTCGACAAATGTAGGCGATGAAGGTGGATTTGCACCCAACCTCAAATCTAATGAAGAGGCGATAGAAGCAGTACTTCAAGCCATAGAAGTAGCGGGATACAGACCCGGAGAAGATATTTTTATTGCCTTAGACGCAGCAAGTTCAGAATTTTATGATGCTAAAAACCAATGTTACCACCTTGCAAAATCTACTGGGGATAAACTTAGCTCCACAGAAATGGCAGATTATTGGAAAACTTGGCGAGACAAATATCCCATTTTATCCATAGAAGACGGTCTGGACGAAGACGACTGGAAAGGCTGGCAGTACCTCACGGAGCTTATTGGGCATAATACACAGCTCGTAGGTGATGATCTTTTTGTTACCAATACAGAGCGACTTATCAGAGGTATTAACGAAAATATTGCCAATGCCATCTTGATAAAAGTGAATCAAATTGGTAGCCTTACCGAAACGATTAAGGCTGTCAGTACGGCGCATCGCAATGATTATAAATCTGTTATGTCGCATCGCAGTGGTGAAACTGAAGATGCTACAATTGCTGACTTAGCCGTTGCACTCAATACAGGACAAATCAAAACAGGCTCTGCTTCGCGATCTGACCGTATGGCAAAATACAACCAACTCTTACGCATAGAGCAAGAACTCGGACTCAATGCCTACTATCCAGGTATGGATTTTTAAGTACATTTTTTTATTCAAACCTATAAGATATTGTTAAAGTATTTTATAGGTTTGCTGATCTACTTCTATGAAGATATTAGTTATGCGTTTCTCGGCAATGGGCGATGTTGCTTTGCTCGCCCCGGTGCTTCGGGCTGCCTTAGAGGCAAAACCCGATTTAGAAATTACGATACTTACACGTAAAGCTTTCGCCCCTTTTTTTAAAGGAATAAAAAGGCTTGAGGTATTGTCTGTAGATATTGATGGAGAATATAAAGGTCTCTGGGGACTTTTTAAACTTTATCAATTACTCATCAAAACACAAGACTTTGATATAGTGCTCGATGCACACGACCACCTACGCACGCGCATACTTTCATTTTTCTTTAAATTTCTTAGTCATAAGCGCATCATAAGGCTACAAAAAGGGCGTGCTTCGAAGCGTAAACTTGTGCGTAAACGAAGAAAAGTAAGGCAGCAATTGCTTCATAGTAGCGAACGCTATGCTACGCTTTTTCGTACCATTCAGATTCCTGTGGATTTAAATCCGCGCCCCTCGCTTTATTTGCAACCTGATGGCAATCATAAGCAACTTGCTAAGGAATTTTTAGCTACTCATCAGCCTTTACATACTCAAAGGAAAGGGATTCTTTTAGGTATTGCACCTTTTGCCAAACACAGAGCAAAAAAATGGACTGAGGGTAAAATGCGTACACTGATTCAAAATTTAGAAAAACAAGATTGGGTAAAAGCTGTATATCTCTTTGGCGGTGGCGAATCTGAAACTTATACTTTGAGTGAATGGACAAAAGATACACCTAATTTTGCATTTTCTGTAGCTTCGGCTTTACCTCTCGAGGCTGAATGGGCACTTATGCAAAAGCTCGATGCTTTTTTAAGTATGGATTCTTCTAATATGCACATGGCTGCGCTTTGTGGAGTCAAGACTTTTTCAATATGGGGAGCAACGCATGCAGATGCAGGTTTTGCTCCTTTATGGCAACCTGAGGTTTTCCGTATAGAAAAATCTGTGGAGGAGTTGCCTTGTCGTCCTTGTTCTGTTTTTGGCAATAAGATTTGTTTTCGTCGTGATTGGGCTTGTTTAGAAACACTATCTCCCGAAGAGGTTGAACAACATTTAACTCATTTTTTAGCTACAGAACAAAATTAAGTTTTTTTTGGGGGTGGGATAACAGAACAGCCGATGAAAAGCAATAATATCTATTCAAAAACTGTCGCCGCTTGACGGGGGTAGGACACACCAGCATAAGGAGAAGGTTCAGGATGCTTTTTTTCAAAAACTTTTAAATAGTTTATGTATTTCTCATATGCAATACTAGTCGTAAAAAGTGCCTCCAATCCATCTAAGTCAATAGCCCATATTGGTATATTCCCAGCAAACTGATAAGGCGTATACCACGGATAATCAGCGGTCAGCGGATCCACCCTATCAAATCTTTTATAGACGGGCTGATAATCGCGGAATCCGTAATCTTGCCAGCTGGTAGAGCGGTCGGTTTCTTTGCCATTGAAGGTGTAGCGTGCAGACGAGCTGCTACGGCGACCTATCATCAAAGCACCATAACTCAAATAATCTTGACTTGATAAAGTTCTATTTTCGCAAACTGCTGCCACTGAATTGCCTGTTTTGTTGTCAGAAATGGTAACGAGGACATTGTAAACCTTAATGAGGAATTTAGAACAAGAAAAACAAGT
>JAFIER010000285.1 GCA_020832465.1 Bernardetiaceae bacterium
GAGATGGTGATGCCGGGAGACAACGTCAAGCTGGTGGTGACGCTGATTGCCCCGATCGCCATGGACGATGGTCTGCGTTTCGCCATTCGCGAAGGCGGCCGTACCGTCGGCGCCGGCGTGGTCGCCCGGATCATCGAGTAAGTCTTTGCTGCCCCCGGCAGAGAGTTGTTGACTCCTGTCGGGGGCATCATTAATATTCCGCCTCCTCTTCGGACGGCCCCCCAAAGGACCACCGTTGGCCACCGCCCCGGGTTCGTTGCGACGAATCGGCAGGCGGTCGATGGCTGCCGACCCGATGGGTACTGCCCGCAAGGGTCCTGAGAGCGGGTAAATCCGCTACTAGAGTTTGGAGTTTCGGTCAGGTGCAGAACCAGCGCATTCGCATTCGTCTGAAGGCTTTCGATCATCGTCTGATCGATGTCTCGGCACAGGAAATCGTCGATACGGCGAAGCGTACCGGTGCGCAGGTGCGCGGGCCGATCCCGCTGCCGACCCGGAAGGAAAAGTACACGGTGCTGACCTCGCCGCACGTCAACAAGGATGCGCGCGACCAGTACGAGATTCGGACGCACAAGCGGTTGATGGACATCGTCGAGCCGACCGACAAGACGGTTGATGCCCTCATGAAGCTGGATCTGGCTGCGGGCGTAGACGTACAGATCAGTCTCGGCTGACCGGACTGGTCCACCGCGGCAGCCATGGCTGCCGATGCCGCGCCGGGGTCCATCCGGGAGCGGCCAGCGCCGGGATGATGACCGGGCTGCACTACAAGGCCGCAACAGGCGGCTGGCGAAGGGCATATTTCAGACGCAGATCCTTACCCTGTGGGGGATCGGCGTCGCTGTTGTCGCGGCCTCGAGTCGAGGCTACGCACGAGGGCAAGGTAAATGGCAATTGGAGTCGTAGGGCGCAAGACGGGCATGACCCGGGTGTTCACCGCGGCAGGGGAGTCGATTCCCGTGACCGTGGTCGAGGTCGCCGCCAATCGCGTCACCCAGGTGCGGACCCAGGACGCGGACGGTTACCGGGCGGTGCAGGTCACCACCGGTGAGCGGCGTCCAGGTCGGGTTTCCCGGCCCGCAGCGGGTCACTTCGGCAAGGCCGGTACGGAGCCTGGCCGCGGCCTGTGGGAGTTCCGCCTCGCCGACGGTGAAGGCGAAGAGTTCGGCGCCGGCGACGTGCTGCCGCTGGACAGCTTCGAAGCCGGTCAGCGCGTTGACGTGACCGCGACCTCCAAGGGCAAGGGCTATGCCGGTGTGGTCAAGCGGTGGAACTTCCGCACCCAGGACGCCACCCACGGCAACTCCCTGTCCCACCGCGCTCCGGGCTCCATTGGCCAGTGCCAGACGCCGGGCCGCGTGTTCAAGGGCAAGAAGATGGCCGGCCACCTGGGCAATGTGCGGGTGACCACCCAGAACCTGGAGATCGTTCGCGTGGATGTCGAGCGCGGCTTGTTGCTCATCAAGGGTGCAGTACCGGGTCCGGCCGGCGGCGATGTCATCGTCCGTCCGGCAGTGAAGGTACGGGCGAGCGCCTGAGGCCGAGGCAACAGAGGGAAGAGTGATGAATCTGAGTATTGCGTTGCCAGGAACGGGTGCAGGCAAGGCGGTCGAGGTCTCCGAGGTGGCCTTCGGTCGTGAGTTCAATGAGGCGCTGGTGCACCAGGTTGTCGTCGCCTACATGGCTGCCGGCCGCCAGGGCTCCCGGGCCCAGAAGACCCGTGCCGACGTGCGTGGCGGTGGCCGCAAGCCATGGCGCCAGAAGGGCACCGGTCGTGCCCGTGCGGGCACCATCCGCAGCCCGGTCTGGCGTGGGGGCGGCGTGACCTTCGCCGCTCGGCCCCAGGACCACTCCCAGAAGGTCAACCGCAAGATGTATCGCGGGGCCATGTGTTCGATCCTCTCCGAGCTGGTCCGTCAGGATCGCCTGGTGCTGGTCGAGGACTTCAACCTCGAGGCGCCCAAGACCAAGGCGCTGGTGAGCCGGCTCAAGGAGCTGGCGCTGGAGAGCGTCTTGATCGTGACCGACAGCGTCGACGAGAACCTGTATCTCGCTGCCCGCAACCTCAAGGACGTGGACGTGCGTGACGTGGTCGCCACCGACCCGGTGAGCCTGCTCAGTTTCGAGAAGGTGGTGATGACCGTGGGCGCGCTCAAGCAGTTCGAGGAGATGCTCGCATGAACGAGGAACGCCTCTACAAGGTGCTGCTCGCGCCCCACGTCTCCGAGAAGACGTCGCGGCTCGCCGATGGCAGCAACCACTATGGCTTCAAGGTTCTGCCCGATGCGACCAAGCCGGAGATCAAGGCTGCCGTCGAACAGCTGTTCGACGTCAAGGTCGAGGCGGTACGGACGCTGAATGTGCGTGGCAAGGTCAAGCGCACCCAGCGCGGTCTGTCCCGGCGCAAGAGCTGGAAGAAAGCCTACGTTCGTCTGGCCGCTGGCCAGGAAATTGATTTCATGCCGGTCGAGTAACGGGACAGTCAGATGCCAGTCCAAAAAGCCAAACCCACATCGCCCGGCCGTCGCTTCGTCGTCAAGGTCGTTTCGCCTGAACTGCACAAGGGCGACCCCTACCGGCCCCTGCTCGAAAAGCAGAGCAAGACCGGCGGGCGCAACAATGCGGGTCGCATTTCCACCCGCCACAAGGGCGGCGGTCACAAGCAGCACTACCGCATCATCGACTTCAAGCGTGACAAGGATGGTGTTCCAGGTGTCGTCGAGCGGATCGAATATGATCCGAACCGCACCGCACACATCGCGCTGATCAAGTACGCCGATGGCGAGCGCCGTTACATTCTCGCGCCCCGTGGTGCCGTGGCCGAGCAGCCGATCCAGTCCGGGGTCGATGCGCCCATCAAGCCGGGCAATGCGCTGCCGCTGCGTAACATTCCGCTCGGTACCCAGATCCACAACGTGGAGCTCAAGCCTGGCAAGGGTGGCCAGATTGCCCGCTCCGCCGGCGCTTCGGTGCAGCTGGTAGCGAAGGAAGGCACCTACGCCACGCTGCGCCTGCGCTCAGGCGAGATGCGCCGGGTGCTGGTCGAATGCCGTGCCACCATCGGTGAGGTAGGCAACAACGAGCACAGCCTGCGCTCTCTGGGCAAGGCGGGTGCCAAGCGCTGGCGCGGTATCCGTCCGACGGTGCGCGGCGTGGTGATGAACCCGGTGGACCACCCCCATGGTGGTGGTGAGGGCAAGACTTCCGGTGGCCGCCATCCGGTGTCGCCCTGGGGTACGCCCACCAAGGGCTACAAGACGCGCAGCAACAAGCGCACCGACAAGATGATCGTGCGGCGTCGCCGTTCGCGTAAGTAACAGGAGGCCGATGTGCCGCGTTCATTGCACAAGGGA
>JAFIER010000045.1 GCA_020832465.1 Bernardetiaceae bacterium
TTTATTTTGCATTTTTTGTTTGTTTTATTTGGCAAAAAACAACAAAAATGATTTTTAGGTTGTTTTGTTTTTAGAAATTGTTTTTCGAGTCTAAGTAATTTTACATTTTTATTATTCGTTCTAAACCAAGTGAAATAGATATGGAGCAAGTCTATGATAGCGGTCCTATTTACGCCGAGACAGATACATCAAGATTTATAGTAGAGCCATTTAATGCGCTATCTGCTGTTTTTTTTATTTTAATTGTCATTTATTGGCTTTGGCGTTTGCGTGGTGAGTATCGTCGTTATGCTTTTATGACTTATATTTTGGTAGTTTTAGGTATTGGTGGTGTAGGTGGTGTGCTTTACCACGCTTTTCGGTCTTCGGAGTGGTATCTGCTTATGGATTATTTGCCGATAACGATTTGCTGTTTGTCGGTAGCGGTTTATTTTTTATGGAAACTTTATCGGCGTTGGGAGGTGCCTGTAGTTATATCTGTGGTGTATATTATTCTTTGGCAGGTTATGGAGCGTAGTTTACCCATGGCTTGGTTTAATAATTTGAATTACAGTATTTTAGGTTTCATTATTTTACTACCTACCTTGCTATGGCTTCGGCGCACGAAGTATGATAAAGCGGTCTATGTCTGGCTGGCTTTAGTATCTTTTGCGCTTGCGCTTAGTTTTAGAATATTGGATATAATAGCACCAGATTTATTTCCTATGGGTACGCATTGGCTTTGGCATACCTTTGGGGCAATGGCATCAAATTTTTTGATTTTATATTTTTATAAGACAAGAGTTTGGGTTGAGAAATATAATAATTATATTGCGAATGAAACACAAAAGGCCGCTTAATTTCAAGAAATAACAGTTCTGGCAGAAGTGTTATTTCTTGAAATTATACAAATACAGATGACCCAATAAACCCATGAACAAATACCTAAAAGAATTTTTTTTCTATCCGCATGTTTTGATACATATTTTGCTATTGTTAGTCGCTGTGGTAGGAATTTTTATTTTTGACTACAATGCCTTTTTATGGCTGGCATTGCCGCTTGGTTTTATAACTTTTATGGTGGCTGAGTATTTTGCACATCGTTTTTTGTTCCATCAAAAACTCCCCAAAAAAGGAATAGGTAGGCTACTCTTGAAAAAATTACATTACGACCATCATAAAGATCCCAAAAGCATGGCACATCTTTTTATACCACTTTGGTTCATAGTCCCAGCTTTTGCATTGAATACGCTTTTAGTATGGGCTCTTTTTAATGATGCAACTATTGCTATGGCTTTTGCTACGGGTTCGCTACTCAGTTTATTGCATTACGAGTGGACACACTACTCTTTTCACCGTCCGATAAAACATAAAGGATTATACGAAAAAATGCGATTGAACCACATGCGTCATCATTATAAAAACGGAAACAAAGGCTTTGGTGTAACTAATCCTATATTTGATAAGCTGCTCGGCACTTCAAACGAGGAGAAGTAATTGCCTAAGCTATTATTACTCACAAAATAACCTTACATTATTATGCAAAAAACGCCCGTAGTATTTACCGCTTTTGCCAATGACCCTGGCAACTATTTGCACCTCTTAGAAAAAGAAGAAGATGCACTTCAAAAAATTTTGATGCCTCTGGATAGCCAAGATAAAATCAAGCACGTTAATCGCGGACGCAGCGAAACCGCCAGCGTTTTTGAGGTTTTGAATAGCTATAGTGGGAGGGTCAAAATCTTTCATTACGGCGGACACGCTGGGAGCGACTTCCTCGAGTTGCAAGACCAAATAGCCTATATGGACGGACTTGCCGATAGACTCATAGAAGAAAATAAAAAAGGCGAATTGCTACTCGTTTTTTTCAACGGTTGCTCTACTTATGAAAATGTGAGGCGACTTTTGCAAGGCGGAATCGCTGCCGTAATAGCCACAACCACGCCTATTGATGACGATTTGGCTACTACTTTTTCTATCGAGTTTTATAAAAATTTGGCTGCCGAGCAGGATATAGAAACCGCCTACAAAAATGCCGCCGCTTATGCACGCACTATAGCCAAAGATGAGCGTGTAACACAGCTCGGTGCCGTAAATTTTTGGAATCCGCAAGCACAAGACGCACCCCAAGAGCCTGAAGTTAAGTCTGATTTCCCTTGGGCTTTGTACGTCAGAGCGCAAGATGTACTGAAAAATAAAAAAATTATAGCCGACGAACCGTCTCTTATTGAGGGTGCAGATAAGCCCGTACAAAATGGAAAGTACAATGCCACAGAGCTACTCGATATGATTGAAGAAGGCGAAATTGATGAGCTACTCGATATTTTTGCCGATAACAAAAAAGACTTTAAAGGTTTTCAAGCATTCAGAGACGAGTATTTGTACGATGCCCCCAAAGGCAGGGATTTGATGCAATTTAAAAAGCGTCTGGCAGCTTTTGTCGGTAAATCATTGAAAAAATTGAACTCATAAAATACTCATACTACTACACTATAATACAACACACTACTTCCTTATGTTACAACGAATTACTTTTTTGTTTTTTGTAAGTTATTTATTTGCTATTTTTCAAGTTGAGGCGCAAAGTAGCTTTGCCCTGAGCAAGCAAGAAGTCTATATTATCAAAGACGAAAATTTTGACTTTGCTTATGCCCCTACGGATATTATCAATCTTACCGATGCACCTCTTGAGTTAGTTTGGCAACGTTATTTACCAGCGGATTTTCCCGAGCAGTGGACTACAGGATTTCAAGATCCGATTACTTGGCACAACTCGCACGAAGTCGAGCGCGATACTTTTGAGTTGAAAGTTGAAAATGATGAGTTTGATAAGCTGATTTTTCAAGTTTATCCTAATGGACAGGTCGGAGAGGCGGTCGTAGATTTTAATATTTATGATGCCAATAACCCCAGCGATTCGCTTGCACTGCGTTTTATTGTTCAGATTCAAGCTCGGGTTTTAGCCACTGATAACAATGAAAATATCCCACAAATAGTAATATACCCGAACCCCGTTACCAACGGTAAAATTTTCTTTTCCGAAGCCCCTGATAGACTCTCTATGTATGACTTGAACGGAAGCCTGATATGTGAAAAGGAATTAAATCATTCACGCAATTTTGATTTACCTCGTTTGTCCAAAGGTTTATACTTTTTAAAACTAAGCAAAGGGACTGCGATAGGCACTTATAAGCTAATTATTGAATAAAAGTTAAACCTTTGGTAAGGCTATTCCGTAAATTTGTATAATGGTTAGAAATTTTAAGAACTAAAACTAAATATTATGCAAGATTTTTATAAAATAGGGTTTTTATGCTTTTTTTTGATGCTGTTTGCGCAAGCAGAGGCAGCACAGCCCAACGAAATGAGCCAAAGGTCTATTCAAAGCGCAGAAATGGCTTCGCCCAATGCTAAGCGCAAGGCTTTGCGAGCGCATAAAAAGCAAATCCGCAAACAGCAAAAAATAGAGCGCCTCGTGGCAAAAATAAAGCGAAAATTAGATTTTGTAGATGTTTTGAGTACAATAGCTGGAATCCTTGTTTTTCTTGCCATAACTATTGGTGGGGGCTTGTTGGGTATGTATTGGCTCTTTCCTGCTATGGCTTCGGGGCTCGCATTTTTCTTAGGTGCTTTGCTTTTATGGCTTGCTATTTTTGCCTTTATTATGACTATTGTAGGAGCTGTTGTGCTGTTTAGTTTAATGGCTTGGTAGTGCTAAAATTGAATAAAACTGCTATCTTTGTGCTTTTCACGAGAACAAAACAAAAAAGTTGAATTTGCACTTGTACATAGCTGGAGTTGTCCAGTTTTAAGTGCGCAATTCAATTTCCTACGGTCTTAATTTTTTTAAGAGTGGGAGGGCGAAGTGTGATTATCCGAAAACTTAAATACTTGCACACTCGCTGCGTTTAGTAGCAAAAAATAATCCTCAAAAAACACAAGCACAACCTACAAAATCAAGATTTGATAGGTATAAATTTTCAGTATGTATGGCAGATTTTTTAAATGATTTGAACGACAAACAGCGTGAAGGCGCAACACAAACCGAAGGACCCACGCTTATCATTGCAGGTGCAGGCTCTGGCAAAACGCGTGTGCTTACTTATCGGGTAGCGCAACTCATGCAACAAGACGTAGATACGTTTCGAATCATGTGCCTGACTTTTACCAACAAAGCCGCCCGAGAGATGCGCGAACGTATCGAAAAGCTCGTCGGTACGAACGCCAGAGATCTTTGGATGGGTACTTTTCACTCTATTTTTGCACGTATTTTGCGCTTCGACGGCAATAGGTTAGGATACGAAAGCAATTTTACAATTTACGATGTCGAAGACTCGAAGTCGTTACTCAAAAGTATCATCAAAGAGCTCAACCTCGATGACAAACTCTATAAACCAGGTGCGATTTTCTCTCGTATATCATCGGCAAAAAATAGCCTTATTTCCCCGCAGGCTTATCAAGAAGACCCTGTTTTTTATGAACACGACCTCGCCGCTCGCCGCCCCGAGACGGGCAAAATTTATCAAATCTATGCTAACCGTTGCTTTCGAGCTAATGCTATGGATTTTGATGACTTGCTTTATCAAACCAATGTGCTTTTTAGAGACCACCCCGATATTTTACACAAATATCAGCATAGATTTCGTTACCTTTTAATTGATGAGTTTCAAGATACGAATATCTCGCAGTATTTGATTGTGAAACGCTTATCGGCAGTGCACCAAAATATTTGTGTAGTAGGCGACGATGCGCAGAGTATTTATGCTTTCCGAGGAGCTGATATTCGCAATATCTTGAACTTTGAACGAGATTATCCCGATTTAAAAACGATCAAACTCGAGCAAAACTACCGCTCTACGCAAAATATTGTCAAAGCAGCCAATAGCCTTATTGTGCATAACCGCAACCAATTGCACAAAGAAGTATGGACAAGCAATGCAGAGGGCGAAAAAATTGCTATCATCAAAGCTGGAACAGATAGCGAAGAAGCGCGCTTAGTAGCGACAAGCATCTTTGAGCAACGCAATCTGCACGGCTTACCCTTTAATGACTTTGCCGTACTTTATCGCACCAATGCGCAGTCGCGTGCGCTTGAGGAAGCTATGCGAAGGGCAAATATTCGCTATCGCATTATCGGCGGGCTTTCATTTTATCAACGCAAAGAAATCAAGGACATCATTGCTTATCTTCGCATGGCTGTCAATCCGCAAGACGAGGAGGCCATCAAAAGAAGTATTAACAATCCTAAACGAGGGCTCGGCAATACGACTATGAACAAAGTGCTTATCGCTTCAAGAGCGCATGATGTGGCGGTTTGGGAAGTGGTGCGTGCGCCCGATAAGTTCCTCAAACTGCCGACTCGCACGGTTAATGTCCTTGAGAGTTATGCGACGATGATTGAGGCTTTCGGTATTGCTGCTAAGGAAAAAGACGCTTATACAGTCGCTTCTTTGATTGCAAAAGAATCGGGTTTGGTAAAAATGTTTTTTGATGATGACACCCTCGAGGGCAAGAATCGTTATGAAAACGTACAAGAATTGCTCAATGCCACTCGAGAGTTTGTGGATAATCCTGATAACGAAAACAAAAAACTCAGCGACTTTTTACAAGAAGTTTCGCTCATCACCTCTGGCGATGAAGCCTCAGAAGATGAAGATGCCGTTACGATGATGACTATTCATGCAGCAAAAGGATTAGAATTTCCGCATGTATATGCCGTAGGCATGGAAGAAGAGCTTTTCCCCTCCTCTCGCATGCTTGAGAGCCGTGAAGACTTAGAAGAGGAGCGACGACTGTTTTATGTAGCGATTACAAGGGCAAAACAGCGGCTTACACTCTCTTATGCCTTGCAACGCTATATGTACGGAAATCTACGACCTTGCGAACCGAGTCGTTTTCTTTACGAGCTTGAGCCTACGCTGCTCAATACTTATCAGCCAGGAAGAGCAAGCGGTGCTGCCGTTTCACGCGACCCTATTACAAACTTTATACGACATCAACAAGAGCGAAAAAATAAGCAAAATGTTACTGATGCTACAAAGCCCATTCAAAATAAACATTTTCAGCCCGATGACTACAAAGAAATAGAGGAAGATATGCGTGTAGAACACCCTAAGTTTGGCATCGGAACGGTCAAGATGATTGATAGAAACCATACGGGTAGGCGTGCGCTTATAGACTTTGATAAAGTTGGAGATAAAACATTGATTTTGAGCTTTGCAAAGTTGCGTATTCATTATGAGTAAGCATATCTACTCCTGCTCAAATAGTTTTTATATTGCATTGAAAATATTATTTTTAACGCATTCATCATACTATTAGACATTCGCTAGGCACACAAATAACATTTCTTTGAGACATGTTATTGCTAAGCCCATTTTTCCATAGCGTGAGGTTTGCAAACCCCACGCTATGGAAAAATGTATAGCAGCATGTGCATTCATAAAAAAAAACTAACAGCTCGCTTTTGCGTACTGTTAGTTTTTTTGTAGGCTTAAAAAACATACTGCGGATTTTTAAATGTATATTGTGCAGCGTTTTTTTTTAGTGGGCGGGTATGCTTACAGTTGCTATATGCTAATAGATATAACCAAAGTAAAGTCTTTTACCTGTTATGCCTTTTAAAAGGGTAAGATCTGTAAAAAACTCGGGAAAGTGTAACTCATCTACGCTACTAAACTCAAACTTGCCTTTGTAAGCTACATCGCAAGACCTTGTTTTGATAGTGTGCATCAAAACAAATGTTTTTCCTGATTCAATTTTTGCAGTTTCTATATTTTCACTATCTAACATCAGAAAATTTACCTCTGCATCTACTGTAAATCCTTGTATATAGGCTTCGCCTCGCCCTTTTAGGCTGAGCTTTGAGCCTTTACCTATAAGGAGCGGGGTGGCAAAATAAATATCGCGTCCATTGTTGCTACAAAGTGATGTACCAGCATTAAATGTATAAATGACTTTATCGTCGAGATATAGCTCGCTATTATCGCTTTTAACATTAGAAGGGGTAAGATTTAGGCGAGTGATATAGAAGTTTTTATCAGATGGAATTGTAAAACCTTCACTATCGCTTTTGAGCACAATTCTATGAGACTTAGGATTGCTGAATCCATCGGGCGTACGAGGGTCAAAATTTGGAGAGGGAGTTTCGCTACTGCTGCCTGAGGCAGGTTCATTGCCCTGCGCCATAAGGCTAAAACTTGTGAAGCACATCAGTAGCATGAAAAACCAAAAACGACTTATGTGTTTTGTCATGATTTAAAAGGGGTTTGTTGTTAAAAATATATATTTATTTATAAATGTATGTAATTGCATTTGTAATTGCAAATTATATGCTGTGAATTTCTACAAATATCTTAAACTTATATGCTTTTTGGGTAGTCTTAAAGATGTAATGCTCAAAGTCTTTCAAAACTAACAGTTCTCAAAGAACTGTTAGTTCTAAGCATTACTTGTTATACACTACCGCTTTTGGCTACAAATTCATACGAATATCGACTATTTTATAGCTTTTTTCACATACTGTTAGAAGGGCTCTATCCAGAAATAACATTTCTCAAAGAAAAAGAAATGTTATTTCTGGATAGAGCTATACAATCTTGAAAATTGTAGTTTTTTTTTGTAGTGTGCCAAACTGTAAATCAATGAATTAAAAAATAGTTGATATTTTTTTTTGATAAAGACTTGCATGTTAAAAAAAAGTGCATTACCTTTGTATCATCAATTAGCGAAAAGCAAGTCTAAATATCTTGTTCTAAGCGTTGATAAAAAAGGGTTCTTAGCTCAGCTGGTTCAGAGCACTTGGTTTACACCCAAGGGGTCATAGGTTCGAATCCTATAGAGCCCACAATTTTAAGAAGCATTGCAATCTATTTGCAATGCTTTTTTTGTGTTTTGTAAATCAAGAGCGCAGTTGTCAAGTTGATAAACTGCTTTAGGTCGTCATTTCATAACTGACGAGTTTTTCTAAGTGCTGTTAGCAAAGTTCTTTTTTGCGCACATAGCCTATTCAAACAAATCTAAATATTGCGAAAATGGTTTATCAAAAAGACTGAAAGGGTGGCTTTGTGCCAATATATAATCTTTTCGCTTAGTATTTTTTTCCTTAGTTGTAGTTGTGCGCGCAATGAGCATTTTGTAATTGCTGCTCAGAATATCTGTTTTGTAGCAAACTTTTACCTTTTGAAGGGGGTGTGTAGAGTTATCTATTTTGAAAAAAACAGTTTTTTTTTGTAAATCAAAAATAGCAATAGTTTGGGGTTTGCCTGATTTTCGTTTTTTGATATTAGTCAGCCACCACGCAATTCCGCCTGCCAAAATTCCGTGTAGTAGCATGAGTGAGGCTATAAAAGACTCACCTAAGGTGAACTGTATAAAAGCATTGAACAACAAAATTATGCTGAGCAAAGCGGACACAAATAAAGCAATGTACAATTTTTGGCTATGGTATTTTAAAATATGCAACTCATGTCCGTTACGGAATAAAGCATAAGCACCCGATTTATCTAAGGTTTTCATGTTTTTAATAAGTTTGTGATAAAATCGAACCTATGAAATAAAATGCTTTGTATTTGCACATCAGTTTCTCTCACCAAATATAGCACTTCCTATGCGCACCATGTTGCTACCCTGCTCTATAGCTATTTGGTAATCTCCACTCATTCCCATAGATAAAATTTTTATATCAAATACGTCGTTTAAGTTACGCATTTTGAGTGTATCAAAAAGTGATTTTAAATAAGCAAATTCGCTTTTTACTTGTGCCTGATTATCTGTAAAAGTAGCCATACCCATAAGCCCACAAATTTTGACATGTTGCATTTTTGCGACTTCTGTACTCTCTGCTATCTGCTCGAGCTCTTGCTCATCGAGTCCGAACTTTGTATCTTCTTTTGCGATATGCACTTGCAAAAGGCAATTGACAGTACGCTCGGCATTTGCAGCGCGTTTTTCAATTTCCTTGAGTAGCTTAAGGCTATCTACGGAATGAATTAAATGCACGAAATCTACAATATATTTAACTTTGTTGCGTTGCAAATGTCCTATTAAATGCCAGCGGATATCTTCTGGGAGTTGCTCGGCTTTATCGCACATTTCTTGTACTTTATTTTCGCCAAAATCTCGCTGCCCAATCGCATAAGCTTTTTGAATGGCTTCTGTGGGATAAGTTTTGCTCACCGCTACAAGCGTTGCTGGGCGGAGAGCCTCCTGGAGGTTTGTAAGATTAGATGTAAGCATTTCTGACATAAAGTGTTGTTGAATTTGAGATAAATAAATCCTTCAATGCCGCAAATATGGGCAGTTCGTCGTTAAAATAAAATAAATACAGACAAAAACTACTGTATTTTTGTTGTTTTAAGACATTAAGCCTTAGTTTTGTTTAAATCTATACCTACAGGTATGGGGTTTTCGCAAATCCTACAGGTTTTATTATTCAATAATACCCATTTAAATTGCATTTCAAATGAAAAAAAATTATTTTATTACTTATTTACTCTTGCTGGGGGCAGTTTGTCTTTTGCCTTTGCAGCTTAATGCCCAAAAAGCAACACAGCCTGCACCTGTAAAGGCTTCTGATTTTGCAGAGGTAATTGCACGTGGTGATTATGAAGAGGGTGTGCTTGTTGTAAAAATGAAACCTGGATACGAAGAGGAAGAGATCTTTGAAAGTAGCACTTGGATGCAAATTGTGGGGAAGCATCAAGTAGCCCCACACAAGCATTTTTATAATTTGCATAACTTTAATAAGCTAAAACTCAAAGTAAAGCCCGTTGTGGATTTATCTTTATTTTATGAATTACGCATAGATACAAGCATAGACCTACTTGCTGTTATTGATAATTTGATAAAATCTGGACTAGTTGAATATGCACAGCCCTCGATTATTTATCATAGTCAATATGTACCGAATGACCCTTTAGCGAGCCGTCAGTATTATCTTGAGACAGTGAAGGCATACGAGGCTTGGGATATTTCTAAAGGGGATACTTCTATTGTTATCGGTATCGTAGATTCAGGATATGACTTTAACCACCCTGATTTTGAGGGGCAGTTTGCGTATAATTACGACGATCCTATCAATGGTATAGACGATGATGGCGATGGCTATGTCGATAATTTTATGGGTTGGGATTTTGTCGGTGCAGACGCTCGCAACCCTGCGGGTAATAACAATCCGCAGCTTCCTGCTGGTGCAAGCCAGCATGGCATACAAGTAGCGGGTTGCTCTAACGCAGCAGTAGATAACGGCATTGGCATAGCAGGTGTTGGGTTCAACTGCCGTGTATTGGCTACAAAGCACTCCTCCGACCAAGGTACAAGAGATGGCATTATTAGAGGCTATCAAGGTCTTTTGTATATGGCGGAGCAGGGTGCAGATGTCATCAACGCCTCTTGGGGAGGTTATGGACGCGACCCCTCTTTGCAGGATATAATCAATCTTATCGTATTCAATTACGACGCAGTTATTGTTACCTCTGCGGGTAATGATGCTACGAATCGCAATTCTTATCCTGGTAGCTTTAACTATTTGCTTTGTGTAGGCTCGACAACACGCAATGATGTAGTCTCTTCTTTCTCTAACTACGGTGATTATGTCGATATTATGGCACCTGGTAGTGGAATTTTTACTACAGAGCATAGCGAAGGTGCAATGTACGGCAATACACAAGGTACTTCTTTTTCTTCGCCAATTACAGCGGGGGCTGCGGGCTTAGTAAGAAGCCATTTTCCAGAGCTTTCTGCGCTCAAAGTTATAGAGCAACTCAAAGCTACTGCTGATGATATTACGAATATAAATCCAAATTTTAGAGGTCAGATAGGTAGCGGTAGGCTCAATGTTTATCGTGCACTTACTGAAACGCCTCCTTCTATTTATATGACAGACCAAACTTTCAGAGTAGGAGACCGAGCAAATATTCTCTTTGCTGGAGATGAAGTTGAAATGAGCGGACGGTTTGAAAATAGATTATGGAACTCAAATAGCGATTTGAAAGCGCGTATTTCTACACGTGAGTCGGGGCTTACCTTTATCGATAGTGAAATTCTGCTGGGCGTAATACGCACTGACGAGAGCGTCAGACCGAGAGAATCCTTTAAGTTTAAAGTCAATGAAACGGTAGGCGGCACAAATCGTACGATTAGAGTGCGCATAGACTATGAGCAGGAGGGGTTTGCTTCTCACGAGTTTTTTACACTACTTATCAATCCTGATTATACCGTTATTGATGCGAATCAGATTACTACTTCGGTGGATAACGAAGGTACAATAGGCAGGCATCAAGAAGGCACGCAAGGTATGGGTGTTTTTTATAAAGGTGATAATTTACTTGCTAATATGGGCTTTATGGCTGGCAACAGCGCACGGCAGCTTGTCAGTGCTACACCAGGCACGGAGAACAGCTTCCGTACTGATTTTAGTGTAGTGCGTGCAATGCGAAGCATTGATGATTTTAATCCTAATATACCTTTTCGCATTTGGGAAGCTACATTTAATGATGCCGCAGCCCCTGCCAATCGCCGAAATAACATCGAAGTGAGGCAGCGTATTATCGCCAGGCCGAGTAGCCAAAGTAATGATAAGTTTATCATTGTAGAGTATGATATCTTGAATAGAGGGGCAAGCGAATTATCGAATTTTCACGCAGGGCTTTTTGCTGACTGGGACGTACCTGAGTGGAATAGAAACCGACTTGGCTGGGACGAGAGCAGGCAGCTTGGTTTTGCCTATAACGAAAATGCCGATACTTATGCTGGGTTGCGCGCGCTTGGTGCGGCAAGTGCCCATCATACAGCTATTGCTTATGATGCAAATTATCCAGGAACGCCATTTGGTTTGAGTAATGGATTTACTGATGCTGAAAAATTTGATGCCCTTATAGGAAGGCAAAACGTAACTCAAATCGCCACTGGCGATGATGATGAGCCTACAGACGTGAGCCACGTCATGGGGCAGCGCATTCCGCTACAGCCTAATGCAAGCCAAACCATTGCTTTTGCTATTGTTGTAGGCGATACACAAAACGAAATAGCAGAAGCTGCTGATTTAGCCCAGCAAACTTATGAGCTTTATCGAGCGCAAGAAATAAATGCTACTGAAGAAGAGCGCGGGCTTGAGGCTGCTATAAAGTTATTCCCTAATCCGCATAAAGGTGCATTTAGCTTGCAACTCCCTGATGAAATGTTACAACAAGGTGTACTCGAAATAAGCATTATCAATAGCCTTGGCCAACTGCTCGAGAGTCGTAGTTATAAGCCAGCCAGATTAACGGACAATCGTTTGCAAATTGATATGCCTTTGGGCGCTGCTAAGGGACTCTACTTCGTACGCATTTCTAACGGACGAACAAGTGTGAGCAAGTCTATGATTTGTGAGTAAGATAGGAAAATAGGGCAGGCACCCTAAAAAATAGACTAATTTATACTCAAAAATGCCTTAGCAACAATCTGGATAACAGAAATCTTATTGCTAAAACCATTTTTTCATAGGGTAGGCTTTGTTTGCAAATCCTATCCTATGAAAAGCAGGTTAGCGAGCCTATGATTTTGTAGCAGAGTACACCTAAAGACTTTTTACACAAGATTTTTACTTTTCTACGAAGTCGGTACTTCCTGCTATGGCATCAGGATTCAGATAAAAAAATTATATCCAATAACTCAGATTGTGTGCTACAAAAAATAATACCTGACCGATGAGCAGATAAGGTGCAAAACGACTTTGCTTTTTGAAAGGTAAATATTCGCCTATTAAAAATATAACTGCCGATACGACATACCAGCCAATGAAATTACTTAGTGGAATAGTATCACCTTGCCAAGTCCACATATCGTGTTGAATTGCTACGGGTTCTATCAAAAAATCCATACAAGTCATCAAAGTAGCGGCAATAAGCACGCGCACAATAAGCCCATAGCCGAGTTGAGCGACAATACAAATGCACGCATAAGCTAACATCCACCAATTTACAGCAATCATGAGCGGAATATCCCAAAGTTTTAGTCCAAGGGTTGCGCCATAGCTATAATCTCCAAATAGCAATCCTGTATGTACGCCTATCCATTCGGCAAAAAAACCAATACAGCCCGCAGTTATCATAAAGTAATAAAATGCTTGATTTTTTTGTACGGAAAAGTAATACAAAAAAAATGCACCAAAAAGTAAGTTCAGCGGTGTAAGCATCTCAAAATAAGGACGTGTAAGCTCCCACTTCATTCCCCAAAAACCAAAAAAATACATGGCATAAAGCAAGCCTACAGCAAAGCGAAAAAGTTTTTTATCTGAAAACATAGATTTGTTGAATAAAATGTTTGTTATCAAAAAGACGCTAAAAAAAGTAGCTAACGAACAAAAATGTTTTTGTTTTACACAAATTTTGATAATTTATCTACTGCTTTTAGACCGTGTCCTGTGATAGGGGCTACAATACGATTTCCCTTTTCTGTAAGTGTTACTTGGTGTAAAGCTGCCATCAGTGCAGCTGAGGTTGGCTCTATAAAAAGTCCCTGCTTTGCCATTTTTTTCCAAGCAGGCATAATTTCTTGCTCTTGTATTGTGATTACTTCGCCTCCTGTTTGGCGCACGGCTTCCAAAATTTGAGTGGCACGTGCTGGCGCAGCAATGGCAATTCCTTCGGCATAAGAATCTTGCACAGAGGGTGTATGTAATCCTTTTATATCGCAGTTGCCTTGGGAAAAAGCCTGATAAATTGGGGCACAGGCTTCTGTTTGCAAAGCAATAATTTTGGGCATATTTGCAATAAGTTGCATAGCCAAGAGTTCGCGAAAAGCAATGATAGCCCCTAAAATGAGCGTACCATTGCCCGCGGGGAGTAGAAAAACTTCGGGTAGTTCGCCTTTAAACTGTTCAAAAACCTCATAAAAAAAAGTCTTTGTACCTTCATAAAATAAAGGATTATAGCAGTGGCTCGCATAATAGGCATTTTGAGCGGCTATAGCAGCGGCATTGGCAGTATCTTCTCTTGTGCCCGCTATGCGTTGTAAATCTGCACCATAGCTTTTGATTTGTATGAGTTTTGCTTCAGCAGTAGCTTCGGGTACGAATATTTTACAGTGAATTTGCGCCGCTGCGGCGTAGGCAGCTACCGCACATCCGGCATTACCAGATGAATCTTGCACTAAGCTGGATACACCAAGCCATTGAGCATGAGTGAGTAGCATAGCCGCCCCCCTATCTTTGTAAGACCCCGTAGGGAAAAGATAATCAGATTTGAGCCAAACCTGCGAGCGGTTTATCTGCTTTGGGAGCAGTCCACTTATACCCTCACCTAAACTCACTCTTTGTGCTTTGGGAAAAGCGGGGAGCACCTCTTCATAACGCCAAAAATTGAAGGGGCGATGTTGCATTTTAGATAAATCTAATGGCTTATGAGGCTCGTTATAATGCAAATTTAAAATATCAACAGTCGTGAAATGGGTATGCGTGGGCGGATATATACTTCCCGTTTCAGAGGCTACGAACTTAAAATTTGTCTTCATCTCATTGCAGCAATCTAAAAATTAAGAATTTGTATTTTATCACCTTGGCATGCCAAAACAATATTGAATTTATCAATTTGCAAACTGTAGGCTAAATCTTGCTCTACACTTTTGTGTTTTTTGCGAATCAATCTTTTGTAATGACTGGCGGAGCGCAAATAGTCGGCTAAGTTTGACGATACTTGACGATAAAGGGTAAGTGCTGCGAGTGCGCTATCGCACTTTTCAATAGAAAACAATTTATTTTTTTGCAGTAATTTTTCTATCAATGCGCCGGCATAAAGCGTATCTTCGAGGCTAAAATTTCCCTTCCACCCAGCACATAAGATAAGCAGGTTGCCTTCTTTTGAGGTGATATAATCTGCTGTTTTACTCAAATTGAGGAATGCGCCAATAAGAATTTCGCCCGTGCCAAGGTTTTGTATGGCACGAATGGCTTTAGTGCCATTTGTTGTACTCATAACAATAGATTTACCGCCTTGCATAGCATGCTCTAAAGGTGAGTTGCCGAGGTCAAAGCCAGCTAAATTATCACCTCCTTGTTCGCCAGCTATTACTAAGCTACTATCAGCAGTTCGATAAGATAGAGCTTGCTCTGGTGAACTTACTGGGATAATCCAATTCGCACCATTTCCCATAGAGGCAACCATAGATGAGGTCGCCCTAAAAATATCGGTAACGACAGTGCATTGAAAATTATTATGAGATTCGCTAAGTAAGCTCGGACTTATACATACTTCAATAAAACGATTCATGTTATTTGATTTGTGGTGGTTTTGATGACAAATATAAGAACTTATTCGAAAAAAATGGCAAAAATCGCTGTGCTTACAAATACTTGCTATTTTTTAGCGTATATTTAAAAAAAATAACGGCTAAAATTGTCTTATACATAAATATTTGCTACATTTATAACTATAAGTAGGTGCGAAACAAGTAACTTTAATGGTTATTTATCTTGTAAGCAAGTACTTATACAAATAACAAAAGCGCATCAGTGCTTAAATCCTAAAAACGAACAGAATTTCATATCAATCCTATCCTTATGAATAGTCTGAGTACCTCGAAAGCCTTGAGCTTTGGTGGCATACTGAGTAGGCGTGCTTATATTCCTATGCGGTATTCCCAATATCTTAATTTTTTTCTTTTCGGTATTCTATATAATGCTGCTGCTTTTGCCGTGCTGCGTGCTATTATAGATTACAATATGCCTGATTATCAAGCCGTAGCCCTTAATTATTTTCGGGATTATAGTTTTATTTTGGGCTTACTGCTTCTTGTTCCACTTTTGCGTTATTGGGGTTATAAGCGCATGTTATTGATAGCATTGAGCTTGATGATAATAGCTACTATAATGATGACGCTTCCTATTTCTCAGCATTTTATCGTGGCTGAGGGCTTTTTTGCGCTTACAGGGCTTTGTTTTTCCATTGTATATGTTTCTGGTTATACACTTTTGTTGCGTGAGGAGAGGCGTGCGCCTCGCCGCATTGCTGTAATATTGCGGATTGAAGGCGTACATCAAATAGGTCTTTTTGTAAGTTTTTTAATTTTTGCCCCTTTTGCCGAGCGCAAGAGTATAGATGCTTTCTGGTCTGATGCTTATTTAGTTATCGTTCCCCTTGTTTTACTGACTTTTTTACTTCAATTTCTGACTCGCACGAATGAAGACCATAAAGCAGGGCAGGGCTTTCATACCGTACCGCATCTTAGATTTTTGTATTATTTGGGCAATTCTTTAGTTTGGATATGCTTAGTTTGTATTTTACTTCTTATTGTTGTGCGTGAAAACTTTTTTACTTGGATACACACGCTTGATGCAGCTATTGTATCTACGGATAAAGTACAGATTTATGACCAGGGTGCTTTTGCCTTTACACTTTTTATGATGGGCTTAGGTATGATTACGACCTCTTTTCTTTTAGAACGATTTAAACCCTTTACGATATTTACATTTTGCCTTGTGGCAATTATTTTTTCAGTAATTCTGACTGTTGTTTATACACGCAATCATGAATTTTCGGTAGCACATACTTGGCAGGATATTCCACCAGTAGCTTTGCTCATACCCTGGACGGCGTTCTTTATCGGTCCGATATTACCCTTGATTTATGGCTCTATTCTAAACTACACGCCCAAAAATCATTACTCTATTTTGATTGCAATTATGCTTGTTGCTACTTTTATAGGCAAATACCCTGCGAGTCAGACGGCAGTATTTTTTTATGAGAATTTTACAGATTATATCTCTTACGCCTTTACGCTGATTCCTATGGCTTTGCTATTTGTTATGTTTTTTCTCTATTATTTTGATTTGAAAAAGGACTAAACTCAAAACTATTAAGCTGTAATGCTGTTTTTTTAAGTATGGATTATACTACTTACTATACATTTTTGCATAGCGCAGGGTTTGCAAACCCCACGCTGTGCAAAAATGGGCTTAGAAATAACATGTCTTTGAGAAATGTTATTTATTGCTAAATCCATTTTTCTATGCTTTTTTCAGCATACCCATTTATTTATTTACACTTTTAATTTTATATGAGTTTCGAACATCTTTCTACTGATATTCCTTCGCTATCACGCAGCGAAATGTCTGTTCGTTTTCAAGATTGCGATCCTTTCGGACATTTAAACAACATGCGTTACTTAGACTATTTTCTCAACGCACGTGATAATCAGGTCAGTAATGACTACAAATTAGATTTATTTGATTTTATCAAGCAGACGGGTAAGGGCTGGGTCGTACAAAAGCACGAAATTGCATATTTGCGCCCCGCACAATGCGGTGAAAATATAGTATTGCGCAGTGCTACGGCTTATTTTGATGACTATTATGCGTTAGTAGAAGTGCGTATGCTCGATGCGCTAGAGCAGCGTCTTAAATCTGTTTTGTGGATGCACTTGGCTTTTGTAGATACGCAAAGTGGCAGGCGTATTAGGCACGATCAAACTATTTCAGATTTTTTTGAAAAGGTAAGGCTCAAAGAGTTTAGCCCTAAAGAAATTTCTTTTGACGAGCGCATCAAACAGCTCAATCAATATTACAAAGATAAGGCGACTAATGCTTATTCTGTTTAAAGAAAAGAGCTAACAGTTTTGAAAAACTGTTAGCTCTCAACTTGCTTTTAAATAAAATAAGGCGCAACAAACTATATTAAACTCATTGTAACTACTCAGGTCTTGGGGACTCGGTTTGTGTTTGGTGAGGACAGCAAACACGGCTATAATAGATATTGAGTACCGAATTTTAGAAATAACATTTCTGGCAGAAATGTTATTTCTAAAATTCAATAGCTTTTAAATACCTATGATACCCACTTTTGAGCACCTGAGTAGTTACAACTAATTTTTAAGCCTCTTGCTTTTCAGTTTTTTGGGCTTTAGTATCTTCTGCAGCCTCGCCTTCTTCACTTTTTTCAGCTTGCTCATCCTCCTCAGGCTCAGCTTTGCTACGGTCTAACAAATCAGGAATATTTTCACTCAGGATTTGATACCAACTTACAAGTTTTTTCATATCAGAGACATATACACGCTTTTTATCATAGCTCGGCACGATTTCCTCGAGGAAGCTACGCAGTGCATTATCGTCTTTGGCAACTTCAAGTTGTTCGCCATACTTTTCGTGTATGCGATAGAACACCTCTGCAAGTGGAATAGAATCTTCCTTATCTGTAACATAGATAGAAATTTCTTTTAAAATAGAGATGCGGTGGCTTGCATCAGCCATAATTTTTGTCTTGCCACCACCGATGGCTTCTACAATTACGCCTGTTCTTGTAGGCTTAATGATTCGGTAGAGTCCGGGCTTGCCGGAGATAACAGCTATGTCTTTAAGTTTCATGGTAGAAATTGGATATAGATTTCAAAAATAGCTTGCAATAATAAGCATAGAAATCCTTAATTCAAAATAAATTACTGATTATTAAATATGCCGTAGAAAATAACGGCACTTTATAAGCTTGCAAAATATTGATAAACAATATGTTATAATTAAAATACAAATATGCAGAAATAACATTTCTTTGAGAAATATTTTATCTATGTTTGATATTGTATTTGCATTACGCAAAATCAATGCAAGACGTTGCTTATAAACTTGACTTCTCAAAAAACTAAGGCAAAGGATGTCAAATAACAAAATAACAAAAATCATACATGCATTAGCTTAGTTTTTTGCATCAAATTTATATCTTTGCAAGAGAGGTAATAAAAAGGCTAATTTTATGCCAATTCAGAATATAATTTTTAATAATACAAAAATATGCGTATTTTTAAGTACCCAAAACACATACTAAATCTTAAAATTTTATGAAGTTTATCGTTTATTTGCTATCTATATGGGTGCTAATGCTCAATACCCAATGCACCTCACAAAAACAGTCGCAAAATCCAAAAGAGCAATTTCGATACCTTGCCTTAGGAGATTCATACACCGTAGGCGAGGGCATTCCAGAAAAACATAGCTTTCCAAACCAAATCAAACAAATCATTAGCGAAAAACTCAATGCAGAAGTAAACCTGCAAATCATAGCGCAAACAGGCTGGACAAGCGATGAGCTACAAGCAAAACTTATAGCAACTGATATCAGCACCTTGCCTACCTTTGATTTGGTATCTATGCTCATTGGCGTAAATAATCAGTATCGAGGATACGATATAGACCAATTTGAATTTGAATATGAAGCCTTATTAGACCAAGCTATTCGCCTTGCTGGGAGTAATCCTAAGCACGTATTCGCATTATCTATTCCCGATTATGGGGTTACGCCTTTTGCCTTAGAAAATGATAAAGACCCCGAAGAAGTAGCCCAAGAAATCGATGCTTATAATCAAATTATAAAAAATATTGCCGAAGCTAAAGGCGTAGCTTTTTATGATATTACTGAAATTTCACGAGAAGCAGCAACAAAATCTGACTGGCTTGCAAAAGATAAGTTGCACCCTTCACAAAAAATGTACGGCGCATGGGTCGCTCATATTCAAGAAAAGGTTATAGCACAAATTTTATACAAGGAGAGTTATATGAATTACGAAAAGTATTTTACTCAGTTTTTGTCTGACGTACCTGAAGAAGATAAAGTAGATTTTGAGTCTAATCGCAGTGGAAGTCGTATCTTATGCCGAGTTACACAAGAAGGCACAACGATGCAACCTCAAAATTTTATCCGGTATGCCGTATATGACAAAGCAAAATCAGAAATTATATATCAATCTGAACTCTCCAATGGGGAAGTCAAATGGAGAGATGATAAGCACCTCGAGTATTATAGCATGCCTGGTATGCCACGCTTAGGCGAAACTATAGAAGACAGAACTTTTCTTATCAATTTGGATACAAAAAAAGTCAGCCCACTCAAAGAAAAAAATATTAAAATTGATAAACCCTAAAATAGAAATGACATTTCTCGAAAGAAATGTCATTTCTAATTTAAGTCATATACTTTGCAAAATTGAAGGCGAGTGCAATTTATATTTACGCAGTAGCGTAAGCTAATGTCTTAAAATAACTACTCCTGCCGTGTTTGGTGTGGACACCAAACACAAACCGAATAGTTTTGAATTGCACCCATTGAAGGCTTATTTTAAGGATATTTCTGATGCAATGCTTCGCATAGCTTTATAATATCATCGAGGCGAGCTATTTGGCTGACCCAAGCTTCGGGAATGCCTGCTTTTCCGTAATATAGTCCAGCCAAGCCGCCAGCAATAGCTGCCGAAGTGTCAGTGTCATGCCCGAGGTTGATAATACTTAAAATGGTATCGCGGTAGTTATCTTTTTGTAAGAAAAACCAAATACTCGACTCTAAAACTTCTATCACGTAGCCCCCAGTTTTGAGCTCTTCAATAGGCGTATCTCTGATGTCGTTTTGAATGACTTTGATAAAATGTTCCTGCTCCTGCATAGGAAATTGAATTGAATTCCATAAGGCTTTTATTTCGATACGGGTGGATTCATAGGCAGCAATTTTATCCTCACCTTGAAGTAGTTTTTCGGCAATTTTTAGATAAATCATACAGCTCATAGCCGCTCGAATATGGCGATGCGTAAGTGCCGATACCTCCCACACAAGCTCAAATTGCTTCTCAATATTTTTGCCTTTGATATAAAACAAAAGTGGTAAAATACGCATAAGCGAACCATTGCCATTATCAAATTCGTTAGCGCTGAGCTTTTGCATAGCTAAAGCCTGCGCCTGACCATTGGTTATCAGAGAGTAAAGGCGTGAAAGTGCCTGAGAAGTAGTTATACCAATATCAAAAACTCTACCCCGTGCAGACCAATAGGTGTCTTCCTTCCAGCGAATAAAACGCTTACTCATATCCTTTAAATCATAACCATGCAATAACGACTCTGCCAAACAAAAAGTCAGAGAGCTATCATCAGACCAAGTGCCAGGGCGCTGGTTGTAAGTGCCATAGCCTATCATATCCGTAGCGGGCGAAGCCTGCATAGCCTCCCGAGATTTAAATTCGTAGGGAACGCCCACCGCATCACCTACACATACGCCCAAAAGGGCATCTAAAACTTGATTTTTTTGCATATTCAAAACTGTATAAAATGGGTATAAAAATAATTAAATAGAAGAATCAAGCGCAATAGTGGGAAAACGACAACTTTGCTAAAAGAACCCAGAAATAACTAATTATCAAACACTAACGCTTTACGAAAATCTGTCAGTGCCGAAACTACCTAAGCCGATTTACCAACTTGAAGTACGCCGCCCAATAGAGCGCATTGCAATACTATTTCAAATTTTTAAATTTGTTATACAATGGGCTTAGAAATAACATTTCTAAAAGAAATGTTATTTCTGCCTAGCGAAAGTAGTAGGGCAATGGACTCAAAACTTCGTCTTTTTAGATTAAAATCCAAAACCAAATGGCATAACAAATATTTCGTAATATGAGAAAACTAATTTTAAAATACAAATTTTTATACCCACTTGTCTTGATTTTTTTGATAGAAATTGAAGGCTTCGCAAAGGTAGCTTAATTCAAATAAAATGCTTATCTTGTCGCATCAGAACCAAATTTAAGCACCAGTGCTTTTTTATTATTTCAGCAGGCCTGTTTATGAGCTTATTAAATAACTAAAAAGGGCTGTTATTTTTGTACCCTTACTTATATAAAACATGCAAAAAACAAACGCTAAAATTTCAATATTATTTGTTTGCTTAGGTAATATTTGCCGCTCTCCAATGGCAGAGGGTTTATTTATAGAAGCGGTAAAAGAAGCGGGCTTCTCTGATAAAATTGAGATAGCATCAGCAGGTACGGGCAACTGGCACATCGGAGAACTTCCCGATGAGCGTATGCGAAAAACTGCCTTAGAACACAACATAGAACTTATAAGCCGTGCAAGACAAATAACAATAGAAGATTTTGCTCACTATGACTATATCCTTGCCGCTGATAAGACAAATCTTAAAAATATCAATGAATTGTACGCTGATTATAAGGGGGCCAACCAACCCACTTTCTTTTTGATGCGTGCTTTTGATAGGGGATCAACACCTCAAGAAAATCCACAGGAAGTGCCCGATCCTTATTTTGGAGGTGAAGAAGGATTTGAAGCCTGCTTTCAAATTCTAAAAAATGCAATGCAAAACCTTCTTATTTATCTTCAAAGCAAACACAATTTTTGAGTGCTTTTTTTGCAAAAGTATAAGTGAACTATTAGTTTTGGTGTCCAAACGAAATAAACTTCAATATAGAAAGTCAAAATTCATGAAATTGTATAAAAATCCTGACAAAAAACAATGGGCTACCTTAGCCACCCGCCCCACACTTGATAATAGCAATCTTTATAGTACCGTAGGGCAGATTATCGAGCAGGTGCGCCTTGAGGGCGATGCAGCCTTAAGGTATTTTAGCCAAAAATTTGATGGCTGTAAGCTCACAGATTTAGAGGTTTCGGAAAAGGAACTGCAAGAAGCAGAGGAGCTGGTTTCAGATGCACTTAAGGAAGCACTTCAGGTGGCAAAAGCCAATATTACTCGTTTTCACGAAAGCCAAAAAGAGTTTTTTGAAGAAGTAGAAACTACACCAGGTATCCATTGCTGGCGCAAAAGTGTAGGTATTGAACGTGTGGGTTTGTATATCCCTGGAGGCACTGCACCTCTTTTTTCTACAGTACTTATGCTGGCTATACCCGCACAAATTGCTGGCTGTCAGGAAGTAATTCTATGCTCGCCTCCTAATAGCGAGGGGGCATTACACCCCGCTATTTTATATGCAGCGCGGCTTTGTGGAGTCCAACGAATTTTTAAAGTAGGGGGGGCGCAGGCGATAGCTGCTATGGGATTAGGTACGGAAACCGTGCCTATGGTTTATAAAATTTTCGGACCAGGCAATCAGTATGTTACGGCTGCCAAAACACTGCTTGCGCAAAATGGTACGGCAATAGATATGCCCGCTGGACCCTCCGAGTTGCTCGTTATTGCTGATGAAAGTGCAAACCCAGAGTTTGTAGCTTCAGATTTACTCTCACAAGCCGAGCACGGTGTGGATAGTCAAGTAATTTTGCTCTCTGACTCCGAAAAAGTGCTTACGCAAACCAAAGAAGCTCTCGAGCGGCAGCTTGAGCAACTTCCACGTGCAGAAATGACGGCTAAAGCACTGATACATAGCCGGGCTATTTGTTTTGAAAACCTCGAACAAGCAATGAGCTTTAGTAATTACTACGCCCCCGAGCATTTGATTTTAGCAACTGCTCAGGCTCGCGCTTACGCCGAGCAAGTGCGTCAAGCAGGCTCTGTTTTTATTGGGCATTATACACCTGAATCCTTAGGCGATTATGCTTCTGGCACTAATCATACGCTACCAACTAATGGCTTTGCAAGGGCATATAGCGGTGTTTCATTAGATAGTTTTATCAAAAAAATTACATTTCAAGAGGCAAAGCCTGAGGGTTTACTACAAATAGGAAAAACCGTAGAAATTATGGCTACTGCCGAATGTTTAGATGCTCATAAAAATGCTGTTACGATTAGGCTCAACACCCTTACACAAAATTCAAAATAAATTCATATATAGATTGCGACCATGTCATTAAAATTATCGTATTTGTAGGTATGAAACAGACACAACAAGAACTCGATGCTTACGAGCAGCAAATTGCCATTACGTTGCAAAATATTGAGCGCGAAATGAATCGCCTCGCTGCTTACGAATCTACGAATGACCTCGACGTGCAATCTATTTGCCACAGCTCGAAGCGCATTCATGAATACTGCGCCGATGTACTCGCTTATCGCGAAAAAATACAAAGGCGTAAAACACTGCGTACTGCATAGTTGGCAAAACTCACAGCATCAAACCTTACAAGTTTGAAACTGTATGAAGCAGAATTTTTTAGTTTAAACTGCTGTAGGGCAAAGCTCCATATCTTCGTATTTATTTTTCTACGAAGATGGGAGCTTCGCGCTACAGATTTTTTAGTTTTTGATGCCCCTTAGGCTAATTTAGCAAAGTTGTCAGGCACTCCTGATTAAAGCATTTTTAGAATTACTCCAAAACTTCAATTTTTACAGGTACGACCCCATCTCTAATCATATCAATTTTTTCTGCTGCGGCACGGCTCAGGTCTATAATCCGCCCTCTGACAAAAGGACCTCTATCGTTGATACGTACCGTTACTGTTTTTTGATTTTTTAGGTTCGTAACCCTGACAGTAGTACCAAAAGCGAGTTTGGGGTGTGCTGCCGTGAGTTGGGTTTTATTATACTTTTCACCACTTGCAGTAGGTCTTCCATGGTATTTATCTCCGTAATAAGAAGCCTGTCCTTCTTGTGTAGAAACTACTTTAGGGGCTTGCTCTTCGGGTTTATTTTTTTTATTTGGTGTATCTTTTTCGGTTTTTGTATTGGCTTTTTGTTCTTTGTGGGGCTTGTTTTTGGATTGCTTAGTGAGCGTTATGCCACTTTTGCAAGAGCTTAGTGCAAGCATAATTAAAATAAAAACACAGGTTAAGTAGGATAAATGTTTCATAATTCAGATATTTGAGGTGTTTATTCAAGTAACTTAAGTTACGCATATAGCGTCAAGACAGTCTAAAAATAACATTTCTTTGAGAAATGTTATTTTTCAACATGCTGTTAGTTATGAAATTGCGTAACTCCAGTCAAGTAAATTGATCTACAAATTTAAGCATAAAAACCTAAATAACCTTCTAAAATATGCGTTTTCAAGCTACTCATCTTTTTTTTCAGTACCCCTTACCAAATGATATAGGTACAAATTTTCAGCTTGAGCTCGAGGAGGCAAGGCACATTAAATCCATGAGGTTACGACAAGGCGATTTGATAGACCTCTGTGATGGCAAAGGCAAACACCTTCGAGCTGAGATAATTTCGCCAGCAGTAAAGGCTTGCGAACTTAAAGTATTGAGTGTTCAGCAAATTCCAAAAGGGCGGGATTATCGTATTCATATTGCGATTGCGCCTACTAAAAGTCAGGATAGGATAGATTGGTTTGTAGAAAAAGCCATTGAAAATGGTGTAGATAAGATTTCATTTATAGACACTGCACATACCGAACGCATTAGCATGAAAAGTGATAGGCTGTTGCGAAAAGCCATTG
>JAFIER010000047.1 GCA_020832465.1 Bernardetiaceae bacterium
TATAGCACGAAGCTGGAGCTTCGTGGCTACAGTAAAAAAAATACCCTAAGCATTTTTTTGAGTACATTAGAGTGTCGAATGGTAGCATCAGCAACTTTATTTTTGAGGCAGATTTGCCTTACTTTTATCTTGCAAATCCGAAATTTTGATTTTATAAATATAAAATTCTGAAATATGCACTAAGTTGTTATTGTCTGATAAGTATTTATTATCTGAAATGTAAATGTACTCATCAGACGAGCCTATAATATGAGCCTCTCTAATATGCGATGGAATTTGTACTTCTTTGAGCAAAATCTTTTCCGTATCGCCGTACTTATAAACCTGCAAAAAAGCAGGTCGCTCTCGCATTATCTTCAGTTGCTGTTGTTCGAGCATTGTTTTAAGAGTATAATTCTCTTGCGTCATTTTTACCTCACCATTGATAATTTTGGTACGCTCGGCGATGTAATCCTCGTCCATAACCGTCGTATCCTCCAGTGCAGGGCGATAAAAATGAAATAATAACTCATTTTGGGCATCATAATAAGGTGCGTAATAAAGAGGGTTCTGAATAAAATGACGGTTCATATAAATTATGCTATACGCCTTATCGCTTTTATGATACACTAAGTTCTCTGGCTTAAAATTATCATAAGCACCGCGCTGCCCAAACACTTCAACAAATTTTTTCTTTTTCGTATCCCAAACTTGCAATTTGGGTGTAGCCTCAAAGCTAAAAAATAATAAACCAGATTCGGCATCATAACTTACATCATGTCCCATAACATAAGTTAAGTAGCCCTTCTTGGTATCATAAATCTCTGGATAAAACCCATAGGTGGCATACACTTCTTTATTATCCTGTAAAGAAATTTCTGCCATTAAATGCTTTTTTTGCATAGAAGCCTCCCAGTTTTTCCAGTACCGTTCCTTGTAGTTTTTTTCAGAATTTTTTAGGTATAGCAAGGACGTTAAAATACGGTCTCTCTTATTATCATAAGTATGTAAATAAAGCTCATGGATATATTTTTGCTTGCCGATTTTGCGCTTTTTTTTGACTTTTATCTCAGATTTGAATCTTAGGCTATCATCTGTCAAATATACTTGGTTGCGGCGTAGATTAACAAAATTAGCCACATACCCATCTGTGCTATAGCCCAACCTTAGGCCATAATTCACCGAGTTTTTACCGCTCCAATCCTCCAGTTTTTTTATATCTATATATCTAATTAGCTTAAAATTGGCATCTAAATGCGCAAAACCAGAGGATTTACGAGATATATTGGTTGAATCAACAAAAGTTATGATGTAGCTATTATCAGCTTCCTTCGATATGGACTTTACAAACTGAAAGTGAGGTGGGAGGTCTTTCCCAAACTTTTCTTTAAGCAAGATAGAATCCAGGTTTACTGCGTTTTGGGCTGATAATAGCTGAATGGAAAACAAAAAAACGAAGAGTAAAGCAATAAAACTATATTGTTTTAAATTAGCCACAATTGTGCTTTTTAGGTGTTTAAGATACTTTTAAAAAATATTTATCTAAGTGTATCAAAGAGTTTTAGTAGTATAACGTAAACAAGGGTAAAAAAATTTTAATACATCAAAAAAACTCCCTCAAAATAGACTGCTATTGCAATCTTAGCCAATTATTTTCGTTAAATATGTATCAATTACTTACTTATTACTGGAAAAAGGGGCTTAAAAATAACATGTCTCAAAGCAATGTTATTTCTATATGGAGAACGTCCAGTAGTATGTACAGCCATTAAATAAATAAGATGCGGTGCTGAAGAACTAATCACTTTTTGAGGTACATACGGTTAATTTTAGCAAAAAATTCGTATCTTTGCGCTAATTGATTATTATGTACATAAGTTTTTGTTTTTATATCTATGCTGACAGTATCAAATCTTGCTATTCAATTCGGTAAGCGCGTGCTTTTCGATGAGGTTAATCTTAAATTTACACCTGGCAACTGCTATGGTGTTATTGGCGCAAACGGCGCAGGCAAATCTACTTTTCTCAAAATTCTTTCCGGCGATATGGACTCCACACGAGGCAATGTCAGTATGGAAAAAGATGCCCGTATGACCGTGCTCAAGCAAAATCACTTTGAATTTGATGCACATACCGTTATGGAAACCGTGCTTATCGGGTATAAAAAATTATGGGAAATTATGCAAGCCAAAGATGCCATTTATGCCAAGCCTGATTTTTCAGAAGAAGACGGTATTAAAGCCTCCGAACTCGAGGCGCAATTTGCAGAAATGGACGGCTGGAATGCTGAAAGTGATGCCGCTGGGCTGCTTAGTGGATTAGGAATCGGAGAAGAGTATCATTATAGATTGATGAGCGAACTCAGTGGTAACGAAAAAGTACGTGTACTTTTGGCGCAAGCCCTTTTCGGAAATCCCGACGTACTGCTCCTCGATGAGCCTACCAACGATTTGGACATCGAAACTGTAATGTGGCTCGAAAATTTTTTAGCAGATTTTAAAAATACTGTTATTGTCGTTTCTCACGACCGCCACTTCCTCGATGCCGTATGTACGCATATCGTAGATATTGATTTTGGAAAAATCAATATACATACAGGTAATTATTCTTTTTGGTATGAATCAAGCCAAATCGCCGCTCGTCAGCGAAGTGATAAAAATAAAAAAATTGAAGACAAACGCAAAGAATTGCAAGAGTTCGTTGCTCGTTTCTCGGCAAATGCTTCAAAATCTAAACAAGCAACAAGCCGTAAAAAACTGCTCGATAAGCTCAATGTCGATGATATTCAACCCTCCACACGGCGATACCCCGGCATTACTTTCGAAATGGACAGAGAAGCTGGTAATAGAGTCCTCGATGTCGAAAACTTAGCCGCTAAGGACGAAGAGGGTAATTACCTTTTCAAAGACATTAATATTTCACTCAAAAAAGAAGACAAAGTAGCCATATTATCTAAAAATAGCATGGCCGTTACAGCTTTGATGGAAATCTTAATGGGCAACCGCACTGCCGATGCTGGCGAGTACAAATGGGGAGTTACCATAACCACTTCTTATTTGCCGAATGATAACAATAAGTTTTTTGAAGGCATAGACCTAAATCTTGTAGATTGGTTACGACAATTTTGCGCTACAGAAGAGGAAAAAGACGAGACTTTTATGCGCGGTTTCTTAGGGCGCATGCTCTTCTCAGGCGAAGAAGCACTCAAGAAAGCAGGTGTACTCTCAGGAGGAGAAAAAGTGCGCTGTATGCTCTCGCGTATGATGTTTAAAAAAGCCAATGTATTGGTGCTTGATGAGCCTACAAACCACTTAGATTTGGAGTCTATTACGGCATTTAATAATGCGCTTAAGACTTACAAAGGAGCAGTTTTGCTCACCTCTCACGACCACGCCTTCACGCAAACCGTTGCTAACCGAATTATCGAAATTACACCTAATGGTATGATAGATAAATACATGGAGTACGACGAGTATATCCGAAACGAAGAAATTAAAGAATTGCGTCAAGCCTTATATGCTGGAAAGTTAAACTATTCCATAAGCTAAATCTTTGATATTTTTAATTTTTAAGGAAATAACATTTCTGCCAGAAATGTTATTTCTTTAAAAATCTTGAAAAGTACTCACTACAGCCGTGTTTGCTGTCCACACCAAACACAAACACTTAGCGAGCAGAACGAAGCTGAAGCTTCGTTACTACAGTTGGCACAAATATTAGATATCAAATGCTTAGCATAGAAAAGCTGTTAGTTTTTGCTATTGTTTAGCTAATAATTTTATAAACAAGCACTTATGGGATAGATAAAATCGCATAAGTGCTTCATTTTGAAAACGAATAAAATAAAATATGGGTCGTTCGAAGTTGCTCAAATTTGCCGATAACGATGCTAATCCTCGTGTAATTGGTCATAGTAAACCACATTACAAAGAAATGAAAGGCAAGTGGCACACTAATTTTTTTAAAAACCAAAACCCCCTCGAGCTCGAACTTGCTTGTGGCTATGGCGAATATACCGTAGGCTTGGCAAGGGTATATCCCGAACGCAATTTTGTAGGAGTGGATTTGAAAGATGCCCGAATATGGAGAGGTGCACAGTTTTTAGAAGAAGAAAATCTCCAAAATGGAGGATTTTTGCGGTGCAAAATTCATGATTTATTAGAATTTTTTGATGAAAATGAAGCCGATGCGATATGGCTTATACACCCCGACCCGCGTCCTAAAAAACGAGACATACGGCGGCGACTTACATCGCCACGCTTTATGGAAATTTATCGAAAAATACTGAAAAAAGATGGCTGGTTTAGGCTCAAAACAGATAGCAGTAGCTTATTTGAATATACCGTAGAGGTCTTAGAAAGTGGCGAGTTCCCGATTAGAGACCTTACCATAACCAGAGATTTAGATAACTCGCCCCTGCTCGAAGAGCATCATGGCATCGAAACACGCTACGAACTGCGTGCCAAAGAAAATGATATTCAAATCAAATATCTTAAATTTCGTTTTGCATAACAAAAGTATAGAATAATCGTTGTTATTCGTATGGTAAAATAAAAAAATGACAAAATTTATACGGTAAAACCCACGATAAACTTATTTTTTATTAAATTTTACCTACCTAATGCAGCATAGCACTTGATTTGTATTTCTAAACTTTGATAACGAAATTTAAAACTTACCTTATTGATGGATAAGCAAAACCATAATCCGAAAAAAATGACTACAATGGCATTAAAAATAGTTCCCGTCCTTATTATCGTTGCCTTTTTAGGCACTACTACCTATTCGATAATCTCCGATAATACTGAGAATAAACAAGACTTCAATATAGAAAACTATTTGGAAAACGAAGGTAGCCAACTTTCTCAAACTTTATCAAAAGCAAAAACTAACGGTGATAGCGCAACTTTGGCCTTAGCCAAAAGAAAAATCTTGAAACAACTCCTGCTTCAAACTCTTAATAGCGCACACTACGAACCCATTGAAGTCGATGACGACTTTTCTAAACGTGCATACAAACTATACCTCAAAAATTTGGATAACAACAAAAGATATTTTACAAAAGGGGATATTGATAAACTTGACGAATATAAACTCACTTTAGACGATCATTTCAGAGACCAAAATTTTGAATTTTACCAAATTACCCAAGATATTTTTCAAAAAAGACTTCAGGATACCAAAGTTTTTATGAAGGAAATACTCGCAGAACCTTTTGATTTTGCTAAAAAAGAAAGCGTAGAGCTCGATGGAGATAAAGTGGACTATCCTGAAAACGAAGAAGCACTCAAAGAACGATGGAGACAGCTACTCAAATATCAAACTTTGCTAAGGCTTGATGGATTAGTAAGTGCTGAAGAAGACTCTACTAAACAGACCATTAGCGTAGGCTCTAAAGAGTTTAACGAACTCGAAGAAAAAGCCCGTGAGCAACTACTCAAAAGCCAAACTGACTTCTTTAGAAGAATGATTAAACTCGACGAAAAAGAGTGGTTCTCTATGTATATCAATGCGCTAACAAGTGCTTTTGACCCACATACAAGCTACTTCCCGCCACAAGATAAAGAAAATTTTGATATATCAATGAGCGGACAGTTCGAAGGAATTGGGGCTACTTTACAGGAAAGAGACGGAAATATCAGAGTCGAGCGAATCGTTACTGGAAGTGCATCTTGGAAGCAAGGTGAACTCGAATCAGGTGATGTCATATTAAAAGTAGCACAAGGAGAAGAACAACCCGTAGATGTAGTAGGTTTCAGATTGAGCGATGCCGTAGAGCTTATTAGAGGCAAAAAAGGTACAGAAGTGCGACTTACCGTGCGTAAGATAGATGGAACTACCAAAGTTATTCCTATTATTAGAGACGTGGTTATCCTCGAAGAAACTTATGCAAAATCTACGGTTATAGAAAATGAAGAGGGCAAGCGTATTGGGTATATCAGACTGCCTTCTTTTTATGCAGATTTTAGCGGTCAGAGTGGTGGAAGAAGCTGCTCCGAAGATGTAAAGCAAGAGCTTATTAAACTCAAAGACGAAAATATTGATGGTATTGTTTTAGATTTGAGAAATAATGGAGGCGGTTCGCTCTCTGATGTCGTAGATATGGCTGGACTTTTTATCGAAAAAGGCCCTATTGTACAGATCAAAAGCCGAAATCGCAGCCCTATGGTTCTATCTGATAAAGACCCAAGCGTAGTATATGACGGACCGCTTACCATTATGGTAAATGGATCAAGTGCATCAGCATCTGAAATCATGGCGGCTGCAATGCAAGATTATAAAAGGGCTATTGTCGTCGGAACTTCTGCAACTTTTGGAAAAGGAACTGTGCAACAAATCATAGATTTTGATAGATACCTCAACGCACCACAGCACGCAGAATTAAAACCTATGGGCGCACTCAAAATTACAACCCAAAAGTTTTACCGTATCAATGGTGATGCTACACAACTCAAAGGCGTTGTCCCTGATATTATATTCCCCAGTGAGTTTAGCTATATTGATTTTGGTGAAAAAGAAGTGGATTATGCCTTGCCATGGGACGGTATCTCACGTGCCAAATACAAAGAATACGCAGCAGTAAATATCAAAAAATTGCGCGCCTCAAGTGAAGCACGTATGAACGATAACGAGGTTTTTCGTATGATGGAAGAAGCTGCCAAAAGGCTCAAACAACGATATGAAGCTACTGAATATACGCTTAATTTTGAAGACTACAGAAAAAAGCAAAAACAACTCAAAAAAGAATCAGAAAAATATGAACAAATGAAGTCTCAAAAGCATGACCTCAAAATTCATACGCTCAAAGCAGATATCGAGTACATAGAAAGCGATGAAAGCCGAAAAGCAAGAACAGAGCAGTGGCATAAAGATTTGCAAAAAGATATACAAATTTATGAAACCCTCATGATTATGAGTGATTTGATATAAAACAAAAAATACTTATGTAAAAGAACTAACAGTTCTGTCAGAACTGTTAGTTCTAATTGACTAAGCATCAAGCACTCATAGTTTGCGAAAAACGTGAGTGCTCAAGCTCCAGAAGCCGATTTACCAACTTGACATACAACCTTGGTATTTTTATGAAAACAGAAATCCAAAAAGCCTTAGAAGGCACACGCCAGATTTTATTAGAAAAAATCGCCTACCTTTCCCAAGACTGGGCAATTACTGCCGATAGCCAGCAAAAATTTGCTCTGCAAAAGCAAATCCAACAAGCCAAAACCGATTTGCAAAGCCTCGATATGAGCCAAGAAGCTGATGCCCTTCGTGAGCAGTTGGAGGGGTTGAGGGAAAAGGTTCAGCATTTGGAAAAACAAAAAACGAGTAGGCATATCCAAACACAAACTTATATTGAGAACATAGAGCGTATCAAGAACCTTAACCTCGACCAGAGACAAAAAAAACAAGATGATGATAAATAGACAAATCCACGCCCAAACTTACTTTGAAAACATTCAGAGCGTTGCCAACCTCAGGATATATTACGAAGGCAAGGAAAGCACCGAAGTGCTTTATATCATCGTGCTGACAAGCCAAAAAAGCGATTTTGAAGCCAACGAAAACATTCCTACAGCGCGCTATGGCAACTCGCCCAAAGATTGGATGATATACTCCGAGGAGCGTATCGTAAAAGTATTGGAGGACTTTCGTCAAAAATCAACGATTAGTCTGAGTGTTTATTTTTTGGATAAAAGCATCATAGCTACCGAGCCGAACCTCGAGGACGAACTCGAGCCCGTTACAAAAAACTTTGTGTTGATTGCTGATGCTTTTTCGCTCTCTTTTGATGAAAATAAAAATATTGCTAAGCTCTTCAATACCAAAGACCAAAACAAAATCTGGGGTTGTCTGCTCCCTATTTGCGAAAATCTTTCAGAAAAATATCGTATTTTTGCTCGTAAACAAATAGAACAAACTTTTAGGCGTTTGAAAAAGGGCTGGGAAGACGAGTTTTATAAATCCTATAGCCACGTAGAACTCGATATTCCGAACAAAACGCACTTTTTTCGCCGTTTGGCAAATATCGCTTATGCCAAAGGAATTAGCCCCAAAGAGACTATGACAACCTTCGAGGCTAAGTCTGATAAATTTAAAAACCCTCCGATAAACGATTTTAGAATATGATTTTTACTTTTTATTCATACAAGGGAGGCGTAGGGCGAACCCATTTGCTCGCTAATATGGCTGCTTATTTGTGTCATTACAAAAAAAGACGGATTTTGCTTATCGATTGGGATTTGGAAGCTCCAGGTTTGCATTTTTATTTTGATAAAGAAAACGAAGACATCAAAAGTAAGGGCTTAATCGACCTGCTCAATAAGCACCTCGAGACCTTCAAGAATACCGAACAAGAAACCCTGAGCGAGGACGATTTTTTCAATCCGCTCGATGCCCAAACGTCACAGGAGCATTATATTCAAAACTTAATCACCAACGAAAAGGGCGGAAAAATTGATTTAATGCCTGCTATTGCCTACAAAGAAGGATTTCATACTGCCATAGAAGATTTTGATTGGATAAAAAACTACGAGCAGTTTTATCTCGGTAGTTATTTGCTTTGGCTCAAAGAAAAGCTCAAAGCGCATTACGATTATGTGCTGATTGATAGCCGTACCGGATTTAATGATTACTCGGGGATTTGCAATGTGCTTATGCCCGATATGAACATTATTTTGGTAGCTCCTAATGCACAAAATTTCTCGGGTGCAGAGCAGATGGCAATGCGGATTCTAAACTCCAGCTTTACGCAAAGTGAAGCCCGAGAACCTTTTATCCTCCCTATTTTGAGCCGATTGGATAATGATCACGAAGATGCAGACCAATGGCGCGCACGCTTTGCAGAAACCTTTGCTTTCGTGATTCCGAAGTTGGACAAGGATTTGCGCGCTTTTGGCAAAGAAATCTTACAGATTTTGTCCGCACAGACTACTTTACTCTATAATCGCAGGTTTGCCATCGGCGAAAAAATACAGTTCAAGCCCACAGCCGAACCCATTATAGATGGCTCACCGCTCGAGGTTTTTCAAAATATCGCCCTCAATTTCTTAGAACAAATGAACAGCACGGGCGAAATTGATGTCAATAAAATGGTTGGCAACAAAATGATCCCCGTCTATCTGCGAAAAATCGAGGAAAACCCCGAAGATTATGAGGCTTATTTTGGGCTGGGGCTGGCTTACCAAGAATTAGAAAATTACAAAGAAGCTGAAAAGTATTATCAAAAGGCAATTGACATCAAACCCAACTTATACGAGGCTTGGTATAATTTGGGAATCGTGTATGATGATTTGCAAGCATACGAAAAGGCAATCGAAGCATATCAAAAGGCAATTGACATCAAACCCGATTATGATTGGGCTTGGAATAATTTGGGATTAGTATATAGTGCTTTTGCACAATTTGGTAAGGGTTTAAAAGAATACGAAAAGGCAATCGAAGCTTTTCAAAAGGCGATTGACATCAAACCCGACAAACACGAGGCTTGGTATAATTTGGGAAATGTGTACAACAGTTTGCAAGCATACGAAAAGGCAATCGAAGCCTATCAAAATGCAATTGACATCAAACCCGACAAACACGAGGCTTGGCATAATTTGGGAATAGTGTACTACAATTTGCAAGCATACGAAAAGGCAATCGAAGCCTATCAAAAGGCGATTGACATCAAACCCGACAAACACGAGGCTTGGAATAATTTAGGATTAGCACATAGTAATTTACAACATTACAAAAAAGCTATAAATGCTTATAACAAGGCAATTAGTTATAAAGTAGATCATCATGAAGCGTGGAATAACTTAGGAATAATTTATTACAAGCTAAAAAAGTATGAGGAAGCGATTGAGTACTATGAAAAAGCTATTGCTTATAATTTAGATTATTATTGGGCTTGGAATAATTTAGGAGCTGTCTATTTCCAATTAGAAAATTACGATAAAGCAATCAATAGTTATCATAAAGCCTTAGAAATTAAAGACGATTTTGAAGAGGCTTTAAATAATTTGGGTAATGCCTATGTTAAACTGAAAAACTACGACAAAGCAATCAGCTATTATAAAAAAGCAACAGAAGCTAAATCCAATTTCTATATGGCTTGGAATGGTATAGGTACTGTCTATATTCACCAAAAAGAATACACAAAAGCAAAAGAAATCTTTGAAAAAATAATCAAAGAAGACCCAAGCTACAAAAACGCCTATTTTAACCTTGCCTGCACTTACAGCTTAGAAAAAAATAAGGCGCAAGCCTTAGCCTATTTGCAAAAGGCGATAGCGTTAGAGCCTATAAATAAACAAAAAGCCCAAGAAGACCCCGACTTCGAGTGGCTTTGGTCAGATGCGGATTTTTTGGCGTTGGTCGCTTAGACCCCAAGGGTTTTCGAAACCCTTAGGGTCTCTTCTTAATTAGCTTTTACATCAAATCCTTCATAATCATAGACTATTTCCGAAGCTGGAGCTTCGGGCTACAGCTATAAATTATAGAACTAACAGTTCTGGCAGAACTGTTAGTTCTATAATTTTATTAAATGTCTGCAATCTCCTGTGTCTTCAAAGGTTAATCCTGCTAATCCTAAAATCCCGTAAATCCTGATTCAGACAAAAAAACTATAAATTGCGTACTGCACTTGTCAGTTCAGCAATATCGACTCTTTGCGTAAAATCTTCATTGGCAAAAGTAAAGCGAATAATTCCTTCTTTATCAATGAGATAAGTAGCGGGGATAGGCAGTTTGATATTTCGAGTATCGTTGAACTGTGCGAGGTCGAGTCCAAATTTAGAAAATGAATTGATGAGGTAGTCAGGCACTTGATAAGCAATACCAAATTTTTGCGCCACGGTACTTTCAGTATCGCTGAGCACCAAAAAATCAAGGTTTTGCTTCTCGGCAGTTGTGAGGCTATTGTCTGGCGATTCGGGAGAGATGGCTACAAGTTGCGCTCCGTATTTTTCAAACTCAGGTATTGCACGCTGCAAAGCGCGCAGTTCCATATTGCAGTAGGGACACCACCCGCCACGGTAAAAATTGATAATAACTGCACCCTCATCGAGTAGTGATTGCAAATTTATACGTTCACCTCGAGCGGCAATTTTGTCTATACCTGTAGCCTTGCTGCCTACCCTTTTGAAGGCTTTCGGTATTTCGAAATTGGGTGCTTTATCTCCCACTTGCAGGCTTTTGCTAACAAAATCATTGGTTTTTAGCTCTTCGATGGTTCGCTGATTAGCCTCGCTGAGGTATTCAGGAAGCTGTTTGTCCAATTCGTTTTTAAGGCTTTTGAGTTCTTCTTGTAAAGTCATAATTGAGAATGATGCTTTGGGATATATTTATGCGTTTCTAAACAGATAAAAAAACTAACGGTTTTGTGCGAAAAGCCCAGAAATAACATTTCTCAAAGAAATGTTATTTGTAAAATTTCCTAAGCATCAAGAACTAACAGTTTTCGAAAAACTGTTAGTTTTTGAGATGCCTAAGTCTATTTTATAACTTGAAGCATACCCTTTTATAACAAGCCCAAAGGCAAAGTGTTTTAGAGGTATTTCAAAATTACGTGTTTTAGTGCTTAGTGCGGACACCAAACACGGCGCAGCGACTTCAGAACTAACAGTTTTCGAAAAACTGTTAGTTCTAAATTTATGCCTGCGTAAATATGAATTGCACTTATTGTTTCCTTGCTTCGCTACTCTTTGATGAGCTTCAATCGCTCCGTAGTGTGCTGTCCTTGTATTTCAAAAATATACAACCCTTTGGGCTGTGCAGCAAGTCTTTGGCTCGAGACCTCCTCGAGATGCTGAATGTTTCCACTCACCTGCCAAAGCAACTGCCCCGTAGCATCATACACAGCCAAATTCAAATGTGCATCGGTAGGTGCTACAATCTGTATGCGCCCCTGCGTAGGGTTGGGATAAATCTGAACCGCCGATGCAGCCGTCAGTGCTTTCTCTACAAAAAGAATGGAACTGTAGGACTCGCTTCCGTCAAAATCCTTTTGCAGAATCCTATAATATGCTGAAGCATTGAACTCTTCATCGATAAACTCATAGCTCATTACCTGCGAAGTGTTCCCGCTTCCAGCTACAAACCCAATGGTTTTGAAATCCTTGCCGTCGTTACTTTTCTGTACTTCAAAACCTTGATTTTGATTTTCATTGAGCGTCTGCCAAGTGAGGCGTGCGCTTTGGCTATCCCACTCACGGGCTTCAAAGCTCAACCATTCTACGGGGAGCAGCGTCATTTCATCGCCCAAACTCCAAGAGGAGAAATCGTTTACCTCAGACACCGTAACTATGCGCGCTGCGGCATCAAATGCCCAGCCTGTGTTGTATTGCAGCCAAAAACTCGTCGGCGACTCTTGCCGAAACATGCGCAGACTTGTCGTCGGCACACCAGCGAGCTCATCTGTGGCATACTCGATGCGCACATTCGTATCTGTACCCGCGGCTGCGCCGCTCACGTGATAGGCTTTTTTTATCAAAACTCCAGCCCCTTGATAATGCTGCCGCTCAATATCTACGGTATAATCCGCCCCGCCCGTGCGCTGCAAAAAGATACGAAGTCCGCCGATATTTTGTAAGCTTGTGTTTACAGTGCGGTTTGTGGCGATAATGCGTCCACCTTTGCTACTTTCGTCCGTGCCGATATTATCTATAACCAAATGATTATTAGGCATATCCTCAAACAAAAAGCCCGTATTTCCCAAATCCAAATTGCGGTTGTTGAGGTTGAGTTTGCCTTCTACGATATTGACCGTTTGGCTGACGGCAATATCTTGCAAGAGATTGACAAAGGCGTTATTTTCCACGCTCAAGCCTCCCGCTTGCGCAGCGAGGAAGGTCGTGCCTGCATTTTGCGTGCCGTTGCGATTGAAAACGTAGGTTTGTGTTTGTGGCGCATCTACAAAGAAACCTCCACTTAAAGGCGTAAGGTTTCCATCGATGCCATCGGGGTGTGCGGTTACGAAAGTAGCCGTGCTGTTGAGTCTGAAATCAGCAGTACCGTTAATTTCAAAGGCTTGTGCATCGAAAGTTGAATTATTAGCAATACGCACTTCTCCATTATCGATGGTTTTATCAGAAATAAGTTGGCAATAAGTGCTGTTATTGACCTCGAGCCTACGTGTTGCATCGAGTATAATGCTACCTGTTCCACCGATTATGGCAGTATTTCCATTGATAATAAAATTGCCACAGCTGGCAGCTTGCGTAACATTTGCCGTACCTATGATGCCATTGCGGAATATTTTGTTACCGCTATTTTGCCAAGTGGTATTGCCGTTGGCTTCATAAATACCGTTGATTGTCGTATTGGCAATAGCCCCTACAGGCGCGGTATTGGCATTGATTCTAAATATCGGAATCTGACTTAAGTCATTGGGAAAATAAACTTGTCCGGAGGTTGCAAAGGTAGAATTGGTATTCCAATCAAATACAGCATCGGTTTCATAAAATACTTTGTCCATGCTTTCATTGCCTGCATAGGCTTGCGATGCGCCGCCTACGTTGTCTGTTAGGCGCACTATGGCATTAGGCCTTACGCGCATTGTACCTATAAAATTAGGGACTTCACCACCGTTGTGTTCAAATATTCCTTCTACTATAACATCATCGCCTGCACCGTTTTCTATGGTAAGGTTTGCACTGTTGGTATGCGCCAGATGGCCTCCTGCTTCTATGATGGTTTCATCGATACTGACATCAGCGTTAATTTGTACGAAGTGTCCGTTTCGTATGGTTATGGTTTGGGCTGCACTTGTGGGTGTAAGTGTGGCATCAATCCAATTGATATTGTCGTCGGAAGATTCCCAAGTCCCTGTATTGCCCCAAAGCCCGTTGTTCTTACTTCTAAAATAATCGGTAGGATCGCTTGTAGGACCGGCAATGAGCACGACTGCGCCATTAAAGGCAAAGTCATTGATGCTAAAAGTACCGGTTGCGCCGCTTCCACCCCATCCATACATACGAAACGTAATAGGTGCGGTAATGCCTTGAAAAGCGGCTGCCGAGAGATCAATAGTTGTGCCGCCAATGGTGGGCGTTCCGATATTACTAGCAAAAGCATCGACGCTCGAGCGAAAGGCTAAGTTGTTTGCCCCCGTGCCTGATGCCTGCCCTGTGTAAACAAAACTCGTAAAATTGATTTCGTAGCCCGCATTCGGTGTAAGGGTAAACTCAAAGTAATCGCCATCAGCGATAGCGTCGGTGAGCGAAGTTTCATTCCAATTATTGGCATTATAACGGTTGTTAGTATTGCTTCCGTTTAATCCTGCGCCACGTCCGATGCCTGATACGGTTATATTTCCGTCAAAGGTTTGTCCTGTGGTGTAAGGGTTATCGGTGTTAGGATTTGTACCTATAATGGGGTTTTGAAAAATTTGAGCAACTAAGTGCTGTTGATGTACATAAGAAAGAAGTGTGAGCATCAAACAGCATAAAGTAATTTTAGCAATACATTGTTGCATGAGGCTATGATTCGGTATAGAAGTAGAGTTTTTCATTATATTAAATTTTGCGTGAGCAGAATATGAGATTTTTGATTTAGGTGTACGTCAATCTGGTAGAACGACTTAGATAGTGCTGACTGACGAATATATGGATATGAATTTTTTCATTGTTCAACGAGATAAAATCTAAATTTTATGTAACATGTATGCAAAAATGCTAAAAAAAATTGATAATTAAGGTTTAAGTCATCAGAATTGATAAAAATGTAACATTTAACTTTGGGTTACAAATCATACTATCGTACATTTTTTCATAGTGTGGGTTTTTCAACCTCCGGGCTGTGGAAAAATGGGCTTAGCAATAACCTTTCTTTAAGAAATATTATTTCTGGGCTAATTTAGCAAAGTTGTCGTGTACCCTCTGGTTTAGTGGTACGGTTGCAAATAAAAAAAACATTTTTTTTTGCGTCTTTTTTCAGACTTTGCCGTCTGCTTATTGAATTTTATTTTTTATAACCCAAAAAACCATAGATATATTATGCAAAATCAAGAAGTTATCAACAACTGCGAATGTACGAATTGCAACTGCACGAACTGCGATTGCACGAACTGCCGAGTGGAGGCATGCCCTTGCGAAAAGTGCGAGTGTAGTACTTGCAATACGACTTGCTGTAGCTAAGACGGCAGTAAAAAAAAATAAAGGCTAACTTGCTATAAAAAAGCAGGTTAGCCTTTGTTTTTTAATCAGTATCTCGAGTCTTTTTCGGGCTCTCTTCGTTTGGCAAACATTGCCATTAAAGCAACCATTAGCAGTCCGATACTAGGGACTTTGATGAGTTTATCGATAGCCATTGTTACTGCTGTTACTTCTGAAATATCTTTAGCAAATTGGGCTTCTGAAATAGAACGCTCGGCAAAGTATTCAGGTGCATGTTCAAAAGTTTTACTTACAAGTTCGCTTACTTTCACTTTATAGTCTTCGACAAGCTCGGGTTGCAAGCGAAGCAGTCCGTAGAGCAATGTAGCGTAAAAAATGCCTGCTACAAGATTCATAATCAATCCGATAGTGAGTGCTTTCCAAGGTGCTAAAAATCCATTTCCGTGATAAATACGATAAAAAAACATCGCGGCAAAAAGTCCTAAGGCATAAAAAGGCATATAAAGATATTCAAACCTACCGAAAGGATTGGCATCAAAAAGCACAAAGGAAAGGGTATATAAAAAGCAAAAAGTAGCCAAAAAAATCCCGCCTAATAAGGCAGTTTTGACTAAAGGGTGAGATAAACGGTTCATAAATGATGTTTTTTTCTTATTTTTTGCGTAATTAGCATACTAAGTATTCTCAAGGCTCGGCGAGCAGTTAGCTACTTAGCACAACCTTAATACAAATTGAGTGCACTTCATATTTACGCAGCTATAAGTTTAGAATTAATATTTCTGACAGAAATGTTAGTTCTCGGGTCACTACGTCCTGTTTGGTGTCCCGACCAAACACAAACCACGTAATTTTGAAATGCACCCTACAAATTGAATTACAAATATATGAAATTAACTGTCATAACCGTTTGTTTTAATGCCGCTAAGGCGTTAAAAAAAACTATAAAAAGTGTAGCCTCACAAGATTTTGAGTCTTTTGAGTACCTCATTATTGATGGAAAATCTACGGACGATACGCTAGTTGTAATTTCTGATAATCAATCTGTTATAAATCATTGGGTGAGCGAGCCAGATGCGGGTATTTACGATGCGATGAACAAAGGCATGCGTTTAGCCAAAGGGGATTATATTTTATACCTTAATGCGGGCGATACTTTTTATAGTGAACAAAGCCTTAGCCAACTTTTTGCGCAAGCTACAGATACGGCTGTATTGATTTACGGCGATTATCAGGTTATTAACGAAAGTTATAACGAAATTGTACGTGCAGAGCCACTCGATACGCCTTGGACAGGTATGAAATTTTGTCATCAAAGTATGGCACTGCGCCGAGAGTGGGCCTTGCGTTTTCCTTTTTCTGGTGATTATATTACATCTGATTTTGAGCAGGTATATGAAATATATCAGGCGGGGGCGGAGTTTTGTTATGTGCCTATTGTAGTTGCAAATTTTATGCACGATGGAATTAGTACAAAAAATAAACTTCGAGTCCGTTTTGAGAGTTTACATATTGTGCGAAAGCACGATAAGAGCGCTAAGTCGGAAATTGCATTTCTCAAAAAAATACTCAATACTTATGCCGTAGAAGCGGTGCGTACGCTATTACCTAAAAAAACTTTTGAGCAAATTTCGCAGTATAAAATACGCCTTACAAATACTAGAAAATCATTATCATAAACCTTAACCCCCCATGTCAAACCTAAAGCAATTCTGTTTTTTATTCCTTTGTATTACGATGGCTGCTTGTAGTCCGTCCTCTCAAAATATTGATGATAATACTGAAAACGATGAAAATAAAATAAC
>JAFIER010000050.1 GCA_020832465.1 Bernardetiaceae bacterium
AAACCACCTCATCGCTCAACTCAAGAAGCGTCTGTCCTTTTGCATTGCTGTATGTACCTCCTACTACCTTTGTGTCATCAAAATAAAGAATATCAGCAAATTCTACAGGTTTTTGGGTCTCGGAATTTAAAATTAGAACAACCTGCGCTTGTAATATCTTTGGATAGGCTGATAGCAGTATAAAACAAAGGACTTTTAAATAATGTGTCATAAAGAATGAATGACATTTTGTAAATAGTTTGATTAGAAAAACGACATCATTATGCCAACTGTAAAACTACTAAGGCGATTCGTTTCTGGTATTTGAGTTACATCTGCCCCCATAGCTTGCCAAGTTACATTCTTAGATAATCCCCATTGATAAGACGCAAATACACAAAAATTTAATACTCCACCTGTACGTCTGTATTGCACTCGAGGTGTAAGATATAAGTCAGAAAATATAGCTGGATTAGTTTCAAAATCTACACTATTACGACGACTTCCTACAAACTGTTGCATGTTGCCCGCAGCTGCGCCTTTATTTTCTCGAAGATTAAAAGTCATGTAACTTGTCCCTATACCAGTCATAAAATCAATTTTGTGTTTAGGCAAGTTATATATTACTCGTCCCATACTAAGTTCCATGTTAATTGTAGAGAAATCTATAGCGTTCGTTTCGCCACTTTTTAAAGCGTGAAAAGAGCCACCACCAATATTTAATATAAAGCGGTTGCTTTGTAGTAACGATGATAAGCTAAATCCATAGCTTGGAGTAGGCAGACCTTCATATCCCAAACTTTGTAGTTTATTAGACATAGGCGTAAGGCTTGCGTTAGTTTGCGCACCAAAACCCGCAAAAAGACTAAGTTGTGCTTGACAAATAGAGTTTCCAAAGATAAGTATGATAAACACAAATCCTAAAAATACTTTGATTTTCATAATTCAAAAAATTATTGATTAGAAATACTTGATTGAATAACAGAAAAATAAGGAAAGAATTGATAAAATTCCTCCTCACTATAAAGTTGCACGCTATTTCTGTAGTTCAAAATACTGAACTCATTCGAGATTATGTGCAAAGGAAAAAAAGGACGTGCTTTATAATCTGTTACTTCACGATTGATAAAGTATTGCTTGACAAGATGCTCATTATCCATAACATTAGCATATCCTTCGGCATAGTAATAATCAAGAATCCATTTTCCTTTATCTTTTTTGTACTGTTTGAAGGAATAGCGAGGAGCGGTTTTACTTCCATATTTAAAAAACTGATTATGAGGAAATAACTCTATCTGAACAAAAGCCAAACTTGCAGTATCCAAATAAAAATTTGCGAATAGTACCTCCTTATTAAGACTATGCGCTTGTATCCAATATGTAATCGTGGTATCTTGATAAGTGCGTAATCCCTTTATTACGTATATATAATCTGCGAGTCTTTTTTTATTGAGCAGCGAGATGTTTTGATGCTTATCAAAACCCTCACGTAGTGCCATATCTAAATCTCTTTGATTAAAAGGTGGTAAATCTAACTTATCGTTTATCCAATAAGCAGTTTTTTTAGCTCGCATATTAGGGTATAACTGTTTCCGCATAGGTGGGCGATAAACCTCAAAATCCCCACCTGATAAAGTATTTATCTCGCTTTCTTCGTTAGTAGCTTGTATGAAAAGTGCAGCTTTATATCGAATAGCTTTTTCAAAATAATGATTTTCAGGTACAGCATCTAAGGCTTCTCTTACTAAATCTACAGCACTATATTTCGCCTCTACCAAAATGCTATCTAAGTTTTTTTCATGAGGCTCTAAATACACCATTTCGCTTTTTTCAGATAGGTACGCATTAACTTGTATGCGCTGTGTCTGATAGCCAATATAAGAAAATATCAAGAAACGCTGCTTATCCTTTTCAGATAGACTAATATCAAAATATCCATTTACATCAGCGACCACACCCGTTTCGCTACCCTCGAGGCGCACGTGCGTAAAAGGGAGTGCCTTATCTGTTTCGGCATCTAAGACTTGCCCTCTAAGGGTGAAGTCTTGTGCTTGCAAAATATTAAAAATATTACAAGCCAGAAACCACAAAAACATGAATAGAAATAAAAATTGCTTCATGGTAGTATATAAGTTTTTTACGCAAAAAATCATATATCCACTTTCATAAACTCATACACAATATGTAAGTAAAAGTGGATATATGAGTTCTATACATTTATTTATTGCCAAAATAAATCAAAAAATGGAGTCTCCTGCCCCAGATTATTCATAAACTTTTTACCACCATACGAACAAGCATTTGCAGCTATTGTACCACCTGCTAAAACTCCGCCTGGGCTACCACCTGTTGCTGCCGCACCTGCTAAACCACCAGCTACTGCTCCAAGTGCATCAACAGCACCAACAAAAATATCACCTCGTGCTCTACGCCACCAATCTCCAAAACGACCTTGAGTTGTAATTTGCATATTATTGTAGGGATGTGCAGGAGAAAGGGATACATTACGCCAGTATATTGCACTATACTTAGCAGCCGCTAATGTTGGATAAACAAAAGCACTATCCATTAGCAAGTAGCACGCTTTCAACAGACTCTATGTTAGTAATCCAAGCATTCAGCATATCTTCTATTTTTTCATAATTAGGATTGTCATAAATGTCTAAGTCGTACGCACTAGCTAAGGTTTCTAAAGCTGAATAGCCTGATGACGATATAAGCCCTGTACTATTTAACTCCGCTATCACATCATTAAACAAAAGCATGGGATTGAAGAGTGAATCAGACTGAGAATAGCTTTGGGCTTTATAAAACAAATTTTTAATACTTAAATCCGCAGAATACAAAATTTGATTACGTTGATTAGGAGTAAGCAAAAATGATGCATTAGGCAACTGGTAGTCAAGCTCATTATTTGACAAAATAAGTGCCTCTATACAGGTATGATTAGGAAAATTAGCCTCTTGTGTAAACTCATCAAGCATATAGTTATGAAATATGCCATAATCCTCATAAGGATTCACGGGTGGGGTCGAGAAGAGCGTGGCAGAGTTGTCTACATCTGCGACACCGCTATCTGCGGAGAGTTGCAAATCATCTTGCATCGTGTCCTGACACCCACTAAGCCCAAAAATAAACACGGCGAGCAAAAGGAGCATCAAGCCGCTTGGCGTTAGTGCGTTCTGCGTTCTGCGTTCTGCGTTCTGCAGTTCAACGAAAACCCGTCTTTGCGGGTTTCGGAATTGACATTAAAATTTACCATAATTGAAATGGATTTTTGGTTTGAAATAATTGGTTTGAAATAATTGGTTTGAAATAAATAAA